>DEHU01000033.1:175-56137 GCA_002352125.1 Competibacteraceae bacterium UBA2792 | reverse complement strand
TAAGCAGCGGCGGCGCCATAGCGGCGGCGGCCAAGTTGGCAGAAACCTTAGATGAAGGCGTCGTGGTGTGCATCATCTGCGACCGGGGCGATCGCTATCTTTCCACCGGGCTGTTTTCGGCTTGAGGAGTTGGTCGTCCCCTGTCTTATCGGGTGACCAGGAATAGAATCGAACCATCGATACGCGGATTTTCAGGCTCCGCCACTCGATATAAGGCAAATAAATCAGTTTCTTGCAGAGTCTGCACCGGCGCAAGCTTCAAGAAAACCCGCACCGATCACCGTAGCGCCAAGCGGTCCTACACAAATCGACACTACTACCGGCACAGAGTGTTGCACGGCCGGCCGTCTCCGTCTCCATCCAAGGACTTCACTCCGCAGATGGTCAGGAAATACCGCGCTTCCTCGCAGTTGGCCATTTCACCGCAGCGGCGCTTGCTCCCGCAGGTTAACGCCATCGCCGGACGCGGCGGAGCCGGTTTCTCGGCAGCCCCTTCGTGCCCGCTGTGCCGCCACGCCCAAGGTGGAATCGGGTCGGCATCCGCCCACAGCCCGCGCCGGGCCTGTTTCGCTTCCGCCTCCAACCGGTACAAGTCGCCGGTCTTCGCGTACTGACGGTACACCCACGCCATACCCCGCCGAACCTGCTCCGCATCGACGTTCCGGTCGCCGGCCCACACCACGCCAACCGTGCGGCCGTAGTCGTCGCGGTCCCGCACTTCTACGGTCACCAGGCGGTTATAGATCAACTCCGACAAGCTTTGCTTGCTGCGCTGTCCGAACGGCTGATCACGCTCGGGCGCGTCGATTTCGGCCAGCCGCACCTTCATCTGCTCGCGGCCGTTCACCAGCAAGGTGAGGCTGTCGCCGTCGGTCACGCCCACTACCCGGCCGGCGAGGGTTTCGGCCGAAGCGGGCATTCCCACAACGGCCAGCGCCAAGAGCACGCTACCCGCAATCCGCATGGTCATCACCTGCTTGTTGAACCAACGCATCGACAATCTTCGACAGCGAGGCGCGATCCTTTGGTGGCAACGCCTGAATCGCCATCGCCACCCGCATCGCTTCATCGCCCACCGGCAACGAGTTCCCTACCCCGCCGACCTCCGGAAAGAACGACACCAACATTTCGTGTGGCTCTGGCATGATCTTGCGAGGGTCCACCGCCAACACTCGCAACGATCCGCGCGCAGCTTGGAAAAATCCCAAGTACGCTTTCGCCTACAGGGGTCGTCCGGCCACTCGCGCCAACACGGCGGCATGGCATAAGGCTTTGGCGAGGTGCGGGCCGGCGAAAATGCGCTTTCGCGACCTGCGGCATAGGTGGACATGGGCAAGCTGGCATATCCAAGCCGGGACGCCGCTGCACGTATTGCAGGGATTGGGAGGGTGGCGAGCGCCAGCGATGATGCAACGCTACGTGAACACGGCCCCGAAGCATCTTGCCGAGCATGCGGCAAAAATTGCTGCGCCGAATCTGCGCCACTCGAAGCTCAGGGCGCTGAAGTGATGCGTAAGCAGTTGAATCTGGTGGCCAGGGACGGAATCGAACCATCGACACGCGGATTTTCAGTCCGCTGCTCTACCAACTGAGCTACCTGGCCAGAACTCGCGTTTCGCGAGAGACGCGCATTTAAACAACTCGCGAGGTTCGCGTCAAGCGCGCTCACGCTTTGGGCGGAACGTAGTCTTCCGGTAACGCCGAGCCAGCCCCAAAGAAGAACTGCGCCATTTGTTCTTCCAAAAACTGGCGGGCCTTGGGCTCGAATGGCGTCAGCCGATACTCGTTGATCAACATCGTCTGTTGCCGTAGCCACTGCTGCCAAGCCTGCTTGGACACGTTTTCAAAAATTCGCTTGCCCAGCTCGCCCGGATAGGGCGGCCGGTCCAAACCTTCGGCCTCGACGCCGAGCTTGACGCATTTCACCATTTGGGCCATCGCTGATTCCTAATCGTTCGACTGTTTGCTTGCCAACGCCGTCAGCAGCAACCGTACCGGCGCGGGTATTCCAAGATTTTCGAGTTGACCGGTGTTATACCAAACAAACCGCCCCGCTTCCATCGCCACTCCAGCCGGCCCAGTCACCACCGCCGGGATCGGGGTAAAATCCAGATGAAAATGGCTAAAACTGTGCCGCAGTACCTTCCAGGGCGCCTCGACCACGGCCGTCAACCCCAAACGTTCCCGGCACCAATCCGCGACTTCTATATCCAAAGGGCATTCGGGCAAACTCCACAGTCCACCCCAGATACCAACCGGCGGCCGGCGTTCCAGCAACACTTCGCCATTCGCCCCGCGCAGCAACACCATCCGCGTGGCGCGCACCGGCAGATCGCGATGCGGCTTGGGCGTCGGATAGGCTGCTTCCTGCCCCCGTGCATGAGCGATGCAACCCTCGGCCAGCGGGCACATTTCGCAACGCGGCCGGCGCGGCGCGCAAATCAGTGCACCGAGATCCATGATCGCTTGGGTGTAATCCGCCACCCGCTCCACAGGCGTGTAGCGTTCCGCCAATTCCCACAATGCCGCCAGCACTTGCCGCTGGCCCGGCCACCCTTCGACCGCCGCGAACCGCGCCAGCAACCGCTTGACATTACCATCCAGAATCGGTTGGCGCTGACCAGATGCCAAAGCCAGAACCGCCCCCGCCGTGGATCGGCCGATGCCCGGTAAATTCTGTAGCGCCGCCACGTCCAACGGCATTTTCCCATCATGACGATCCCGCACGATCCGTGCGGCCTGGTGCAAGTGGCGGGCGCGGGCGTAGTAACCCAATCCCGCCCAAATCGTTAACACTTCGTCCAGATCAGCGGCCGCCAACGCTTGTACGTCGGGAAATCGTTCCACGAACCGTCGATAATAGGGAATCACCGTCGCAACCTGGGTTTGCTGGAGCATGATCTCCGATACCCACACCCGATATGGCGTGGGGTTCTCTTTCCAGGGCAACCGCTTGCGACCGTGCGCGTCAAACCACGCCAGCACGCGTCGGGCGAATTCCAGTGGACTCATCGCTCGCTTTATCTTTCCAACACAACGATTCAATTCGACGAGGGTTTTGACATGGCAAGGATTCTGATCGCCGGCTGTGGCGATGTCGGCACCGTTCTAGGCCGGAACCTGCACGCGGCCGGGCACGAGGTTTGGGGCCTGAAACGCCAGCCCACCGACTTGCCACCAGTCATCCAGCCGTTGGCTGCCGACCTCACCGATCCCGCCACTCTGACCCGGCTGCCGCCGGCTCTGGACTACGTCGTCTACAGCGCTGCCGCCGCCGGCTTCGACGAAGCTCACTACCGGGCCGCCTACGCGACCGGCGTTCGCAATCTGCTGCACGCCTTGCGCCAAGACGATCAACGGCCCCGGCGGTTGCTGTTTACTTCCAGCACATCGGTTTACGCCCAACATCAAGGCGAGTGGGTGGACGAAAATTCGCCGGCCGAAGCTGCCAGCTTTAGCGGTCGCTGTATCCGCGCTGGCGAACAATTCATGTGGGACAGCCCCTGGCCTGCCATCGCCGTTCGCTTCGGTGGAATTTACGGCTCGGGTCGCACCCGTTTGATCGACGGCGTTCGCGATGGCANNTCTACACCAACCGCATCCATCGCGACGACTGCGCCCGGGTACTGGAACATCTGATCGAACTGCCAAACCCCGAGCGATTGTACGTTGCCGTCGACGACGAGCCGGCGCCGCTGGACGAAGTCCTGTGCTGGCTGGCCGATCAACTGGGCGTGCCGGCACCGCCCCCAGCGCCACGCTCTCCGCTCAAACCTGGCGCCAAGACAGACGGCAACACCGCGCTGCGTTTCCGGGCCAGCAAACGCTGTCGCAACGCTCGCTTGCGGGCCAGTGGTTTTCGATTTCGTTATCCCAGTTACCGAGACGGCTATGCCGCCTTGCTGAGCGCGGCAAAAAACTGACGCGAAAGCGTTCAAAACGCCGCGCCGGAAAAATCGTAGCTCATTTCGCGGTAAGGGTGCTGCAAGAAAAACCCCTGGATCAGATCGACTCCCAACGACCACAGGATCGGCATCGTTTTAACATCTTCCACTCCGCCGATGATCGTGGCGGCGCCCAACGCCTCCAGATTCTGCACCAACTCCTGAAGTTGAGCCTGCTTGTCGGGATCCTTGGCCAGCCCGTTGACGAAATACATGTCCAGTTTGACGTAATCGGCGCCCAGATTTTTGAGCAATCCCAAAGAGTCCGCACCTCGACCAAAGCGATCCAGGCAAAATCCGCAGCCCAGCAGCTTGATGCCGCCCAGGAACCCGAACATGTCGCGCAGGCCGCGCTCGGCAGTCGACTCCGCCACCTGGAACACGATGCGATGCGCTTCCACGCCGAATTGTTCCAGCCGCTCGCGCAGCCAGCCGTTTAGCGTTCGATCCTGCAGCGTTACCGGCAACACTTTGATGAACAGCGTGGTCGCCGGCTGCCGCTGCCCCAGCATTTCCAAGGAATGCTCGATGATCCAACGATCCAGCGTCAGGCCAAGCTGATGGTTGTGGATCACGCCAAACGCGCCCCCCGGCACGATTTCCTGTCCTTCCTTATCGCGCAACCGGAGGAGCACTTCGTAACGTTCGTTGACGTCGCCGCGCATGCTGGCGATGGGCTGGAACACCAGCCAGAGCCGCTCGTGCTCGATGATCTCGCGCACCTGCTCCAGCATCTGCGTCCGGGAAGAAATTTCCTGCGCGCGATTGACCAACAGCGTGTTCTGGTACACGAAAATGCGCTCGCTCTTCGCCTCCCGCGCTTGGCCGCAGGCCGAATCGGCCCGTTGGATCAGCATCAGATGATCCTGGCTACGATCGGTGGCGACCGCGACACCGACGTTGATTCGCAGCAGCAAAGCGTGCTCGCCTACTTTGTAAAAGCCGGTCTCCAGCGCATCGCGGATGCGCCGGGCGAACTTCATCAGCGGCTCGCCGATCAGGTTCGGGACCAATATCGTAAAAATGGCGTCACCGAACCGCGCTACCTGCTGATCCTGGCCCAAAATTTGTCGCAGGCGGTTAGCGGCTTGTCCAATCACTTCGTCGGCCGTCGCCACCCCAGCGGTATCTCGAATGGAGCGCAGGTTATCCATCATGACGAACATTACGGCCAATGACTGGGTGCGCAAGCCGAGGGTTTCGAGCGCCTGCTCCAATAGCATCATGTACCGCCGGCGGTTGTAGAAACCGCTGACCGCATCGTTGTCGCTCAGCATGCCGAGCTTGACGCGCATCGCGCGCGCCCGGCGCAATCGCTGCTTGACCTCCCAGCACAGATAACTGGTCGGCACTGGTTTGACCAGCAAGCTGGCACCCGGTACGTTCAGATTCGCCAGGTAATGCGCGGTATCCGCTTGGAAGCACAGCAGGATCATCGGCAAAAAGTCGCACTCCCGATGTTGGGCGATCACCTGGGCCAGTTCCGCACCGCTGATTTCTTTGATGTCCAAATCGATCAGCAACAAATCCGGCCGAAAACGGTGAATATCCTGTAGCACTTGCATCGGTTGAATGACGACTCGCGGCGTGATGCCCTGCTCTTCCAGCGCGCCAGCCATCTCCCAGGCTTCGGTCGGCCGGTCGTTGACGATCAGGACCCGATAATAGTTCTGGGAGGTTTGAGGCAGCAGCAGTTCCGCCAATCCGCCCACCAAATCGTCGTTGTCGAAAGGCTTGCCAAAATACGCCACGCTACCGGCGCGCACTGCGTCCAGCCGCGCTGCCATATCGTTACGCTCGGCCAAGACCAGGAGGAGGGAACGCAAGTTGATTTGGGCGCGCAAATCGACGATCAGGTCCAACGCCTGTTTCGAGCCTTCGGGAAAATCCACGTCGAGGATGATCGCCCCAGGCATCCGCTCGTGCAACCGTTGTTCGGCATCAGTCAAGCTGGTGATATGCCGTACCCGATAACCGGAACCTTCCAGCTTCGCCGCCAAGGATAATTTTTCCTCGGCAGCGATCACAAAAATCTCCGGCAACGGTGCCAAACGTGGCCGGGTCCGAGGCTCTTCGGCCACGCCGCCGTGACCGGCGCTGCCGGCCATCAATCCGTGCCGCAACGCATCGACGAGCGCCGTTAATCGTTGCCGATCCGACTCTTGCGGAACCTTCTCGGTCGACAGACAACTTTTGACGTGGTGTTCTAACTGCGAAACGAGATTGAGAAATTGATCGTTGCCGTAGTTTTGCGCGAACTGCACCATGTCCTGCGCCAAGCGCGCCAGCATGGCAAACGACTTTGCATTCCACTTGACGTAGTACAGTTTCTGCCACAAATCTTCGATCAGCTTCAGATGATTGACCAACATGAGGCGATGGTTATCCCGCCCGTCAGCCTGATTCATGGCTTATCTCCCCGTTTTTTTGGAGCCGCCGAACCGGACGGCACCCCGCCGTTCGCTCGCCGATGCTGCCCGATCTCCGATTGGCCGTTCGACGGCACGGTTTTCGGCCTTTTTTTAAGGTTATTCAAACGATTGCTCAACGTTCCACTTGGGTCACGTCCCGCACCGCGCCGCGCGAGGCGCTGGTGGTCATGGCAGCGTAGGCGCGCAATGCCGCCGACACCGGCCGCCGCCGGTCCGCCGGCTTCCAAGCTATCGCGCCACGCGCAACCATCGCCGCACGGCGTCGTTGCAGCTCGGCCTCGGAAACGGCCAACTGGATGCGGCGCTCGGGGATGTCGATCTGAACTAGATCGCCCTCCTCCACCAAGGCGATGGCGCCACCCTCCGCCGCTTCGGGCGAAACGTGGCCGATAGATAAGCCAGAAGTACCGCCGGAAAAACGGCCGTCGGTAATCAAGGCGCACGCTTTGCCCAAGCCTTTGGATTTAAGGTAGCTGGTCGGATACAGCATCTCCTGCATCCCCGGCCCGCCCTTGGGTCCTTCGTAGCGGATCAGCACCACGTCGCCTGGCCGGATGCGTCCACGCAGGATCGCTTCGACCGCTTCCTCCTGGCTTTCCATGACCCGCGCCGGTCCCTGGAATACCAGGATACTCTCGTCCACGCCGGCAGTTTTGACGATGCAGCCTTCTTCGGCCAAGTTGCCGTATAGCACCGCCAAGCCACCATCCTGCGAATAGGCGTGCGCCCGATTCCGGATGCAACCGCCCTCCCGATCCAGATCCAGGCTGGGCCAGCGGGTATCTTGACTGAACGCTTCTTGGGTTGGAACGCCTGCCGGTCCGGCCGAATAGCGGAGGCGGGCTTCGTCCCAGGAGCTGGCGCGGGCGATGTCCCAATGGTCGAGCGCCTCGCCCAACGTTTCGCTGTGCACGGTGCGCACCTGGCGATGCAGCAAGCCGGCGCGATCCAGTTCGCCGAGGATCGCCATCACGCCACCGGCCCGGTGAACATCTTCCATGTGATACTTTTGAGTGGCGGGGGCCACCTTGCACAGATTTGGCACCCGGCGCGACAGCCGGTCGATATCGCCCATGGTAAATTCCACTCCGCCCTCTCGCGCCGCCGCCAGCAAGTGCAGCACGGTGTTGGTGGAACCACCCATCGCGATGTCGAGGCTCATGGCGTTTTCGAAGGCTTCGAAACTGGCGATACCGCGCGGCGACACCGAAGCGTCTTCCTCCTCGTAGTAGCGCTTGGTCAATTCGACGATGCGCCGGCCCGCTTCCAAAAACAGTTCCCGGCGGTCGGCGTGGGTGGCCAGCAAGGAACCGTTGCCGGGCAGGCTCAATCCCAGCGCCTCGGTTAGACAATTCATGGAGTTGGCGGTGAACATGCCCGAACAGGAACCGCAAGTGGGACAAGCGGAACGCTCGTACTCGGCCACCGTGGCGTCGTCGATCCGCTCATCGGCGGCGGCGACCATGGCATCCACCAGATCGAGCTTGTGCACCGCCAGCCGGGTTTTGCCCGCCTCCATCGGCCCGCCGGAGACAAAGATGGCCGGAATGTCGAGCCGCATGGCCGCCATCAACATGCCGGGGGTGATTTTGTCGCAGTTGGAAATGCAGACCAGGGCATCGGCGCAGTGGGCGTTGGCCATGTACTCGACCGAATCGGCGATCAGCTCGCGCGAAGGTAGCGAATACAACATCCCGCCGTGACCCATGGCAATACCGTCGTCCACCGCGATGGTGTTGAACTCTTTGGCGATGCCGCCGGCCCGTTCGATCTCGCGCGCCACCAATTGGCCCAAATCCTTGAGATGAACGTGGCCAGGCACGAATTGGGTGAACGAGTTAGCGACCGCGATGACCGGCTTGCCGAAATCGCCATCCCTGACGCCGGTGGCCCGCCAAAGCGCGCGGGCGCCAGCCATGTTGCGACCATGGGTGGTGGTGCGAGAGCGATAATCGGGCATGTGACACTCCACGAGGCAGAAAAGGGGGCCAAACGATCGACAAAAATCGCCGGGGCCGCCGAAAATTTTAAGGCAATTTTAACCGGCGAAGGGACCTTGCGTGTTCCGGCTTGTAAAAAAGCCGCGATAGCTTAGTCTTTATCACTGCTTCCGCAAGCGCGTTCACACTGTATCCGCGCAATACATTTTAATTTATGCTGCCAGAGAGGTTCCCATGATTCGATTCGTGTTGCGACAGTCCGCGATCCTGATGCTTTTCGGCGTTTTGGCTGGGGCCGCCCAGGCCGCCGGCGATCCGGCCGCCGGCAAAGCCAAATTTATGACTTGCACTGGCTGTCACGCCATTCCAGGCTACACCAACGCCTACCCCACTTACCGCGTGCCCCGGCTAGGTGGCCAGCATCCCGATTACGTCGTCGCCGCGCTTAAAGCCTACCAAGCCGGTGAGCGCCAGCATCCGACCATGCACGCCAATGCGTTCTCGCTGAACGAGCAGGACATGCAAGATATCGCCGCTTACCTGGCCGGCTTCAAGCCGGCGACGGAACCCAATCCGATCCGGGGCAACGCCGCCGCCGGCAAGACCAAAAGCGCGGCCTGCGCGGCTTGCCACGGTCCCGACGGCAACGGCAACATCCCGCTCTATCCGCGGCTGGCCGGACAACACGAAGACTATCTGCACAAGGTCTTGCAAGATTACCAGACCGGCGCACGCAAAAACCCGGTCATGAAAGGTATGGCTACACCCCTGTCAGCCCAGGATGTTGCCGATCTGGCCGCCTACTTCGCTAGCCAACCCAAAGGATTGGTGGTGGTGGGACAGGACTGAGCCGAGAAATTCCAGCACCGAGGCGGTCCGCTCACGGTTCCCGCACCAGCCGGAATCCCAGATCATCGCTGAGCGGGTCCGCTCCCGCGCGCCAAGAGCTGCCACGAATCGCTACCGCTTCCGGCAGCCCGCTCGCACAGCGTTGTTCCTGCCCTTCGTATACCTGCCGGTACTCCGAACAGGTCCATTCCCGCCCCTGATCGGCGAAATCTCGATTACCGGTGCCGGCCCGAGAAGCATATTCCCATTCTGCCTCGGTCGGCAGCCGGTAAGTTCGGCCGGTTTGCCGCGATAGCCAAACGGCGTAATCCATCGCTTCCCTCCAAGTTACCTGCGCCGACGTACCGTTTTCTGCATCCGGCGAAGATTGTGGTGCAGCTCGGCCGGCCGCTTCGGCAAACCGCCGATACGCTCCGGTGGTGACGGGATGGCGAGCGATGGCAAAACCGCCGGACGGTAAATCCATCATGCTAGGCTCCAGCGATGCAGCGCCTGGCTGGTCCGGCAGCGGGCCGTCAGCCGGTGGCCGAACAGGCACCGGGAGCGCGGCAGCCGACGGCGATTCCCCAGGTTGCTGGCTGGCCGCCGCTCCCGAAGCGAGCGGGTTGACCATCGGCGATGACGCAGATAAATTTGGGGTCGCCTCCGGAGGGCGGAAGAAAAAATCGCCCCGCAGCGAAGACGCCACCCAAGGAATTTGGGCGCCGCCGGTTTCCCGTTCCACCGCTACCAACACCCGCTTAAATACCTGTTCGAGACCGAGTCCCGGCGTGCTCATGGCGGCCAACAGATAGCGTGTATAGGGACTGTTGCGACCCTCGTTTCCATCTTGCGATATCGCGCCTGGCGCCGTGGCGTAGGCGATGAAGGTTCCGGCCGGACCATCCATTCGGGCCAAGCCCGGGCCGGCCGACCCGAGGCTACGAGTGAAGGGATTGTTGCGGCAGGCATCCAAAATCACGATGTTGAGTTCGTTGCCGGCCGATTCCATCGCCCGCAGTACGGCATCGGCATCCAACGCTTCGTCCGGCACCTCAAATTCTTGACGGATATCGACCCCGACGGGGATCAGATAGTTTTGACCTTTGAGTTGGACACCGTGGCCGGCATAATAAAATAATCCGACGCCACGCTGTTGGCGTAGCCGCTGCTCGAATTCGCGCAGCGCTTGGCGCATGGTTTGACGATCGGCGTCGAAGCGGTCGATGACCTGAAAGCCGAGTTCTCGCAACTTCGTGGCCATGTCTCGCGCGTCGTTGACGGGGTTTTTCAGGGGCGCTTCCTGGTAAGCACCATTGCCGATCACCAAAGCGACCCGAGATTCCGCTCGGGCCAGCGCAGCAACCAACAACATAGCCAGCGCGAAGATCAACCAAAGTCCAAATAGCCTGCCGGGCTTGGCCGGGCAACAACGTACGTGCAGTATGGATTTCATACAAAAGCAAGGATCGGTTCTTGGGAATTTGCCGGAGAGAGAAATAAGATTTCGCAAGACACAGATGAACGCTTGCTTAACGGAAAGTTCGCTGACAAAACGCGTCGATTTTCCCTCTTCGCAGCTTTCAGACGCCGGTGGTTTCGGGCAGCCAACGCCGGAGAATGGCGTTCAGTGCGGCCATTTCGTAGGGCTTGGCAAGGTAGTCGTCCATCCCGCTGACGATGCAGCGATTTCGATCCTCGGCCATCGCGTTGGCGGTCATTGCGATGACCGGAATATGCCGGCTACCCCGTTGCCCCTCTCGCAACCGGATTTCCCGAGTTGCGGCGTGACCATCCATCAGCGGCATCTCCACGTCCATAAACACGATGTCGTAGTTTTCCCGCTCCAACTTCTCCAGAGCTTCTACGCCGTTGCTGGCGATCTCGCAACTCGTGCCGAGCGCGGTCAACATGCTGGACGCAACCAACTGGTTGACCGGGTTGTCCTCTACGAGCAGCACATGTCCTTGGAGACCAGGGGTCGGCGAAGGTTGGTCATCGACAACGCCATCGCCTAGCCTCTCGGCGCTCTCAACCCATGCCATTCCGGCCGCCGCCACCGATTCGGGCACGCGGCCGGCGCGCTCCAGCGGTAAGGAAAACCAAAAGCGACTTCCCCGGCCGGGAGCGCTTTCCACTTGCAAGCTGCCTCCCATGGCTTCGACCAAGTCCTTGCAAATTACCAATCCCAACCCGGTACCACCATATTTGCGGGTCGTGGATTCGTCCGCCTGGGTAAACGGCCTGAACAGTTTTTGGATCACCTTTTCCTCCATGCCGATCCCCGTATCCCATATCCGAAACAACAGCTTGCCATCTTCCGAATCCGGCTCGACCCAAATGCCCACTTCTCCCCGCTCGGTGAACTTCACCGCGTTATCCAACAAATTGATGAGAATCTGCCGCAACCGGGTCGGATCGCCCTTAACTCTGTACGGCACTTCTGAAGACGCAACGACCTTGACCTCCAATCCTTTCGTCTTGGCGCGCTTTAACGTGACAGAAACTATCTCGTCGACCGTCTGCCTCAAATCGAACTCGACGTGCTCCAATACCAAGCGGCCCGCTTCGATTTTCGCCAGATCCAGCACTTCGCCGATCAACTCCAGCAGATGCTGGCCTGCTGCATGAATTTGCCGGGAATAACCCTGCTGCACCGGGTTCAACGATTCCTTACCCAACAACTGAGCAAAACCGAGGATAGCATTCAGGGGTGTCCGCAACTCGTGGCTCATCCGCGAAACGAAATCCGACTTGGCGCGACTCGCTCGCTCTGCTTCATCCCGGGCAAGGCGCATTGCGCTCCAAGCACACAGCAACTTCTCGTTCGATTGAGCCATCTGGCGCGCGAAAAAAATGCCGATGCTCGTCGCGGAAACAATCACCAGCACGATCAGAGCCATTTCGGTGGTCTGGTAGCGATCGCGCTGGGCCGCTAACTGGATATCCAAATTCTGCAATCGGTTTTGGCTTTCAAAAAATAACCGGTTGGCATTCTCGTTGAGCCGGAAAAAAAATGGAGGAAGACGCTTGAAGTAGGCCAAAATATCGCTCGTAACCGCCATCGACCCTTCGCCGTTTCGCTGCTCTTGATATTCGTCGCGCAGTTTGAGCATGGTCATCAATTCGCTGACCTTTAGCTTGATCTGATCGAGGTGGGGGCTTAGCTCGATGATCTCCATCACATATCCTTTGTCCTCTACATCGGGCTTAAAAGCAACCTCGCGGACCATCTGGTCCATGCCTTCCACATTAAGGTAAAGTAACTGCCGAACCACTCCTCCATCTTTTAACACCGCAAGATCGTGTTCCAGTTTGGCGACCTTTTTAAGCAGTTCGCTTTCGATTCTTTCTTGGGCCAAGGGGCCGACGGCCATTGCTATCCGATAAGCATCTTTTTCGATACCCTGAACGTTGCGCACGATTTCTTCGCCGATGAACAATCGTGCCCGTTCGTTTCTGCTTTGCTCTCTCAGATCCTCGATCAAGCTAGAAAACAATTTGTTCAGACCAACGATGAGCATAAAGCCCACGAAGAACAGACCGATCAGCCACAGAAAACGCAGTGGAGGCACCACTCCGGTTTCGTCCTTTGGCAACGATTCCATTTTCATACTCTGAAATTCAACGAAGGGTCGTGCCGTTTATCTGACGACGGTCTTGTTATCGAGAAAGCCATGCTTGCGAAAAACCACCTGCCCCTCCTCGGAAGCGGCGTATTCCATGAACCGGCGGGCCAAATCTTGATTTTCAGAAAAATTTAGAAAAATCAGCATCAAAGCTTGTGGCTTCGCCAGCATTGGGTCTAGATCGATCACGTCGATCACCTCGGCGTTATCGGGGAAAAACCCCGTCGCGCGCCAGTTTAGCATTACGTCTGCTTCGCCCTTTTTCATGGCGTTGTTGAGACTGCGAGAGTCAGAGGCCAGAAAGATGGCTTTATCGATCACTTGTCGATAGAGGCCAATCGACTCCAGAATTCGCTTGGTTTCCTGACCGACGCTGCCGCTTTCCGCGCTACCAATCGTCATCGCCACATCCGGCCGCAAGAGTTCTTTGAGATCGGCTTTGACCTGTTTTGGATTACCTTTCCGAACCATGATGGCCATCTGGTTATAGCCCACGGTCACAAAGTCGCCGAGCAACCCTTCGGACAAATGCTGCGCGCGGTAGGTCGGCTCGCCTGGCAAGTACAAATCCCCCAGCCGACTCTTTTTGGCGCTCTGGTAAAGATCTTCCGATCCACCCTGCGCGATGGTAATTTTGACGTTCTCCTTTTGTTCGAAAGCGCGCGCGATTTCGGTCATTGGCCGCACCATCGTGATCCCGCAATAAATGAGCAACTCCGGCCGGGCTTGCTGTTCGGTCGCGTTGCTGCAAGTAACGACCAAGCTCCAACCAATGAGCCAGCACCAAATCGTTCTACGCATCAACCCATCGAACATCCTGCTTACCTCTTTTCTAGTGTCGAAAACTGTAGAAACCGTTTTTGAAATGTATTTTTGCGATCGGCCCGCAATCACCAAGCACGGCACCGATCCACGACGATACCAGCCAAGAAACCGGCATACCACAAAAAAATTGCATGCCGCAAATATGAACGGCCGCAATAATATTGCGGTAGCGTACGTGATACGATCCGAATTGGACGTGATCGATGATAGCCCGGCATGCCCACGGTGCCAAGGCGCCGCGATTTGGGATCGAACCCCGCTTTCCTTGTCGGTCGGGTCTCGCTAGAATGCGCGCCTTGCCGTATTCTCCTGGAGATTCCGTGTCCGAAGGATCCAGCAATCAACCGATCACACTCTGGTTTGCGGTGTTCTGCAAACCGCGCCGGGAAATGGAGGGGGTCGAACAACTGGAGCGTCAGGGGTTCACGACCTTTCTGCCCCGGGTACGGTCGCGGCGACGCTTACGCGGTCAGTGGCAGGACATCGTAGAGCCCATGTTCCCCCGCTACCTTTTTCTTCGAGCCACGCCTGGTCACGACGATTTGCGGCCAGTGCGTTCGACCCGCGGCGTGATCGGCCTGGTGCGTTTCGGCGGCGAGCCGAAACCGGTCCCGGAAACGGTGATGGCCGAGCTGCACCGGCTTTGCGGGGAACAAGACGGTGTGCTGGCACTCCCGCCGCCGCTCGTTCCGGGCAGTTCAGTACGGATTCTGGAAGGGCCGTTTGCCGGCTGCGAAGGAGAACTACTGAGCCAAGACGGCAAGCGTCGAGCTCTGGTGCTGCTGGAGCTGCTCGGACGCTCGAACGCGATCCAACTACCGTTGGACGTGCTGGCGCCAGCAAATTGAACCATCGACACGTTTCACCCGCTCGCTCAGCGAGAATCCCGTTTCGGCATTTCGCCGGACCTTAGCTTTCCCGAATCCGCGCGCATGGACCTTTATAGACCCACACACCTCAAACAGCTCGAAGCCGAGAGCATTCACATCATCCGCGAAGTGGCCGCCGAGTTCGAAAAACCGGTGATGCTGTACTCGATCGGCAAGGATTCCTCGGTGATGCTGCACTTGGCGCTGAAAGCCTTTTATCCCGGCAAGCCGCCGTTTCCGCTACTGCACGTCGATACGACCTGGAAGTTTCGGGAAATGATCCGTTTCCGCGACGAGCAGGCAAAACGGTTGGGGCTGGAATTGATCGTTCACGTCAACGAAGAGGGCTTGCGTCAGGGGATCAACCCCTTCACCCATGGCTCGCGGGTCCATACCGACGTGATGAAAACCCAATCGTTGAAGCAAGCGTTGGATCTGCACGGCTTCGATGCGGCGTTCGGCGGTGCCCGCCGCGACGAGGAACGTTCGCGCGCCAAGGAACGGGTTTATTCTTTCCGCGACCGCAACCATCGCTGGGATCCGAAAAACCAGCGCCCCGAGCTGTGGAATCTGTATAACGGCCGGGTTCGCAAGGGGGAAAGCATCCGGGTATTTCCGCTATCCAACTGGACCGAGCTGGATGTCTGGCAATACATCCACATCGAAAACATTCCCATCGTACCGCTCTATCTGGCGGCCGAACGGCCAGTGGTGGAACGGGACGGGACGCTGATCATGGTGGACGACGAGCGGATGCCGCTGGAACCGGGCGAAACGCCGAAATTGGAGTGGGTGCGATTCCGTACTTTGGGCTGCTATCCCCTGACCGGCGCCGTCCGCTCCAAAGCCACCACTTTGCCGGAGATCATTCAGGAAATGCTGTTGACCCGTCATTCGGAACGCCAGGGCCGGCTCATCGATCACGACGCCGCCGGTTCGATGGAAGAGAAAAAACGGCAGGGGTATTTCTGATATGTCTCACGCTTCTCCGCTGATCGAGCAAGATATTGCCGCCTATCTGGAATCCCACGAGCACAAGGATCTGCTGCGCTTCATCACCTGCGGCAGCGTGGANNGGCAAGAGCACGCTGATCGGTCGGCTGCTGTACGATACGCAGTTGATCTACGAAGACCAGCTCGCCGCCGTGCGTCGCGACACCGTCAAATACGGCACTACCGGCGAAGAGCTGGATTTGGCGCTGCTGGTAGATGGCTTGCAGGCGGAACGGGAACAAGGCATCACCATCGATGTCGCCTACCGCTACTTTTCCACCGAAAAACGCAAGTTCATCATCGCCGATACGCCCGGCCACGAGCAGTACACCCGCAACATGGCCACTGGCGCTTCGACTGCTCAGTTGGCTATTTTGCTGGTGGATGCACGCAAAGGCGTACAGGTGCAGACCCGCCGCCACAGCTTCATCGTATCGCTGCTGGGCATTCGCCATCTAGTGCTGGCGATCAACAAGATGGATTTAGTCGGTTTCGACTCGAACGTCTTCGAGCGAATTCGCGAGGATTATCTGGAGTTCGTCGACAAGTTAGGCGTGCGGGACGTGCGCTGCGTGCCGGTCTCGGCGTTGCGCGGCGACAACGTGGTGCAAGCGTCGACCAGCATGCCTTGGTACGAGGGACCAACCCTATTGCAACTGCTCGAAGAGGTGGAAGTCGCCGCTGACCGCAACCTGCGCGATTTCCGTTTTCCGGTGCAATACGTCAACCGGCCGAACCTGGATTTTCGCGGTTTTTGCGGCACCATCGCCGCCGGCATGGTGCGGTTAGGCGATCCGGTGGTAGCGCTCCCCTCGGGCCGGCGCAGCCAGGTAGCAAGCATCGTCACTTTCGACGGCGAGCTGAACGAAGCGTTCGCCGGCCAAGCGGTCACCTTGACCTTGGCCGACGAAATCGATGTCAGTCGCGGCGATTTGCTGGTTCACCCGGACCAGTTGTCGCCGGTCGCCGAGGTATTCGACGCCCGGGTGGTATGGATGGCGGACTCGCCGATGCTACCGGGACGCCAATATGACCTAAAGCTGGGTACGCGGCTGCTGCCCGCCAATCCGACCTTGCTGCATCATCGAATCGACGTGAACACCCTGGAACACCAGCGCGCCGACGAGTTAGAGCTAAACGAAATCGGCTATTGCCGCTTTGCGTTGAACCAGCCGGTACCGTTCGACTCCTACGAAGAAATTCCGGGCACTGGCGGATTTATCGTCATCGATCGGGTCAGCAATGCCACAGTCGGGGCGGGAATGATCGTCCGACCGGTCATGCAGCCCCTGGTGGACAAGTCGCGCAACGTTATCTGGCACGAGCACAAGGTGACCAAAACCCAACGGGCTAACCAGAAGGCGCAACGACCGTGCGTGATCTGGTTGACCGGACTGTCGGGATCGGGTAAATCGACTTTGGCCAACGCCTTGGAACAACGCTTGTTGCAGCGTGGGTATCACAGCTACCTGCTGGATGGCGACAACATCCGCCACGGCCTCAATCAAGATTTAGGCTTTACCAGGGAAGACCGGATCGAGAACATTCGCCGGATCGGCGAGGTGGCAACGTTGTTCGTCGATGCGGGACTGATCGTGATCACTGCCTTCATCTCGCCGTTTCGAGCCGACCGAAAGCTCGTCCGGAGCCTGGTGGCGGAGGGAGACTTCATCGAGGTCCATCTTCAGGCCTCACTGGAAGCCTGCGAGCAGCGCGACCCCAAAGGGGTATACGCCAAGGCACGCGCTGGCGTCATCCGCGATTTCACCGGCATCGATTCGCCTTACGAGCCGCCCGAACGGCCGGAGTTGGTACTCGATACCGAGCGGGAGTCGGTCGAAGCCTGCCTGGAGCGGCTGCTGGGCTATCTGAGCGAGCGGCGGATTCTGCGGGGAAACTAAAAGCTTATACGCACACTCCCCTTTCCTTTTGCGACAGGGGATTCGGAGGAACATGACGATGCCTCGGATCGCGTTTATCACTGGTACCACGTCCGGCTTCGGCGCTGCCTGCGCCCGCCTGTTCGCCGCCAACGGCTGGCACCTCATCCTCTGCGGCCGGCGGCGGGAGCGCCTGGATGCGCTGCGGGCCGAATTGGCCGCCACCGTTCCGGTTCACGCTTTTCCTCTCGACGTTCGCGATGAGGCCGCCGTCAACTCCGCCATCGCAAACTTGCCCGCCGAGTTCGCCGAGATCGACCTGCTGGTCAACAACGCCGGGTTGGCGCTCGGTCTGGAGCCGGCTCACCGCTGCGACATGGAAGACTGGCAGCGCATGGTAGATACCAATATCAAGGGATTGATGTATTGCACGCGGGCCATTCTGCCCGGCATGGTGACACGCAATCGCGGCCATATCGTCAACATCGGCTCGGTGGCAGGTACCTATCCCTACCCAGGGGGCAACGTTTACGGGGCCACCAAGGCTTTCGTCAAACAATTCTCGCTCAACTTGCGCGCCGATCTACTGGGAACACGGGTGAGAGTAACCAACATCGAACCAGGGCTATCGGAAAGCGAGTTTTCGCTGGTGCGTTTCAAGGGCGACGACGCCAAAGCCGCCCGGACCTACGAAGGCACGCAACCGCTCCGTCCGGAAGACATTGCCGACATCGTGTACTGGGCAGCGACTCGGCCGGCGCACGTCAATCTGAATAGCGTGGAAGTGATGCCGGTATGCCAAGCGTTCGCGCCGTTCACCATCAGCCGCGAAAACCGCGAGTAGCTGTGCAAACAGCGACTCTTGCAACACCGGTTTTCACCGATCCGTTTAACCCGCGAGCTCTGCCAGCAAGCCGGTCATCATGCGTTCGGCCTGAGCGCGGTAGCCGCCACCAAACAAGTTGAGATGGTTAAGAATATGATACAGGTTATAGAGCGTTCGCCGCTGCGGATAGCCCGCTTCGAGCGGTAGCGTTTCCCGATAGGCCGCGTAAAACCGCTCCGAAAAACCGCCGAACAATTCGGTCATCGCCAAATCGGTCTCGCGGTCGCCGTAATAGACCGCCGGATCGAAAATCGCCGGATCGCCATTCATCGTGCAACCGGCATTGCCGCTCCACAGATCGCCGTGCAACAAGGCTGGCGTGGGCCGATAACCGACGAACAGCCCATCCAGCCGCGCTCGCAACGCATCCCCTTGGCGCTGCAAAGCGCCGCCATAGCCGTTGGCGGCAGCCAAATCCAACTGGAAACCCAACCGCCGCTCGCGCCAGAACTCGACCCAATTATCGCAAGGTGCGTTAGGTTGAGGCGTGGAACCGATGGTGTTATCCCGATGCCAGCCGAAATAGGGTCGTGGCCGGTCGTGCAGCGCCGCCAACTGATGGCCTAGCATCTCCATCGTTTTCGGGCCGCCGCCGCCCAGCGGCAGATACTCCAACACCAAGTAGGATTGTTCTTTGGCGATACCGTGGCAAATCGGTTCGGGTACTCGTACGGTCGCGGTCGCCGCCAGCTCCGCCAAGCCCGCCGCTTCGGCCTCGAACATCGACGAGGCGGCAACCTCGTTAAGCTTAACGAAATAGCTTCGCTCCCCATCGCTCGCCCGCCAAGCCCGATTGATGCAACCGCCGCCGACCGGCCGACGCTGCCGAACGGTGAAAGCCTGACCGGTAACCGCGCCGACACGGCGTTCGATGGCAATCCAGAAATCGTTCATCATCCGCAAGGAAACCTGCTTCCTCTACCCCTCTCTCTCGCCAACCAGCGACGAGGGGACCGGTTACGGCATCCTCATCGGCTTTTGGATCGAGTCGATAAACTCAAGTCTTTCGGCAACCGCACCTCCATCGCGATCGGCAAATGATCCGAATAAGTGTGATACAGCACCTCGACCCGTTCCACCGCGAGCGTCGGCGACACCAGAATGTGATCCAGTTGCCGGTCAGGCTGCCAACTGGGAAAGGTATAGAGTCCGGGAGCCGGTTCGCGCAGGCGTGCCGCCGCCAGCAACGCCGTCATCTCGGGGCTGTCCGAACCGCAATTAAGATCGCCCATCATGATCACATGACGGCAATCGCGCACCAATTCCACCAGAAATTCGATCTGCCGCAGCCGGCCACGCCGGCCCAACGCCATGTGCAAGATCAATACGTGCAAGGCATCCACGCCACCGCCAAAGCGAACTTCTAGCACTCCTCGGCCCGGTATCAGGCCCGGCAGTTTATGTTCCGTGATAGCAGAGGGTCGAATTCGGCTCAGCAGCGCGTTACTGTGTTGCGAAATCATGCCGATTTTTCGATTGGCCTGATTGAATACGTGCTTGAACCCCGCGGCGTCGGCCAAGTATTTCACCTGATTGACAAAGCCGCTGCGCAAACTGCCGGCGTCCACTTCCTGCAATCCCACGATATCGTAATCGGCCAAAACCCGGGCGATGCCGTCGAGGTTGGTCATCCGCGATGGCACGGGCACTAGATGCTTCCAACTACGGGTAAGATATTGAGAATAGTTACTGGTGGTCAGTCCGCTTTGAATGTTGTAGCTGAGCAACCGCAGCCGACGCGACTCGTTTCGCCCAGTCATGATTCGTCGCCTTGGCTCGCCCCATTTGCTCACCGGGCAAGCAGAAAGTCCACCACTTCGAAAATGCGCGGAGAGCGCACATCGTACTGGCCGTTGACGATCACCGCCGGTACGCCTCGCACCCCATAGCGTTGGGCCAATTGGTTGCCGCGACGCAGTTGGGTTTCGGTCTGGAAGGATTTATAAGCCTTGCGGAAGGCGTCTTGATCCACCCCGTGCTCGGCGAAGAACGCCGCCAGTTCGTCCTCGCTGGCCAGCTTGCGCTTCTCCCGGTGAATGGCGTCGAACAACGGTTGGTGTACCTTGTCCAGTACCCCCAGCGCCTCGGCAGCGTAATAGGCGCGGGCACCCGGTTCCCAATTCGCGCCGAAAGAGGCCGGAATTCGCACGAATACCACATTGTCGGGCTTGTGCTTCAGCCACTCGCGCACGACCGGTTCCAGATCGTAGCAATGCGGACAGCCATACCAGAACAGCTCGACTACTTCCGGTTTATCAGGAACCGAGGTCGGCACCGGAGTCGGGAGCCGCACGTAATCCTTACCCTCCTGGAAAGGTGGCGGTGCTGCGGCAGGATCGGCGGCCCGGGCTACGGCAAAAGGCAACACGCAAGCCAACAGGATCGGCAGCAAACGCAAAAACGATTTCGGCATGAACGGCTTCCTTCGATTCGACGAAAAACGGGAGGCGAGACTCTAGCTAGAGCGAGCCGTAGGAATGCAACCCGGACAAAAACATGTTGACGCCCAAAAAAGCGAACAGCGTCACGACCAAGCCAACGACGGCCCACCAAGCCATCGGTGCCCCACGCCAACCCTTGGTCAGCCGCAGGTGCAACCAAGCAGCGTAGTTCAACCAGACGATCAACGCCCAGGTTTCCTTGGGGTCCCAGGACCAGTAACCACCCCACGCTTCGGCCGCCCACAATGCCCCGAGGATCGTGGCAACGGTAAACGCGGCAAAACCCAAGGCGATGGCCTTGTACATTACCTCGTCCAGCAGTTCCAGCGGCGGCAGGACTCGCACCAACAAACCATCCGGGCGCCGGGTTTCCGCTCCAAGGCGCAACAGATAGGCCACACCCAGCATCGCCGCTAAGGCGAAGGCCCCATAGCCGACGAAATTGGCCGGTACGTGGATCTTCATCCAATAGCTCTGCAACGCCGGGATCAAAGGCTGGATGTGATGGGCCTGGCGCTCGAAGGCGTACCACAATAGAAACCCCACGGCTCCGCTGATGACCAGCAGAGCAAACCCTCCCATCGCGCGAGTACGGTGACGATCCTCGTAAAACAGATAGAGCAGCGCGGTGATCACCGCAAACAAGATAAACACTTCGTACAAGTTACTGACCGGGATATGACCGATGTCGGTGCCGAGCAAATACGATTCTCGCCAGCGCACCAGCAGACCGGTCAAACCCATCGCTGTTGCGCACCAGGTCAGCGCGGTAGCGGTTTTACCGACGAATTCGGAACGGCCGAACAGTGCGGCGAAATACGCGACGGTCGCCAGCACGTACAAGCTGCTCATCCACATAAACGCCGCTTGGCTTTCCAGAAAATACTTGAGCAGGAAATCGCTTCGGCGCAGCTCGAAATCGGCTCCGTAACGCCACAGCGCCATCGCGGCCAACAGCGCGACTGCCAGGGCAAACGGCCGGGCCGGCTTCCAATACCATCCCCACGCGATCAGCGCCAGGGTGCTCCCGATCTGGATCGCCACCTCGTAGCCGTCCATGTACGACCGATACAGCCAATAAAGATAGATCGAGCCTGCCGCAGCCAGCAGACCCCAGAGCACATCCCAGACGGTCGGCCGACGCCAACGAGACGGCCGATCCCATTGTTCCAGCATTGCCTCGCGCGTTACCGCCATCGTTGCTAAACCTCTCTCATGTCGTGGATCGGCTCCCCGCTACCGGCATGGCCACCGGCGCATCCGGCAGTGAAACCTCGGCTACCGGGACCGTCGCGACTGGCTCGGATGGACCCAGCCGTCGCGTCAAATCCATTCGCAGACCGGCGAACTCGTGGGCAAACTCCGTTTGACGGCGGTTGCCCGTGCCGGCCAAAACCAACCGGGTGGCGCCATCCTCGATCAACAGCCACGCCCAAAGCCGACGATGCGAAGTATAAAACATGATGAAGATGCCGGTGATCAGAAAGAAAAAGCCGACGTAAACCACGCCCGTTCCACCGCTGCGAGCGACCTGCAGCCCAGACGCCTCCACCTGTTGGAATCCGGTCGGTTGTAGGTAAAACGGTGCACCATAAACTGGCAACATCTCCAACGCGGACACGGCGTCACTGAAAAATGCATCTTCGCGTTCGCCGATGCCTTGTTCGACGTTGACCCCTTCTTCGCGTAGCACTTCGACGAAAACCGAGGCCAGAGTATCGCGCAAGATGTTGAGATAAAGCATGGTGGCTTCCTGCAATCGATCCGCCGGCACCACCGTCTTGGCCCGCTCCGACACAGCAGCAAAACCACCCTGAATAAACAATCCGACCAGATTCAATCGCACCAAATCGAAATCGTGCCGAAGATCGGGATTTTCGGCGGCAAGCGTGGGCCGTCCCAGCAAGCTCCGCAACCAGCTCTCGTCGTGCAACCGGGCGTTGAATTTCAGAAAACGCTCGGGGCTGTTCTTGGCGTCCACCGGAATGTGCAGGTAGCTAAACGCATCGCCCGGCCGAGATCGCACGCCGCTGATGTAAAACCAACGACCTTCGAGCTGCGCTGGCATCAAATAGTTCAGATATTCTCGCGCCTCGCCAGCAGCGTCGCGCAGCTTAAAACCGACGCTGGGGCCGAAATTGCGAAACTTGCGGTCGCCGGGCCGGGCATCGGGTTCCGGCAATAGATTGAACAACCGGAATTCGTCCAGCTCCAGACGAAGCGATCCAGATGACCCGGTCAGCCCGAGCGCGCTACCCACTTCGCCTTTCACTTCGGCCGGTTCCCAGCGGATGCCCGACAACGGCCAAGCCTGCAACTCCAGCTTGGAGCCACCGTCGCCGAAATCGGATTGATAGATCGCATAACCGCGATAGACCAGGGGGTGATTGACCTGGATGGTGGCCTCCAGCGGTCGATCACCCAAGTGCTCCTGGTCGTGGATGCGCACTTGGCTGACAAACGATTTGGGTTGACCGGTATCGTAATACTCCACCCGAAACTCCTGCAGCTCGATGGCAAACGGTAGTTCTTGCAGGAGATACCCGTCTCGCAACCGCAAAAAGACAAAATTGGCGGCGGTGCCCTCCGGCAGCATGACGTTGCCGCGAAACGCCGGCACCGCACCGGGTTTCAGCCGGCTGACCGGCGGCACATCGCGGGCGGCTAGATCGCGGGTTTCGACGGCAACCTCGCCGCGCCATTCCTTGAGCTTCAACCACAAGTTGCCATCCAGCAGACCGCCGATGCCGATCACCACCACTGCGGCATGAGCAAACAGATAACCCAACCGGTTATAGCGCCCTTTCATCGCCGCTACGATCCAATGATCGCCGTAGTCTTGCGATCGACAGCGATAGCCATGGATCCGAAAGACGCCGGCCGCTGCCGTCAGCACCGCCGAAAGATCGCGCCCCGGCAGCAACCATTCGGAGTGCTGGTGAAAGCCGCGCAGCGAACGAAGTTGAACCTGAGTGCGGAACCGGATCATCTCCCGCAGCATGTTGGGCACTTGCCGATAAAGACAAACGCTGGTCGACAAAATCAAAAAAGAGAGAATGCCGATGAACCAACCAGTCCCGTAGACATCGTATAACCCCAACTGGCGAAACACCTCAAACCAGAACGGTCCAAACTTGAGAACGTAATCCGGATAAGGTTGGTTTTGCTGCAATACCGTGCCGATTACCGAAGCGATGGCGATCACCACCAGCAACGTGATCGCCAGGTTCATCGAACCAAGAAATTCCAGCAACACCCATCCCAGGGTACGCCGTGAAAAACTTTCGCGGGCAGTGGCTTCGTTCACGAATGGGTTCGAAGATCGTTGGGGACGCCAGTTCGACCCAGTTAGCCGGAATGCGTTCACAGCCCGGCGAAAACGGCGTCGGCAGCAGCATAAAAAAAGGTGGCCGTAAGGCCACCCTCGCGATCCGTCAAGCTGTCCGGCCTGCCTTTGACGGGCTTATTGCAGGCCTTGAATATAGGACGCGACCGCCTTGATTTCGGGATCGGTCATCTTGGCGGCAATGTTGCGCATCATCTGGCCAGCGTCGTTGGCCCGCTCCATGGCGCGAAACGCTTTGAGCTGGGCCTGGACATAATCGGCATGTTGCGCTGCAATGGACGGGAACTTGGCAGCAGGATTGCCTGCTCCGGTGGCGCCGTGGCAGGCCGCGCAGGCCGAAACCCCGCTGTTCAAATTGCCGCCGCGGAAGAGCGCCCCGCCTTGCGGCGCCAGCGCCGGATCGGCGGCGGCGCGAGCGACTTGCTGCGAAGCAAAATAAGCGGCCAGATCTTCCATATCCTGCGGGTTTAGAGGAGCGACCATACCGAGCATGATCGGGTTGGTGCGGACGCCGCTCTTATAATCTTGCAACTGCTTGAGCAGGTAATCGGCGCCCTGTCCGGCCAGTTTGGGATACTGGGGATTGACGCTGTTGCCGTCCGGGCCATGACAAGCCGCACAGGTTGCGGATTTGGCCTTGCCGGCGGTGGCGTCGCCAGCGGCCAGCGCGGCGGTCGCGGAACCGAGCAGTGCGCACGTCGCGGCGATCACAACGAATTTTTTCATTTTTAGAAGGCTCCTGTACGATGACGGTATTCGGTTCAGGCGACCGCCCGCCAGCGCGAAAACAGTGGCGCAATCCGGCAGACGCGTCTCGCTTCGCCGCAGCGGTACCGATGTCTGCTTCGTTGGGTTTCGCACGACGAAAGCGGCGGTTTTATATATCAGTTTCGGCTCCTAAGTTCAATGAGAAACCCCAGTAATCCTATCTCTATTGAGCGGTCCACGACCACCGACCGCTATCGCGTCGCGCGCTTTTCGACCAGCGTCAACGCCTTCTCTCAGTTGCCGCCCGATACGGGCCGGGAAGTGGCTTTCGCCGGTCGTTCCAACGCCGGCAAATCCAGCGCCCTCAACCTGCTGACCGGCCAGCGAAGCTTGGCGCGGACCAGCAAAACACCGGGCCGCACTCAATTGCTGAATTTTTTCGTGGTAGAACCGGACCGCTATCTGGTCGATCTCCCCGGCTACGGCTACGCCCAAGTGCCCGACGCCATTCGCCGCCATTGGCAAGCCCTGATGGAGCGGTATTTGCGCGAGCGCGCGGCCCTGTGCGGGCTGCTGCTGCTAACGGATGTCCGCCATCCGCCGACCGGGCTGGATCGCCAACTGCTGGGCTATTGCACCGCTCGCGGATTGCCGGTCCACGTACTGCTGACCAAAGCCGACAAGTTGAGTCGAGGCAAGGCAACGGCCGCCTTGCGGCAACTACAAGGAATGCTGCGCGTCGATTTTCCGGGGGCCAGTGCCCAGCTCTTCTCGGCGCTGACCGGCGACGGAGCGCACCAAGCGCACGCGCAACTGGACAACTGGCTGGGTTATTGAACGCCGTCTATCCGTTACCGCGAGCGGAGGGCGAATCGCCGGATCGGATTTGCCAACCGCTGGCCAGCAACCGCGCTTGCAAAGCCTGGCTGACCAACTCGCCGATTCGTTCCAGAAACAGGGTCCCGACACCCGGATAAAACCGTCCGGCATCGAAACTTCCCACCACCAACAACCCGCGCCAACTTTCGCCGCCCAAAGGAATCAACGCCGCCGATGCTACGTTCGAAGCGTCTTGGCTACATAGAACCGCCGCCTGTTCCGGGGTCAACCGACCGCACCGAGGCCGGCCGAGTTGGAACACGTCGTCGAACAAACCCACTACGTCCGGGCGCAAAAACTCTTCCACGGCGCTCAAACCAGCCGTTGGCGGCGGCTCCGCCAGGCACAGCACGATGCAGTCGGCTTGAAATTCGTCGCGCAGGATCGCCTTGATACCGTGCAGCAATTCATCCAATCCGCCGCGCGCGTCGAGCAGGTTCAGCGCCAGCCGTTGTACCCGCTCCGCCAGCCGGTCATTGTTCCTAGCGATAGACACCAGCTCCAATAATTTAGCGTGGAGCCGCTGGCCGCGCTCCCGCAGCAGGTGATTCTGATACTCCAGCAACGATACCGCCGGCTTGCAAGGATGTGGAACGCGCAAGGTTTCCGCCAGATCGGGATGGCGGACAAAAAAGTCGGAATGGTCGCGCAGCCAAGCAGCCACTTCGCGATCACGGTCAAATGGTTCCGAGTCCTCGCTCACAATTCGATCCACCCTTCAAAAACTGTTTCTGCCGGGCCAGTCATGGTGACTCCCTCGCCTTCTCCGGCCCAGTGGACGTGCAGCTCGCCGCCCGCCAGTTCCACCCGGACGTTCGGCCACAGCAAACCTCGCAACCGGCCCGCCACCACCGCCGCGCAGGCGCCGCTGCCGCAAGCCAGGGTTTCGCCCACGCCACGCTCGAATACCCGAAGACGAACGTGATCCGGCGCAACGATCTGCATGAAACCAACGTTGGTACGCTTGGGAAAACGACCATGTCGCTCCAGCAACGGCCCCAAGTGCGCCACCGGTGCGCGATCCACGTCGTCCACCGTTAACACTGCATGAGGGTTGCCCATCGACACCACACCGATCTCCATTTCTATACCATCGGCGGCGATCGGATAAAGTTGAGCGCGCCGGGTGGCAACAAAGGGAATTTCGGCCGGCTCTAGCTTCGGCTGGCCCATGTCCACCGCGACTCGACCATCCACCCGGATCTGCAAGCGCAGCAGGCCAGCGGCAGTCGACACGAGCAGATCGTCCTTGCCGGTCAGCCCCCGGTCACGCACGAAGCGCGCGAAGCAGCGAGCACCGTTACCGCATTGCTCCACCTCGCCGCCATCGGCGTTGAAGATGCGGTAGCGAAAATCGGCGTCGGGCCGGTCGGGTGCTTCCACCAGCAACACCTGGTCGCAACCGACGCCGAAGTGGCGGTCGGCCAAACGGCGAATCTGGGCCGGGGCCAACGCCACGGTCTGGCTGATGCCGTCGATCATCACGAAATCGTTCCCGATTCCGTGCATCTTGGTGAATCGCAATGTCATGGCGATGCCTTCACAAACCCAGGGCAAAGAGCGAGACCGCAACCCGGAGCAGGCTCAGCTCCGTCCAGTCCAGGCGATCTTGTACAAATCCAGCCGCCGGTCGCGGAAGTTGCGCACGCTGCCGTGGGTGCGCAACTCTTTCAGGTTGTCCAGATCGAGATCGACGATCAGGGTCATCTCGGTGTTCGGCGTGGCCTCGGCGGCGATGGCATCGTGCGGGAACGCGAAGTCCGACGGCGTGAACACCGCCGCCTGGGCGTACTGCATGTCCATGTTCTCCACCTTTGGCAGATTGCCGACGCTGCCGGAAATGACCACGTAGCACTCGTTTTCGATAGCACGCGCTTGGGCGCAGCGCCGGACTCGCAAGTAGGCATTCTTGGTATCGGTCCAGAACGGGACGAACAAAATCTGCATTCCGTGATCGGCCAGCAACCTCGGCAGTTCCGGAAACTCCACGTCGTAGCAGATCAAAATACCGATCTTGCCGACATCCAGCTCGAACACTCGGAGCGCATCACCACCTTGAAGCCCCCAGTATGCCTGCTCGTCAGGAGTGATATGCAGTTTGGATTGCTTGTCCCATGTGCCGTCGCGACGGCACAGAAAAGCCGCGTTGTACAGCGCGCCATTTCTATATTCCGGCATGCTGCCGGCAATGATGTTTACATTATAGGCTATCGCCAACTCCAAAATCGCGTCGCGCAAGGATTCGGTGTATTCCGCCAACTGCCTGACCGCCTCGGCGGTGCTGCGCTGTTGGAACTGCGCCATCAGCGGGCCGTTGAAAAATTCCGGAAACAACACGATGTCGGTCTTGTAGCCGGCTACCGCATCCACGAAGTACTCGACCTGCTGCAACAAATCGTCCAGCGAGGTGGTCTGGCGCATCTGCCACTGCACGGCACCGACCCGGACGACCGACTTGCGTCCGCCGATCAGGACTTCCTTTTCCTCATAGTAAATGTTCAGCCACTCCAGCAGCACCGCATAGGCTTGGGAATCGGTATCGTCCGGCAGATAGCCGGTGACGATGCGGCGAACGTGAAAGTCGTTGGCCAGTTGGAACGTCAGGATCGGGTCTACCAGCTCTTTAGCCTTGACTTGTTCCACGTACTGCTGAGGGGTCATGTCGTGGGCAGACTTGCCATAGCCGGGAATCCGCCCGCCGACCACGATAGCGCGCAAGTTCAATTTCTCGCACAGTTCCTTGCGAGCGTCGTACAGCCGTCGGCCCAACCGCATGTCGCGGTAGTCGGGATGGACGAAAATGTCCACGCCGTACAGGGTATCGCCGTTGGGATCGTGAGTGGTGAGATAACCGTCGCCGATGATCTGCCAGTAGGTGTGGCGGTCGCCGTAGCGGCTGTAGTCCACGATCAAGCTGAGCGCAGCCGCAACGACTTTGCCGTTGTCTTCGATGCAAATTTGCCCTTCGGGAAACCGGGCGATCTGCGAAGCGAACTGTTCCCGACCCCAGGCTCCATCCATGTTGTGATAAACGACTTCCATGATTTCGTGAACGTCGCCGTAGTCGGATAAGCGCAGATTGCGCAGCTTTAAGCGGTGTTGAACCGGGTGTTCTGCAGTTCTTTCGGTCATGGCAAAGCGCAAGGTCGGAAATGTACGAGGATATGATTACAAGAGCGGAGACGACAGGATCGCGAACCGGGTCAAAGCATCAACCGAACGTAATCCCGGTAGATGCAGCGATCCATCACCACCGTTATGCCAGCTCCGCGCGCCCGCAGCGCCGCCGTTTCGTCCACCACGCCGTCTTGCAGCCACAATGCCGGCACCTTTAAGGCAATGCATTCTTCAACGATTCCGGCAACGTGACTCGACTCGCGGAACACGTCTACCAGATCGACCGGCTCCGGCAAATCGCGCAGGCTGGGATACGCTTTCTCGCCCAGCACGTCCGACACGACCGGATTGACCGGGATAATGCGATAACCAAATCCTTGCAATGCCTTGGAAACGCCGTAACTGGGCCGGTTCGGCGAGGCGGAAAGCCCGACTACAGCGATGGTTTTGATCTGCTGCAACAGGATGCGGATTTCGTCCGCAGAGGGATTGGTGAAATGTGGGCTCATCGGTGCTGTCTCTTCGAAAATTTTCTGGCGTTACGGCAATACAGTCTCGCCGGCATACAACTCCGCCACCGTCTCCCGCCGTCGCACGACCTGAAACCGGTCGCCGTCCACCATCACTTCGGCGGCGCGGGGCCGGGAATTGTAGTTGGAACTCATCGAGAAGCCGTAGGCACCGGCAGAGCGCACCGCCAGCAAATCGCCCGGTTCGACGTTCAACTCCCGATCCTTGCCGAGAAAATCGCCGGTTTCGCAGATCGGCCCCACCACATCGTACCGGCACGACTCGCCTCCGGTTCGCGGCTCGACCGGGATGATCGCCTGCCAGGCCGCATACAAAGCCGGACGCAGCAAGTCGTTCATCGCCGCGTCGACTACCGCAAAATGCTTGTCTTCGCCCCACTTGAGCAGCTCTACCCGCGTCACCAGGATACCGGCATTGCCGACGATGGCGCGGCCCGGTTCGATCAGAATTTGATAAGGCAAACCGCGCAAATACCGCATGATCGCGGCGGCATGGTCGGCTGGCAACGGCGGCTCTTCGTGCCGATAGCGGATACCCAGCCCGCCGCCGAGGTCGAGATGGCGGATGCGGACCCCTTGCCCTTCCAACCGCGCCACCAACGCCAATATCCGCTTCAGTGCATCGACGAACGGCGCGACCTGCGTGAGTTGCGAACCGATGTGACAATCGACCCCAATCACGTCCAGATGCGGCGAAGCGGCGGCCCGTCCGTAAATTGTCAGTGCCCGTTCCACGTCGATGCCGAATTTGTTCTGCTTCAAGCCGGTGGAAATATACGGATGGGTGTTGGCGTCCACGTCGGGGTTGATCCGCAACGATACCGGCGCCCGTTGACCCCGCTCCGCGGCGACCCGCTCCAGCAACGCCAGTTCCGCTTCGGATTCGACGTTGAAACAGTGGATGCCAGCTTCGAGCGCGCGTTCCAGCTCATCGCGGCGCTTGCCGACTCCAGAAAATACGACTTTGCCGGGATCGCCGCCCGCTGCGAGCACTCGCTCCAGTTCGCCGACCGAAACGATATCGAAACCCGATCCCAACCGCGCCATCGCGTTCAGCACCGCCAGATTGCCGTTGGCCTTGACCGCGTAGCAGATCAAGTGCGGATGTTCGCCGAACGCACGGTCGAAAGCGTGCCAATGTCGCTCGATGGTCGCCCGGGAATAGACGTAACAGGGTGTTCCGGCCGCCGCCGCGATGTCGGCCACGGGGACATCCTCGGCGTACAGTTGGCCGTTGCGATATTCGAAATGATCCATGCTTCAAGGCTTCGTGGTTTGATTTTGCTGAGCGGGTGACGGTTGGGGCTGCTTGTCGGGCAAATACAGCGGGCCTTTCTGACCGCAACCGGCCAACAGTGCGGCCAACAACCACCACGCTAGCAACGGCCTGGGGTGAAATTCGCGCATATTCGGCAAATCCTCGCGGGAAACGAAACCGATTATCAGTATAACTCGCATTCGGCTGGCCGGTGCGGCTTGACAAGCCGACTCGCTTCGCGGGTAATGCCGTTCGACGACCGCTTGCCACGGAACTTGCCTCATGACCGAAACGCCGCTGACCACCGTCGAAATCGAACCCAAGGGCGCCGCCCGTTCCAGCGTGATCTGGATGCACGGCCTCGGCGCCGACGCCCGCGATTTTGAACCCATCGTACCGGAACTGCGCCTGCCGGCCGAATTGAACATTCGCTTCGTATTTCCCAACGCACCGGTTCGGCCCGTTACCGTCAATGGTGGGATGCGGATGCGGGCTTGGTACGACGTGTTGAGCATCGATCTGCCGCGCCAGGAGGATGCCGATGGCGTCTACGCTTCCGAACGGGCGATTTACGACCTGCTCGAACGCGAGAAAAAGCGTGGCATACCCGCCGGGCGCATCGTGTTGGCCGGTTTTTCCCAAGGCGGTGCGATGGCGTTGCACACCGGGCTGCGCTACCCCGACCGGCTGGCGGGTATCCTGGCTCTGTCTTGCTATATTCCTTTGGCTAGCAAACTGAGCGGCGAGCGGCGGCCGGCCAACCAGCAAACGCCGCTCTTCGTGGCCCACGGCGATTACGATGCGGTGATTCCCATGCGCTACGGCCAACAAAGCGCCGAATCCTTGGAAAGTCTAGGCTATCGGGTGGAATGGCGGGATTACGGCATGGGTCACGAAGTGTGCTGGGAGGAAATCCGCGACATCGCCGAGTGGCTGAAACGAGTGTTGGCCCTGCCAACCGCCTGACCGGCAACCTTCCCAGGAGAACTGGCCATGTTGGATATCGTCGCCCTGTTGATCACGCTCACCGCTCTGTTTAGCTATCTCAATCGCCGCTTCATCAAATTGCCTACCACCATCGGTGTCATGGTGTTGGCCATGCTGTTGAGCCTGGTGCTGATGAGTCTGGGAGAACTGGGTTACGCGCCGGTCGAACAACGGGCCGAGGCCATCATCGCCAGCATCGATTTCAATCAGGTGTTGATGCAGGGCATGCTGTCTCTACTGCTCTTCGCCGGCGCGTTGCACGTCGATTTAGACGAACTGGCCCGGAAAAAGTGGCCGATCGGCGTGTTGGCGACCTTCGGCGTGGTCGTCTCCACCTTTCTGGTGGGTATCGCTTCCTGGATCGTTCTGGAATTCTTGCTCGGCGTCCCGGTTTCCCTGCTCTACTGTTTGTTGTTCGGCGCCTTGATCTCGCCGACCGATCCCATCGCCGTGCTCGGCATCTTGAAATCCGCCGGCGCACCGAAAGGTCTCGAAATCAAAATCGCCGGCGAATCGCTGTTCAACGATGGGATTGCCGTCGTGGTTTTCGCCATTCTGCTCGGCCTTGCGCTGGGCGGCACGGAAGTCACTGCGGGCAGCGTTATTCTTTTGTTCGTCGAGGAAACGCTGGGGGGGATCGTCTTCGGGTTGGTGATCGGTTATATCGCCTATCTACTGCTCAAAAGTATCGATAGCTACGATGTCGAAATTTTGATCACCTTGGCGATGGTACTGGGCGGTTATGCCTTGGCGATCCATCTGCACGTCTCGGGCCCCATCGCCATGGTGGTGGCCGGTCTGATGATCGGCAATCACGGCCGCCGCCTTGCCATGTCCGACACCACGCGCGACCATCTGGACACGTTCTGGGAGATGATCGACGAGATTCTGAACGCTGTCTTGTTCGTATTGATCGGCTTGGAAGTGGCGATCCTGACTTTCGAACGCGATTATTTGCTGGCATCCCTGTTGATCGTCCCGCTCGTCTTGGCGGCCCGGCTGATCAGCGTGGGGGTTCCCGTGACCATCATGCAACGCAAGTTTGGCTTCGAATTCACCCCTCATGCCGTGAAGATCATGACCTGGGGTGGGTTGCGCGGCGGCATTTCCGTGGCGCTGGCGTTGTCGTTGCCACCGGAGCCGGAACGCCAAGTAGTGCTGGCGCTTACCTATCTTGTGGTGCTGTTCTCGATTTTAGTGCAGGGATTGACGGTGGGACCGTTGATCAGAAAAACGATCACCACCGCTCGATAAACCGGTCTTGGGGTGCCTTCACCGTAGCGCCGCTACCCAAGCTTGCGCCTTCGCCGCCGCCTCTTTAACTCGATTCGGTGCGGTACCGCCCAGCACATCGCGGGCCGCAACCGAACCCTCCAGGGTCAAAACCTCGAACACATCGTTTTCGATCAGCGGCGAAAACTGCTGCAATTCCGCCAGCGTCATGTCCGCCAAATCCCGGCTAGTTTCCACCCCCAACCGGACCGCTCTGCCGACCACCTCGTGGGCGTCGCGGAACGGAACGCCTTTGCGCACCAAATAGTCGGCCAAATCGGTGGCGGTAGCGAAACCGCGCCGGGCGGCCCGAAGCATGTTGCTGCGCTTGGGATGCAGCGCCGGAACCATGTCGGCGAAAGCGCGCAAACAACCGCGAACGGTATCCACCGTGTCGAACAGCGGCTCCTTGTCCTCCTGATTATCCTTGTTGTAGGCCAACGGCTGGCTCTTCATCAGCGTCAACAATGCGATCAAATGCCCGTTGACGCGCCCGACCTTGCCGCGTACCAGCTCCGGCACATCGGGGTTCTTCTTCTGCGGCATGATCGAGGAGCCGGTGCAAAACCGGTCCGGCAGATCGACAAAATCGAATTGCGCCGAGGACCACAGCACCAGCTCCTCGGCCATCCGCGATAGATGGGTCATCAGAATCGCGGCATCGGCGGCGAATTCGATGGCGAAATCGCGATCGCTGACCGCATCCAGCGAATTGGCGCACGGCGCGTCGAAATCGAGCAGTTGCGCGGTATAGTGACGATCCAGCGGGTAACTGGTGCCAGCCAATGCCGCCGCGCCCAGCGGCATGACGTTGACCCGCTTGCGGCAATCTATCATTCGCTCGCAATCGCGCTTGAGCATCTCGAACCAAGCCAGCAGATGATGGCCGAAGGTCACCGGCTGCGCGACCTGCAAGTGAGTGAAGCCGGGCATGATGGTATCTGCCTCGCGCATCGCCAGTTCCGCCAGTCCGCTCTGCAAGCGTTTGAGTTCTGCCAAAATTGCGTCGATGGCGTCCCGCAGGTACAAGCGGATGTCGGTGGCGACCTGATCGTTGCGCGAGCGGCCGGTATGCAAACGTTTGCCGGCGTCGCCGATCCGCTCGGTCAGTCGCGCCTCGATGTTCATGTGCACGTCTTCGCGATCGACCGACCACTCGAACGCACCGCGCTCGATGTCGGCACGAATCTCCTCCAAGCCACGAACGACGGCCTCGCAATCTTCCGGCGTCAGCACACCCACCCGCGCCAGCATCCGGGCGTGGGCGATGGAACCGTCGATGTCCTGCCGGTACATGCGCCGGTCGAACTCCACGGAAGCGGTGAACGCCGCCACGAAAGCATCGGTGCTCTCGGTAAACCGTCCGCCCCAAGTCTTGTTGGTTTGCGTGTCGCTCATAAACTATTCTGTTAGGTTGAAAAGGACGCCATAGCTTACCAAAACCATGCACTCCAATACCCTGCGCATCGCCACCCGAAAAAGCGCCCTCGCCATCTGGCAGGCCGAACACGTCGCCGAGCGGCTGCGCCGAGCGCATCCCGGCTTGCAGATCGAACTGATCGGTATGGTGACGCGCGGCGACAAAATCCTCGACAGCCCGTTGTCCAAAGTGGGCGGTAAAGGTTTATTCGTCAAAGAATTAGAGCAAGGTTTATTGGAAGGCCGCGCCGACCTCGCCGTTCATTCCATGAAAGACGTGCCGGTCGATTTTCCCGATGGACTCGGCTTGACGGCCATTCTGGCGCGCGAGGATCCGCGCGATGCCTTCGTGTCCAACCATTATCTTCAACCCGATGCGTTGCCCTCCGGCGCCACGGTCGGCACCTCCAGCCTGCGCCGCCAATGCCAACTGGCCGCTCGCTATCCCGATTGGGAAATCCGCAGCCTGCGCGGCAACGTCAACAGCCGGCTGGCCAAACTGGACGCCGGTGACTACGACGCCATCATCCTGGCCGCCGCCGGCCTCAAACGCCTGGGGCTGGCCAACCGCATCGCCAGCGTGTTGGAACCGGAGCGCAGCTTGCCGGCCATCGGCCAGGGCGCCATCGGCGTGGAATGCCGGCTGGACGACGCGAGAACGCGCGAATTGGTCGCGGCGCTCGACGACCCCCCCACTCGCATTCGGGTCGCGGCAGAACGGGCTTTCAACGCCCGCTTGCAGGGCGGTTGCCAAGTACCCATCGCCGGTTACGCCGTATTGAAAGGCGAGGAATTGTGGCTGCGCGGCCTCGTCGGCGAACCCGATGGCAGCCGGATCGTGACGGGCGAGATTCGCGGTCCGGCAAATGCGGCGGCGGCGCTCGGCACGACCTTGGCCGAGGATCTGCTCGGGCGCGGCGCCGGCGCCATCTTGCGGCGACTGCTCGAATCGCACTGAACCATGCAACCGCCCTTGCCTCCAACGCCTTTCTCGCAGCCGGGCGAAAGCGGTTTTGCCCTGAACGGATTGGGCGTGCTGGTCACCCGGCCGGAACATCAGGCCGGCCCGCTCTGCCACCTGATCGAACGTTACGGCGGCATCGCCATCCGTTGCCCCGCCTTATCGATCGGCGAACCGCGCGATTGGATACCGGCGTTGACCATTTTCGACCGGCTAGCGGATTATCATTTAGCGATCTTTACCAGCGCCAACGCCGTGGAGCGAGCGTTGCCGCCGATCCAAAAGCGCGGCGGCATCCCGCCTTTTCTGGAAATCGCCGCCATCGGCAGAGCGACCGCTCGAATGTTGGCCCGTTTCGATCTCGACCGTTGCCTGCAACCCGAATCCGACTTTACCAGCGAAGGATTGCTGGCGTTGCCCCGCTTTCAGCGCGTGGCGGGGCAGGCCATCGTCATCGTCCGGGGCGAAGGCGGCCGCGCCCTGCTGGCTGAAACCCTGACCGCTCGTGGTGCCCGGGTGGACCATGCCGAAGTCTATCGACGCGAGCGGCCGGCAGCGGACGTCGGGATGCTATTGGACCGCTGGGCGCGCGGCGAAATCGGCGCGGTGGTGGTCACCAGCGCCGAAAGTCTACTGAATCTGTTTGATATGCTAGGCGGAGCCGGGCAAGATTATTTGCGCGACACGCCCCTGATCATGGTTGGCACCCGTATCCGACAAACGGCTGCAGAATTCGGTTGCCGCCGACTCCTGGTCGCCAGGGAAGCCAGCGACGACGCCATCGCCGCCGTACTGCTTGGCCTGACGGCAAATCTCTCACCAGTTCAGTTCGGTAACGCGACATGACAGATAAAAAATCGGACAGCGAGAATACCAAACCCGCTTCGGCTCCCACCGCTACGCCCGTCACGCCACCCAAACCCAGCGAGCCGGCCAAGGCACCTATCGCGGCCGCTGCCGCCGCCCCCAAAAGCGGGCGTGGCCTGGCAGGGTTCGCGCTTCTCGTGGCGTTGGGCGCTGCCGGCGGCAGCGGCTATCTCTGGTACCTGTGGCAACAAAATCAGGCTGCCCAGGCCGGCCGGCTGGACGCGGCGATCAAACAAGCCATCGCCCAGCACGACCCCGAATTTCAAGCATTGAGAACTCAAGTACAGCAGTTGCAGGGCTTCAAAGCTTCCATCGACCAGGCCCGCGCCGAAAACCAGGATATCAAAAGCCAAATTCTCGGCTTGACCGGCGACGTGCAACCTCTCAAGAACGCCATCGAATTGCAAAAGGGCGAAAACGAAATCCTGAAAGGGGAAATGAAGCTGCTGCGAGAAAGTCAAGATACATACAAGACAAGCGTCCAAACACAGCAACAAGAACTCGACGCGCAATTGCGGGAACAACAAGGCCGCGCGGCCAAACTGGACGAACAAGTCAAAAATTTACGGCTAACCGATGCCGGATTGGCCGAAAATCTGGGTGCGCTCCAGACGGCCGTGACCAAAGGCGGCGACGTGAACGCTTTTCCGCTGGCGGAAGTGGACTATCTGCTGCGGCTGGCCGATACCAAACTCAAACTCGAACGCAATGTCCCCGCCGCCCGCCTGGCGCTGGACACCGCTCAGGCACGCCTGAAAGCCGTCGACGAGAACGCCTTAGCCTCCGTACAAACCATGCTCGGCGAGGCAATCGGCAGTTTGCGCGGCGTCAAGCTTCCCGATTTCTCCAGTTTGGCCCACAAGCTGGTGGACATGCAAAAACAGGTCGGCGCTCTGCCGATAAAGCTCGATTCCGGGGTACCGGACATCAAGGATCGGGTTAAACCGAACGCTGACGTCGCCATCAGCGCCGACGCCGACCGTTCTTGGTGGGATCGTTCGACCGAAGCGGTCTGGAAACAGTTTAGAGACATCGTGGTCATTCGCCGGGTACGCAGCGAGGCGCCGCCGCTGATCGCGATGGAAGAGGAGTTTTTCCTGCGCCAGAACCTGCGGCTGGAACTGGAAACCATGCGGATGGCCCTGCTACGCGGGGACGCACAAGCCTATCAGGATTCGCACGAACTCGTCGAAACCTGGCTCAACACCTACTTCGATACCCAAGATTCTCGCACGACCGCCTTTCGAGACGAATTGCAGGCGCTGCGCACCGTGCAATTCAACCCATACATCCCGGACCTGACCGGCCTCAATCAAACCTTTCGAGAGGCGATGGCCCGCCGGCAACCCATTCGCGCCGTGCAGAAAGCGCCGGCGCCGGCCGCCGAACAGCCGGCGACCGGTAAGGAGGCCCAACCATGAGGTTGCTCGTCGGCATTATCGTCACTCTTTTCGCGTCGGTCTGGCTAGCCCTGGGCCTCAAGCAAGACCCCGGTTACGCCATGTTCAGCATCGGCCAATGGACCGTCGAAACCAGTTTCGCATTTCTGTTGATCTTTCTGGCTTTCCTTTTCATCGTATTTTATTTTCTGGTCCGGCTGGCGATCCGGCTATGGCGAACGCCGGCCCAAACTTTGGCGGCCAACCGGCGACGGTTGCAAAAAAAAGCGCGGCGGCTATTCAACCTGGGTAGCCGGCAGATGGCGGCCGGCCAATGGGCGGCAGCGGAAAAAACCTTCCTCAAGGGCGTGGAGCACAGCGAAACGCCGGCCCTGCACTACCTGAACGCCGCGCGCGCCGCCCATCATCTCAACGATGTCAAATGGCGCCGCGACCTGCATTTGCGCGAAGCCGAGGATTCGCCGGATACCGACAAACTGACGGTGCAACTGACCCGGGTGGAATTTTTGCTGGATGATCGGGAAGCCGGGCAAGCGCGCCCGATTTTGGAACCGCTGCACGCACTCAACCCACACCATCCCGGCATCCTGCAATGGCTGGCCAAAACCTATCAGCAGCTCGCGGCATGGGAGCCGTTGCAACAACTGTTGCCGGAACTGCAAAAACAAAAGGCGCTCGGCCCCGAACCGTTTGCGGAGTTGCAAAAGCAAACTTATCGAGCACTGCTGGACATCGTCGCCGCCGGCGGTTCGCTGGATAAATTGCGGGCATTGTGGAAGCAGGCACCCGCCACGCTGCGCGAAGAGGACGAAGCGTTCTTGATCGGCTACGCGACCGCGCTGTGCGATTTCGAAGCCATCGACGACGCCGAAGCCCTGCTGCGCGAGGCGATCAACCGGCGCTGGAGCGCAAAACTGGTGGTCGGCTACGGGATGCTGGGGCGCGGCAACGCCGCCGCGCAACTGGCTGCCGCCGAAAGCTGGCTGGTTCAACACGGCGACAATCCGTACCTGCTGCTGACGCTCGGCCGGCTGGCCAAACGTTGCCAGCAGTATGCCAAGGCGCGCAATTACTTGGAGCGCAGCATCCAGTTGATGCCCTCCCCGGACGCCTATCAGGAATTGGGCGAGCTGCTGGAAGCCCAGCACGAACTGACCAACGCCAGCCAATGCTTCCACGCCGGATTGCGGCTGCTGGTCGGCAAACCGCAGGAAAAACAGGGCGCGATGCTACCCGCCACCGAAACGGCGCAACAGTTGCGGGGACCGGGGCAGCCACCGACGCCGGCGTCGGCGACCTGAAACTGGGCTTTTCCACTCTTCGAGCGGCACGGCAGACGTGCCGCTCCAGCCCGATCTCGCGGACCCTCCCCGCACGATTAGCGGGATGCAAACTCGAACGAATCGTAAAACAGTCGCTCGCCCGGTAAACCGCGAGCGGCAAACACCGGCTTGGCCGCGTCGATCATCGGTGGCGGGCCGCTCATGTAGACATCGTAACCGCTCAGATCGGGATAATCGGCGGCCACTGCTTCGTGTACCCAGCCGGTGCGACCTTCCCAATCATCGTCCGGGCGCGGTTCCGACAGTACCGGCGTGTAGCGGAAATTTGGATGCTCCTGCGCCCACCGGCGCGGCAGTTCGTCCAGATATAAATCCACCTTGGCGCGCACACCCCAGTACAGGTGCAAAGACCGATCCAGTCCAACGTGGAAAGCGTGCTCGAGTATTCCCTTTAGCGGTGCAAAACCGGTACCGCCACCGACCAGAATGACCGGACGCGACGCATCATCGCGCAGAAAAAACGTCCCCAGCGGCCCTTGAAAGCGCAGCAGCGCCTTGTCCTTCATCTTGTCGAACACGTAACCGGTGAAGAATCCCTCCGATACACGCCGCACATGAAGTTCCAGCAATTCGTCGGCGTGGGGCGGATTGGCCAAGGAAAAGCTACGCCGCCGCCCGTCGGCCAGCAAAATATCCACATACTGGCCAGCCAGAAATTGCAGGCGCTCGGCACTCGGCAGCTTTAGATACAATCGCATGACATCCGGCGCCAGCAATTCCCGCCGCTCCACCCGGCAGGGCAGAACCTTGACCGCGATATCGCCGCCGGTCTTGACCTCGCGGGCTTCGATCACCAGATCCGACATCGGCCGGGCCTGGCACAGCAGCGCTTTGCCTTCGGCTTGTTCGCGTTCGCTCAAGCCGGGCGGGCGGCCTTCTGGATAGGCGATCTCGCCGGACAGAATCGTGCCCATGCAGGAGCCGCATTTACCGTTGCGGCAACCATAGGGCAAAACGTTGCCCTTCTCGCGCAAGGCGGCATCCAACACCGATTCGTGTTCGGCGACCTGAAACTCGTGACCACTCGGCCGGATCGTGACGTGATAAGGCATGATCGGATTCATCCCTCGGGTGGAAACAGACGTGGCTGATTAGAAACAGATTCTGCCGACCGGTTCGCCGCCGTCACAGCCCCAGTTCCCCCCACAGCGCATCCACCCGTTTTTTCACTTCCGCGCTCATCGCGATGGGCCGGCCCCATTCCCGCGTGGTCTCGCCCGGCCATTTGTTGGTGGCGTCGAAACCGATTTTCGAACCCAGCCCAGACACCGGTGAAGCAAAATCCAGATAATCGATCGGCGTATTCTCGATCATCACCGTATCCCGTGCCGGATCCATGCGTGTGGTCATCGCCCAGATCACATCTTTCCAGTCGCGAGCATTCACGTCCTCGTCCACTACGATCACGAACTTGGTGTACATGAACTGTCTCAAAAAAGACCAGACGCCCAACATCGCGCGCTTGGCGTGCCCCGGATACTGCTTGCGCAGGGCCACTACCGCCAGCCGGTAGGAACAACCCTCCGGCGGCAGATAAAAATCCACGATCTCGGGAAACTGCTTTTGCAAAATCGGCACGAACACCTCGTTCAGCGCCACCCCCAGAATCGCCGGCTCATCGGGCGGGCGGCCGGTGTAGGTGCTGTGATAAATCGGATTCTCGCGGTGGGTGATCCGCTCGATGGTGAACACCGGGAAGCGATCCACTTCGTTATAGTAGCCGGTGTGATCGCCGAACGGTCCCTCTAGCGCGGTCTCGCCAGGGGCCAGATGCCCCTCCAGCACGAATTCGGCCGAGGCCGGTACTTGCAACTCGTTGCCCAGACATTGCGCCAACTCGGTNNCGCCACGGCGATGGGAAACGGCTCGCCGGGCCGGGACTGCTGCCAGTCGCGGAAATCCAGCGCCCCGCCTCGATGCGCCAGCCAACGCATGATCACTTTGTTGCGGCCGATGACTTGCTGCCGGTAGATGCCCAGATTCTGGCGCGGCTTGTTCGGCCCGCGCGTGACCACCAGACCCCAGGTAATCAATGGACCTGCATCCTCCGGCCAACAGAACTGCACCGGCAAGCGGGACAAATCGACCTCCGATCCTTCGATCACCCGTTCCTGGCAAGCCGGACGGCCGACCTTCTTCGGCGCCATATCCAGCACTTTCTTGAAGATCGGCAGCTTCTCCCAGGCATCGCGCATGCCCTTGGGCGGCTCGGGTTCCTTGAGAAAGGCCAGCAGCCTACCGACCTCGCGCAAGGCGTCCACATCGTCGGCACCCATGCCCAACGCCACCCGGCGCGGCGTGCCAAACAGGTTGCCCAGCACCGGAATCGAATGGCCCTTGGGGTTCTCGAACAGGATTGCCGGCCCGCCGGCGCGCAACACCCGGTCGCAAATCTCGGTCATCTCCAACTTCGGATCGACGGCCACCCGAACGCGTTTCAGTTCGCCGAGGCGTTCGAGTTGGGCTATGAAATCGCGCAAATCCTGGTAGTGCATCGCAACGCTTCTCCGAGTGAGATCGAGGGTAAACGCTCCGGCGCAACCGCCGAAACGGAACCAGCATTTTACCGGGGGGAGTGATAATGTTATGAGGTGATTCGGTTCGCCAATGTTTTTCCGGTAGTTCCAGTCGAAAATCGAGAAGAAGCGTGTCCATGAAGCCAGAAACCAGCAACGAAACCAAACCGGCGTGCACGGCCGCGCCGAAACGCGATGCCGCGGTCGAACAAGCTTCGACGGATGCCCCCGTGTTCACCCACGTCGTGGGGGTGGGCGCATCGGCCGGCGGGCTGGAAGCGCTTCAGCAGTTTTTCAAGCACATACCGCTCGACAGCGACATGGCTTTCGTCGTCATCCAGCACCTTTCTCCAAACTACAAGAGCATGATGGTGGAACTGCTCTCGAAGACCACCAACATCCCGGTTAACCGGGCCGTCAACGCTATGCAGGTGGAACCGAATCAGGTCTATTTGATCCCCCCCAAAATGCAATTGACTTTATCTCACGGCAAGCTCCTGCTCAACGAAATCGACCACAGCAAGGGGCTGGTGCTGCCCATCGACATCTTTTTCAAATCCTTGGCCGAAGACCAAGGAGAACGCGCCGTGGGCGTGATCCTGTCCGGCACCGGCAGCGATGGCACGCGCGGTGTCCGGGCCATCAAGGAAGCGGGCGGTATGGTGATGGTCCAGGAGGAAAGCTCGGCCAAGTTCGGCGGCATGCCGGGCAGCGCCATCGCCACCGGCTTGGCGGATTTCGTTTTACCCCCCGAGCAGATGACCGAGGCCTTGCTCAAGTTCGTTCGACACCCCTACGTCAAGAACTCGCCCGACCAATCTGGCGGGCTGCTCACCGAGGAAAACCAACTCGACAATCTGCTGGCCCTGCTGCGCAAGGAAACCGGCGTCGATTTCAGCCTCTACAAGCCGAGCACTATCTTGCGCCGCATCGAACGCCGCATGGGCATCGCCCAATCGATCACGGTCGAAGAATACGTCCGCTATTTCCAGCAGTCGCCGCAAGAAGTGAAAGCGCTCTACAAAGATTTGTTGATCAGCGTGACCAAATTCTTTCGCGACCCGGAAGCGTTCGAAATCTTGCGCAAGAAGGTCATCCCGGAAATGTTTGCCTCGGCCAATCCCGACCAACCCATCCGTATCTGGGTAGCCGGCTGCGCCACGGGCGAGGAGGCCTACTCCGTCGCCATGCTGTGCGCCGATCACCTCGAAAACAGCAAAAAAACCTTTGATGTCAAAATCTTCGCCACCGATCTTGACAAGGAAGCGCTGGATTACGCGGGACGCGGCATTTATCCGGAAAGCATCGTGGTCGATCTGCCGGACGAAAAATTGCGCCGCTACTTTCTCAAGGAAGGGAATAGCTACCATATCCAGCGACACATTCGGCAAATGGTCGTGTTCGCTGCCCACAACATCCTGTCCGATCCGCCATTCGCCAAAATTAGCCTAGTCACTTGCCGCAACCTTTTGATTTACTTGCAACCCGTATTGCAACAGCGGGTACTGACCGCATTCAGTTTCGCCTTGTATCCACAGGGATACCTGTTCCTGGGTTCCAGCGAAACCATCGGTGACCTAACCGGTTACTTCGAGACCGTCAGCTTGCGGCACAAAATTTTCCGCCACCGGGGAGAGAACAGGCCGGCGCTGTCGGAAGGCATCGACCTTGCGCCTCTGCACAAACAGATGACGCGGCGCGCGACGGATCAACTTGCACCGCTCCGCCAAACCCGCGCATCGAACCGCGAACAGATCGTGGACCGGATTACCGCGAAATTGCTGCGCGAATACCTCCCCGCCTGCCTGGTCGTCGAGGAATCCGGCCAATTGGTTTACACCTACGGCACGCCGGGCGACTTCCTTGCCTTGCCCGCTGGCCAAGCCACGCTGAACGCGTTCGAAATGCTGCCCCGCGCACTGGCGCTAGTGCTGTCCAGCGCCATTCACAAAGCGATCAAAGACAGCAAACCGCTGCCCTACCGCGACATTCGCCTCCGCAATCACGGCAAGATGCGCTCGATCAACATGACCGTGGAACCGTTCCGCGACGAAAACGGCATGGGAACGCTCTATCTGGTTTTTCTCGCCGAAGTCCCCCTGACGCCGTTGGCAGCGGCGGAAGGGGAATCGCTGGATCTGGACAACAAGGCATCCCAGCGCATCAACGAGCTAGAGCGCGAACTCCAGATCAGCCGGGAAAACCTCCAAGCAACCATCGAGGAACTGGAGACTACGAACGAAGAACTCCAGGCGACCAACGAGGAACTGCTGGCCGCGAACGAAGAACTCCAAAGCACCAACGAAGAACTGCAATCGGTCAACGAAGAGCTTTATACCGTCAATGCCGAATACCAGAACAAGATCGCGGAACTTGGCGAACTGAACAACGACATGATGAACCTGCTGACCGGCACCGGCATCGGCAAGATTTTTCTCGACACGAATTTGCGCATTCGCAAGTTCACGCAACCCATCACTCAGGAAATCGATCTGCTGCCGCACGATATCGGCCGGCTGGTCGGCGATTTTGCCCACCCTTTTCTGCAAGCGATTCGCCGCGATGCAGAAATCGTCCTCAAAACCCACAACACCATCGATCAGCTACTAAAAAGCGCCAACGGCCGATGGTATTTGCTGCGCCTGGTACCTTATTTGGCCCAGCAAAACGAAATGAGCGGCGTGATCGCGGCCTTGGTCGAGGTAACCGCTCTCAAGGAAAGCCAGTTGGCTGCCCGCAATGCCGAACAGGTTGCCAGCGCGGTCTTGCACTCGCTCGCCAGCGCCGTGTGCGCGGTGAACGAACAGGGAATCGTCATCCTGACGAACGACGCATTTCGCCGACGGACCAGCTACTCGAAGCTGCAAGTCGATGGCGCCCACTTCGCGGACTGGCTGGCCGAACCTGGACAAACCCCGCCGGACTGGCAGCAAATTCGAAACCATTGCCAACCATCGGACACGATATCCATCCACGGACTAACCGGCCAAAGTCATCCGGCCCGCCTTCGACAACACGCTGCCGGCACCGCCAAAATCTGGATCGCGATCCTGGAAGAGTGATTCGCCTTCGAACCCCGCGCCCGTTGCCGAGCGAGGGATTTTCGAATTTCTCCAAGTGGAACGCCTCGTTTCAGCAACTACACTTGGGTAGCCTTCGCGAGCGAAGCCCGTAACCCGGCCAGCGCGAGGCAGTCGTTCCACCGCCAACAACGCCGCTCCCTCGCGCCGGTCGAGCGCACCCACAGGAGGCGACATGAAATTTCTGCTTCGCATCGCGGCGGCCATCGATGCTCTCAATGCAGCGATCGGTCGTTGGATGGCTTGGCTGATCGTTTTCTGCACCCTGATCAGCGCCATCGCCGCCACGCTTCGCTACGCTCTGGACTGGGGCTCGAACGCGCTGCTGGAAGCCCAGTGGTTCATGTTCGGGCTAACGTTCCTGTTCTGTTCGCCCTGGACGCTGCAGGAAGGCGGCCACGTCCGCATCGATATCCTGTCTTCCCGGCTTCCGCCGGTCGCGCGGGTATGGATCGACATTCTCGGCGGTTTGCTGTTTTTGTTGCCGGTCTGCTTGCTGATCGTCGTCGATTCCTGGAGCTTCTCCCTGATCGCCTACCAAACCCGCGAAGCTTCGCCGAACCCGGGCGGCCTGATCTGGTGGCCGCTCAAGTTCGCGATCCCGGCAGCGTTCGGCCTGCTCAGCTTGCAAGGAGTATCCGAAATCATCAAGAGCGTTGCCGTCCTCACCGGTGATCGAGCGTTGCCCGAATTCAAGGGAGGGCACTAACGTGGCCGAATTTCTCGTCGCCAACATGGCGCCGATCATGTTTTCGGCGCTGGTATTATTCCTGTTGATCGGCTATCCGGTGACTTTTTCCCTGGCAGCGGTCGGCATGACCTTCGGCCTGATCGGCATCGAGTTGGGCCTGCTGACTCCCAATCTGCTGCAAGCGTTCCCGGACCGGGTGTTCGGGATCATGAAAAACGAAATCCTGCTGGCGATCCCGTTTTTCACCTTCATGGGGCTGGTGCTGGAACGCAGCGGCATGGCCGAAGACCTGCTCGACACCATCGGCCAACTGTTCGGCGGCGTCCGCGGCGGGTTGGCTTACGCCGTGATCTTCGTCGGCGCCCTGCTGGCCGCTACCACCGGCGTGGTCGCCGCCTCGGTGATCGCGATGGGGCTGATCTCGTTGCCGATCATGCTGCGCTACGGCTACGACAAATCGCTCGCGGCTGGCGTGATCGCCGCATCCGGCACCCTGGCGCAGATCATCCCGCCTTCGTTGGTGCTGATCGTGATGGCCGACGTGCTCGGCCGCTCGGTCGGCGATATGTACAAGGGCGCTTTCATCCCCGGCCTCATACTGACCGGACTGTATATCGGCTGGGTGCTGCTCAACACGATCTTTCGGCCGCACCTCGCGCCGGCCCTGCCGCCGGCAGCGCGAACCTTGCGCGGTTGGGCACTGGTCATGCGGGTGATCGTGGCGATGATTCCGCCGCTGCTATTGATCTTTCTGGTGCTCGGCAGCATTTTCATCGGTTGGGCCACTCCGACCGAGGGTGGCGCCTTGGGTGCGGTCGGCGCGCTGGCGTTGGCGATCTTTAAGCGCAAGCTGAACCGGAAACTGTTAGTCGAAGCGATGGAAGCCACCGCCAAAATCGCTAGTTTCGTGATCTTCATCTTGATCGGCGCCAGCGTGTTCAGCTTGGTGTTTCGCGGTGTCGACGGCGACCTGTGGGTGGAACACCTGCTGCTGGATCTGCCCGGTGGCCAGTTGGGTTTTCTGGTCGTGGTCAACGTCATGGTGTTTCTGCTGGCGTTCTTCCTGGATTTCTTCGAGATCAGCTTCATCATCCTGCCGTTGCTGGCGCCGGTGGCCGAAAAGCTGGGCATCGATCTGGTCTGGTTTGGCATTTTGATGGGCGTCAACATGCAGACTTCGTTCATGCATCCACCCTTCGGTTTTGCGTTGTTCTATCTGCGCAGCGTCGCTCCGCCGATGGTGCGCACCAGCGACATCTACTGGGGCGCGGTGCCGTTCGTGGCGATTCAGCTCATCATGGTGACGCTGATCATCCTGTTTCCGGGCGTGGTGACGGTCGGCCTCGACCGTCCGGTTCACTCGGACGAACCAGCGCCGATCCGGCTCCTGGTTCCGCAAAATAATCGCGATACTGGAACCGGCTCGCAACCAGAGGATACCGCCGACCTGTTCAAGCGGATAGCGCCAAAACCCCAACAGCCATAGACCGGCGCGGCGGACGAGCCCGGCCCATACGTGGCGCAACCAGCCCGCCACGGCAAGCCCGGACCGAGAACCCCAGGCCTGCGGCCGAAGACAGGGCCGGCACAGAGCACCACTCCGGAAAGTCCTCGTTCGCCCGGCTGGCAGCGGATGACCGATGCCGGCGGCGGCCTGGCTTTCGGCGTTTTGATTCGCGATGATCGCTTTACATCAATCTGGCCGCGAGAAAAGAAAAATGCCCGCCGATCGATTCAAGGCTCTGGTTTTGACGGACGTGCGCATCGACCTGCAAGGCCGCCCTCTGTTCGCGCCGCTAAATCTGACGGTTCATCCCGGCGAGGTGGTCACCGTCATGGGTCCGAGCGGCTGCGGCAAATCCACTTTACTCGGCTACATCTGCGGCACCCTGGCTCCGGCGTTTCGGGCCGAAGGTTCGGTGCGGCTCGGCGGGCGGGACTTGGTGGGATTGCCGCTGGAACGGCGACGAACCGGTATTCTGTTTCAAGATGCCTTGCTGTTTCCCCACCTCAGCGTGGCCGGGAACCTGGCTTTTGGTCTACGGCCCGGACGGCCCCGCCACGAACGGCGGCTTCGGGTGGAAACCGCGCTGCAAGACGCCGGGCTGGAAGGATTGGGCGAGCGCGATCCGGCCACTTTATCCGGCGGCCAGCGGGTTCGCGCCGCACTCATGCGCACCCTGCTGGCGGAACCGGAAACCTTGCTGCTGGACGAGCCGTTTTCGAAGCTCGATGCCGACTTGCGAACGCGCATGCGGATTTTCGTTTTCGAGCACGCGCGCCAACGCGGCTTGCCCACTTTGCTGGTAACCCACGATGCCGCCGACGCCGACGCCGCTCAAGGACCGGTCGTCACGCTCGGGACAAACCCGCAGACCAGTTGCGAACCGTAGGAGCGCAAGCACGCCGCGCTCCGGCTGCGCCACGGCCACACCGGCACGATGGAGCGGGCGGACTAATGCCGCGAACCCGGCGGCAGCGGTGGCAAATCCCGGAAATCGGAAAACCGCTCCCCGTCCCGTTCCGAGGAATGCCCCGCGCCACCCATGATTTCCTCGGCCAGCCGGGCGAAATCGGCCGGTTCGTCGGACAGCAAGTTTTCGTATAGGATCGGATCCCAGCACTCGATGCGCTGAGCGTAGGCCAGCAGCACCACGACCTCGCGGATGCCGGCATAGTCCAACAGCCGGCGGGGCAACAGCAAGCGACCGCTACCGTCCAGCTCCAGCTCGGTGGCGCCCCGGTGAAAGTAGCGAACGAAATCGCGGTTCTTCTTGACGTAAGGGTTGAGCCGATCCAGCTCGGCGGTAACGCGCCGCCACTCGGTGAAGGGATACAGCACCAGATGCTGCTCGAAACCGCGGTTGACCACGAAACGACCTTCCGCTTCGACGGGCAATTGCTTTTTCAGCGCAGCCGGCAACGCGATTCGCATTTTCGAATCGAGCCTGCATTCGAATTCGCCGAGAAAATTCGCCATCGATTTAGCTTAACACGTTTGCAAGCCGCACCACGATCCCGTTCCAAACCGCTCAATCAAAGCATCCATTTATGCCATTTCATTTCCAAATTCTTTATCATTTTTCCAGGCGCTCGACCTCGACTGGAATGCCGTTTACGATCACGATCGATATAGCCCATCAATCGCGCAAAGCCCGTCGAATCTTTCGTCCCGGCCGCACTCGCCTCGATCAAGGCCGCGAAAACCAAAAACTAACCGGAAATCGAATCCGGCCGGGCCGGGGCTAACCTCACGATTTGATTGCACCGCCACAGCGATACCGCCATGTTCGGCACCGTAAAACAGCGTTTTTATCTGATGACCGGTTTGTTTCTGGTGCTGTTCGGCGCCGCCTACACCGGGATGGTTCTGTTTCTGGAACGATTGTCCGCGAGTGCTACCCGCGCCGAGCTAGCCACGATCACCAACCGGGAAACCCGCAGCTTGGAACGGGAGTTCTGGGAAATCCGGTTTTGGGAACAGGCGGCGCTGTCGCAAAATCGCTTGGATGCCGAACGACGCTTCGCCACGCTGTTGAACGAAGCAAAGGCGAATGTTCGTCAACTGAATCCGAGCATCTCCAAGATATTGACGCCGAGCAAAATCGATGAAATCTCGATGCTGTTATCGGAATATCAAAACCTCTTCGGCCAACTGATTCAACTCAAGACCCAGCAACGCTTGAACAAAACCGGATTCGATTCGAATTATCAGGCATTGACCTCGACCATCTTCTCCGTGCCGAACGCCACCGCCTTGTACAAATCGCTGTTCGACGTCAACCACTTCCAGGAAAGCTATTTCCTCGCGCGCTCGGAGCTCAAATACGATGGCCTCAACATCGTCTTTGGCTCTCTGCTACACGATATCGAGCGATCATCGCTGCGCGATGATGTTCGCTTTCGTTCTCACGTTGATCGTTACCGGGCGATGCTGAACCAAGATATTGATCTGGAAAATAAAATAGAAACCGTTAACCACAAATTCGACGATCTCACCCGTCGTCTGATCCAATTGCTGTTGGACATTTCTGCGGGAGCCATCGATGCGTATCGACAGGAATTGCAGGCCAGCCAAATCATTCGCGATCATATCCGGCACTCGCTGTTGCTTTTTATCCTGTTCACGATGCTGTTCTTCGGCATCCTGCTGCATGCGATGGCGCGCAAGATCATCTGGCCGATCCGGGATATTTCCGAGGTCGCTCGCCAAGTCCAATCCGGCCGGCTCAATTCCCGCTTCCTTTCCAACAATACCGACGAGGTCGCCCAACTCGGCTTCGCCATCAACCAGATGTTGGACACCATCGAGAAAAACAACGCTCGACTGACCGCCTACCAGAACGACCTGGAAAAACGGGTCGAAGCGCGTACCGAAGAACTCAAAAACGCCAAGGAAGCCGCCGATGCCGCCAACCGGGCCAAGAGCGAATTTCTGGCCAANNCGCACGCCGATGAACGCGATCATCGGCATGGCCGATCTGCTGGCCGAAACCAAGCTAACACAAGAACAGCGCAACTACCTCGAAGTGTTTAAAAATGCCGGCGAGAATTTGCTGGTTCTGATCGAGGACATTCTCGACCTGTCAAAAATCGAAGCCGATAAGCTGATCCTCAACCACGAAAGTTTCGATCTGGAAAATTTGTTGAACAAACAGATCGACTTGATGGCGATGCGGGCAATGAAGAAGGGGCTTGAACTGATCCTCCGGATCGATCCAAACGTTCCGGTCATGGTCGAAGGCGACGCCCATCGATTGCAACAAGTGCTCACCAATCTGACCGGCAACGCCATCAAATTTACCGAACGCGGCCAAGTGATCGTCGCGGTCGAAAACGACCCCGATTCTCCGGTTCCCGGCCATCTATGCTTTGCCGTCAGCGATACGGGCATCGGCATCGCCCCCGAAAAACAGGCTTCGGTGTTCAAAGCATTTACCCAAGCCGATGGCTCGATCAACCGAAAATACGGCGGTACCGGCTTAGGGTTGGCCATCAGCCGGCGATTGGTCGAAATGATGGATGGTCGCGTTTGGCTGGAAAGCCAGCCCGGCCAAGGCAGCACGTTTTATTTCACGGTCAAGCTAGGCACGGCATCGCCCGGCATCGCGGCGAAACCGCTCGCCCCTCCTCAACTGAGCGGCTGGCGGGTACTGGTGGTGGACGATGTGGCGATCAATCGCCAGATCGCGGCCGAGCTGCTCGGTCTGAGCGGGGCGCAGGTCGATCAAGCCGAAACCATCGAAACCGCAATGGCCGCTTTGCGGGATCGGCACGCCGACGGCCAACCCTACCAAATACTGTTGCTGGATTCGCAAATGCTGGATGGAAATGGCTCGGATCTGCTGAATGCGCTAGAAAAGGAACCCGGTTATTCGAACTTGCCCGTCGTGTTGCTCAGCATGGGCGAGCGGCGCTGCTACGAAAAGGCGGAAGCGGCCAAGGGGCGCATCGCCTGCTTGATGAAACCGATCAAACGGCAAGTTTTATGGGAAGCGGTTCACCGGCTGCTCGGTTACGCCCGCAGTTACCCGCGCATCGGTCAGGGGACGCGCTCCCGCATCAGCGGCTTCTTGACCGGGCACCCGGAACAGGCTGGTTTATCCATCCTGATGGCCGACGATGCCAAGGACAACGTCACGCTGATCCGCGCCTATCTCAAACAGACACCACACCAGTTGGAGGTGGCGGAAAACGGCGCGGTGGCGGTCGATCTGTTCAAACAAGGCCGCTACGATCTGGTTTTGATGGACATACAAATGCCGGTCATGGACGGTTACACGGCCACCAGACTGATTCGCCAATGGGAACGCGAGCAGGATTATCCGCCGGTACCCATCATCGCGCTGACCGCCAACGCCTTGAAGGAAGACGAGCAACGGAGCCTAGACGCTGGCTGCAACGGCCACCTGACCAAACCCATCCGCAAGGGGATATTTCTGGCAGCGTTGCAGCATTACATCCACCCGCCGCTCGTCTGAAACCAGCCGGCAAGAATGGATGCCTAGGTCACCGTCTCGACCGCGTTCTCGATCCTGATCTGATCGATCCATGCTTTCGCAAAAACGGTGCTGCACGTATTCGAGTACGCCGCCACTTCGAGCGTCAGCACGACCGTCTGACCGGCGAAGCGCGACAGATCGATCGCCGACAGGCGTAACCATTCGGTTTCCTGGTGCAGCATCCCGATCGCGGTGACTTCGTCCACCACGACGCCGTTCACCAGTACGCGGAAACTGGCACTTGTATAGTCATTGACGGCCGCATGGAGGTCCAGCCGCCGCACGTAGCTCAGCTTGGGCCGCTCGCCCAAGGTGATCTTGCGGCTGATCGAGTGCGCCCGCGCGCCGAGTACGCCGTTGTCGCCGGAAGAAGCATAACCGCACAACATCGAGCCGCCGCGGAAGGCGCGCGGATCGTCCCGCAGCAGTTCCCAGCCTGACCCCTCCCAGCCCGACGCGTTTATCGCCGCCGAAGCGGCGGGCGCGGCACGCTGCGCGATCTCCTTCCACGCTCCCGCCGCCTCCAGCGCGGTGGAAATGATACCCGGGATGTCGATGCCGAGTGGCGCGTTGCTTTCCGATCGGCGACCCGCGCCACCCTTCAGCAAACCCGCCGCTTCGAGCGACGCAGAAATGATTCCGTGCACGTCGATGCCGAGTGTCCGCCCGGCGGCACCCCACCGCTCGTTGCCCGAGGAATCGCTGGCCCGAGCAGAAGCGGTGTCAGATGCCGCACCCGGCCCGGACTCGTGCGGTTTGGAGCCGCCCGCCGGCAACGAAAGAATCTGCACCTCGCCGGGCGCATCAACGCTAGCGGCCGCCTCCGCAGCTCCATCAGTGGCGACTTCGGCAGCGGCGGGCGGGCTGGTCAGCAGCCCCCAGAAATCGGCGATGCGGTGCGTCGAGGAAATGCCGACCGCATTGAAGAACGGCGCCGCGGTTCCACACTGGTGCGGCTCGGCGCCAGGATCGAGCGCCGCGCCGTGCGACATGCCGGTAATCGTGTAAGACTCGATCAGTTCCTCGCCGCTGGCTCCGTGCCAGACGCGGCGCGGATGGCCGCCGACGTTCATTTCCACCGCCGGGCGCACGTCGAGTCCGTGCACGTCGATCCATTGCTTGATCGTCTCCTCGGCATTGACCGGCTTCACCGCGGTATCGGCATCGCCGTGCCAAACCGAGACGCGCGGCCACGGTCCGCTGTGCGAGGATGCGCCGCGCACGAGGTTGCCCCACTCGCTGGCGGGCCGGCAACGTCCCTGGAAAATGCTTTCGAGGCCTTCCTGCAACCCGCTGGCGCTACGGTAGGGCACACCAGCGATCACCGCACCGCCCGCAAAGACGTCGGGGTACGTTGCGAGCAACACGTTGGTCATCGCACCACCCGAAGACGTGCCGGTGACAAACACGCGCTGCCGGTCAATTCCATGCCGCTGCACCATCGTTTCGACCATCTGGCGAATCGATTCGGGCTCGCCGCGCCCGCGTTCATTGTCTTCCGGGCGAAACCAGTTGAAGCAGCGCAAAGGGTTATTGTTCAGTTGCTGCTGCGGAAAGAGCAACGCGAACCCGTGCCGATCCGCCAGCGTCGACCAACCGGATCCCTTGTTATACGAAGTCGCGCTCTGCGTACAGCCATGCAGCACGACGACCAGCGGCGCGTTGCGCGGCAACTGCTGCGGCAGATAGGCGAACATCCGCAGCTCGCCCGGATTGGTACCGAAATCGGTGGTTTCGATCAGCCGGTGCTCCTGCTTGTCGATCTGGTCGGACCATGCCTCTACTGCGGCCAGGGCCGACAGAAGTTTCTCCCAACGGCTGCCGTGCGGCGTGCTGGCAGCGTGTTTCGCCATTTTGGCAATAGTGGCCACGCGGTGGCCAAGTTTGTTCAGCATCAGGCTCCTCCTGTCATCCGACGAGGTAGTAAGCAGGCCGACTTCGATCAGCTTTCGGCCCGGCATAAAGACGGTGTGGAAGAGACCCGGATCGGCACTCCCACCGCATTGCGGATCGAGCCAGGCGGGCGGAGCAGCCTCCGGCGCCAGACCGTATGCATGACTGATCACTGCCCGCCTACCCTGCCATCGGGTCATGAACTGCAACGAGGCAACCGGACAACCGCGTTGAATCGAGATGCCAAACAGCTCTGCCGAGACCAGCGGTCGCGTTTCGTCCGCGCAAGCCAGTTCGAGCAGGCCACCCAACGCCTCGCCAAAACACAGTCCTTCGAGCTTGAGCAACAAACTTCCGGCACCGCCGTCGTCGGCAACCCGTGCCGGCGGACCGAAAAGAACCCGCGGCGCGTGCTGGCCAAAGGCCATCGGCACCAAGCCGAAATAGCAGCGGATGGCTTCGATCGTTTGCGACTGCTGCGGTGCCGCCATCGCACCGATCAACAACTGCGCTGCGTACTCCGCCGTTGCCGGCGGCGACCCTCGCCCGCGCGGCCCGGCCGCAACCAGTCCGCTGCTCACCAGCAAAGTGACGCGGAAACGCAAGTCGCGCCGCGACTCGCCGAGGATATCGGCAAGCCTCTCGCTGAATTCATAACGTGCCAAGGTGTTCGGAATGCCCATTGTCGTCCGCGAGTCATTAAGAAAATCTCGCAAGTGATTTCGTCACCCGCGAAGAGTAATACGGCTACTAGCAAAATGCACGTCTTTTTTTAGTAAGTGACGTGTAATTAATTTATCCTCAATCGGAGGAGTTCGTTCGTCGCGCCAAGTCTGCCAGTGATCGGCAGATTCCCGTTCCCTCGCCCGATCGAGTCAGACCGCCTCCGCATGGAGCTGGCTAGCCCAGCAGAACGCGGCGCGTGGCGCCACCGCATGCGCGTGCGGCGCGATTCCCAACTGCTCGAACATCGCCGCGGCGCAGACGCATCGCTCATCTTGCCCGCCGCAACCGCCGCCAGCAACTCGCCAGGCTGCCCTGCCCGATCAGGCCCAATAGGAGCGAGGCTGTCACAACCCGCCAAGCAAGAAGACATTGATATTTTTCCATTTCGCACCGCGCTCTTTACAGAACGAGCGTTTCGTCGGGAGTTGAGTCATAGCTGACCGGCCAAATCAGCCGGTAAAGGCTATCGGAAGCCATGTGTCACGTTGTATCCGGCCACCATCGATGGATCAGGACTGTCGCCGGGCCGGGCGAGCCGCTGGGCCGCGTTGGCGGTCACGACGGCGCTGGAGGTTAGCCGTATCGAGCGTCGAACTTTCGCCGGCTCGCCGCGCTCTCATCGTCCGTCGATTTCGCGCAGAGGATCGTTCCGCCATGACCTCACCCACCGATAGCGCCCTCCCCGACTGCCATCCCGACCTGTGCCGGCGGGCGGCAGTGGACACCGCCGCCCTGGACTGGGATGCCAGTCCCAGCGGCACGGTCTGGCGCAAACCGCTGTACCGGGTCGGCGGCGAACACGGCCCGGTGACCAGCCTGGTGTGCTACGCGCCAGGGGGATCTTTCCGGCCTCACGCGCACCCCGAAGGCGAGGAAATCCTGGTGCTGGACGGGGTGTTTGCCGACGAGCACGGCGACTATCCGGCCGGCACTTACCTGCTCAACCCCGACGGCAGCCGCCACGCTCCGCGTTCCGGCGCGGGTTGCCTGCTGTTCGTGCGCTTGCGCCAGTATCCCGGCGCGGATCGGCCGCGAATCGTCCTGGACACCACAGCCGGGGCGTGGGCGGCCGGTCCGGCACCGGGCATCGAAAACCAACAGCTCTACGCCCAAGCCGGTTACCCCGAGCGCATGCGTCTGGAACGCTGGGCGCCGGGCGCATCCAGGCCGCGCCTCGGCCTCGCCGGCGGCGAGGAAATCCTCGTCCTGGAGGGCGAGCTCGGCGACGAGGATGGCGTTTGCGGGCCAGGCGGCTGGCTGCGCTATCCGGCTGGCGACGCGGGCCGTTTCCGCTCGACGACCGGTTGCCGGCTCTACGTCCGGCTCGGGGGCTTGGGGTAGGCCGAGCCTCGATTTTCTGGCGGCGTTGTTTGGGGCTTTTCATCGCGAATCCGGGGTTGATTCGACGCCACCGGAATAGAATAGCGCCGCCCGGGACGGTTCGGAACGAGGAAGCGGCTCGGCCGGCAAGCTTGCCGCTCCGGCCAGGCCGGTCGCAGCGTGGCATACTCGGGGCATGCGACCATTCACCCGCGAGGCTTTCCGCCATGCCACCCTCTTTCGCCGAATGCTCCAACGCAACCGCGCCCTCCGGAATTCCCGATGCGCCGGTGGTGGAACCGCCGATGGCCACCCTCGGCCCGGATGCCAGCGTCCCGCTCTCGCTGCCGGTAGCCGTCTACCGGCTGGAATTCGTCGCTCTGGACGCCGTGCGCCTGCCCGCCTACGCCGGCTCGGCCTGGCGGGGGGCGTTCGGCCGCGCCCTGAAAAAACTGGTCTGCGTCACCCGCGAGCCGGCCTGCCCGCCCTGCCTGCTATATCGCTCCTGCATTTATCCTTACTTGTTCGAGACGCCGCCCGACCCTGCCGCCGGCAAGCTGCGTAAATACCCCGCCGCGCCGCATCCCTACGTGTTGCGGCCGGGGTCGGGGGGAGCGCATGAGGCCGGCGCGACGGTCGGCGTGGACGCGGTATTGCTCGGGCACGGCAACCGGCATCTGCCCTATGTGCTGCACGCTTTTGATCGGGCCGGCCAACGGGGCGTCGGTCAGGGGGATGGCCGGCTGGAGTTGTCTCGGGTCGCGCAACAAACGCCGGTAGGCGATTGGCGGCCGATTTACCGCCCTGGCGAATCGCTGCAACCCTTACCGTCCTTGGTGCCGAAACCGCCACCCTGCCCGGCACGGCTGACGCTGGTTTTGGAAACCCCTCTGCGGATACGGCAGGATGAAAAGCTGGTCGGGCCGGAGGCGTTCCGGTTCGGCGCCCTGTTCGCCAACCTGCTGCGGCGGATTTCGCTG
>DEHU01000033.1:0-123 GCA_002352125.1 Competibacteraceae bacterium UBA2792 | reverse complement strand
GCCGGCAAGGGCGCGGTGATGGGGCTAGGGCAGTATCGACTGATGGCGGATTGACCGGCAAGCTTGCCGGACCGGCTTTGTTGTCGCTCCGGGTTTACTATCACGGCGGTTGCACTATGCTCA
>DEHU01000043.1 GCA_002352125.1 Competibacteraceae bacterium UBA2792 | reverse complement strand
CACCGTCTCGGCATCGCCTTGAATGGCGGGCAACGCACCGTCGCCAAGGGAATGCTGTACACCGCACAAACCGTCGCCCTGAATCGCCACGATGGTCACGGTCACGGGCGCGATGCGGGGTTTCTGGTCGGGGTGGACGGCGCAAGCGGCCTGTTGCCGGAAAAGGGGCTATTGCGCTTCGGCGGCGACGGGCGCGGCGCAGCGCTGCAAGCGGTTTCACACAAGAACCTGTTGCCTGCTCCCGACGGGCGGCGTATCGAACAAGAGCGCCGGTTTCGGCTGGTGCTGGCGACGCCCGGCCTGTTCACCGGCGGCTGGCGCTTGCCCGGTCTCGATGCCGGCAACCGCTGGCAGGGGCCGGACGGTTGCACGGCGCGGCTGGTCGCAGCGGCGGTTAATCGTGCTGATACAATCAGCGGCTGGGACTTGGCGCAGAGGCAACCGAAACCGGCGCAGCGCGTCGCGCCGGTGGGTTCGGTGTACTGGTTTGACGATTTTCAAGGCAAGACCGAGGCACTCAACAAGCTTGCCGCCGAAGGTTTCTGGGCGATAGGTGACTACTCTGACCCCAGCCGCCGCGCCGAAGGTTTTAACAATCTGCTGATCGCGGCGTGGCCGAAATAGTCATTTCATTCAGGAAAATCAGGGAATAAAGATCATGTTCCAAGCACAACAAGCACTTTTCATCTATTGCGTCAGCCCAGTCCACATGGGCGCGGGCACAGCCATCGGCCTGATCGACAATCCGATTCAGCGCGAACGGCATACCGAGTATCCCATGATCGCCGGTTCCGGGCTGAAAGGCGCGGTGCGGCATCATTTTTGGAGTCAGTTGGACGACGATAGCCGCAAAGATAAAGCCAACCTGCTCAATCGGCTGTTCGGGCCGGATACGAACGCCTCGGACTTCGCCGGAGCGATCAGCTTTGGCGATGCGCAACTGGTTGCTTTTCCGGTGCGCTCGCTCAAACGCGCGTTCGTCTACGCTACATCGCCGACGGCGCTCGCTCGTGCCAAACGGCTATTGCAGACGTTTGGAATTACCTGCGGCTGGTCCATACCGGAAGTTAAGGCAGGTTTCTGCCGTGTAGTCGAGAGTAAAGGCCCGGTAGGCAATAACGAGAAACTGCATCTGGAAGCATTTGAGTCCATCGCCATTGATTCAAATGAACTAACGGAAATCGCCAAGTTTCTCGCTGATGAAGCGTTGCCTGCCAACGACGCTTACGCCTTTTTCCGCGAAAAGCTGAAAACTGACCTCGTACTGCTACCAGATGAGGATTTCAGTTACTTCGTCCGCAACGCCACGGTGGTCGAACCGCATGTGCGGATCAATAATGAAACTGGTACGGCAGATGATGGCGGTCTGTTCTATACCGAAAACCTGCCGCCGGAGAGCCTTTTATTGGCTCCGGTTATGGCCTCGATGGAGCGCAGCACCGACAAGATTCGCGGCGATAAAAACCGGTTGGATGCAACCACAGCCTTGAAAGCCGTGCTCGCGGGTGACGGTAATGGTTTTGGGGGACTGGACGGCAAGCTGCTGCAAATCGGCGGCGACGCGACGACCGGACGCGGGCAAGTCGTTCTCAAGGCCGTGGGAGGAAAACAGTAATGGCGCAACAATCCGCAACGGTCACTCGCAAGATTCAACCCAGCCTCGACCAGCAACGGGCGGCTTACGCTTGGCAATGCGTGCAAGGGTGTAATGGCGATTACACCAATCTTGCTAAAGCGGCGCCAGCACTGATTATGAACAACGGCTTGATGCAGGCCCTGGCTTTTTATCAAAGCAAGGGCAAACCGCATCATTTGGCGCTGAACAAGCATATTCGGGAGTGGCTCAAAGCGCGTTTTCCAAAACACTTTGCTAGTGATAATTACGCCGAAATAATGCAAGGGTTGTTCGGTTGTGAAAACCCGCATTTCTATCAGCAGGCCACAGATGAAGTTCTGGCGCTTTTACGCTGGATTCGGCAGTTCGCGGCGGCCAACAGTTAAAGGAGCCAGCGAAATGGGCATTGCAGCCGTTCCCCGCTATCTGGGGCAGGATTTCAGTGGAGCACCGCCCGGCCACCGTTTCGGATTGTATTTTCCTTATTGGCGGGATACGACCTGGGAAGCGGACTCCAACCAGAAAACCGCTGCGCTCAAGCAAATCATCGGCTTGGATCAGGGTTGCCAGCAACAAATCAAGGCGTTGCGCCAGCGTCAGGCCGCGCTCGCCGAGTGTTGCGCCCCCGAAATACTCATCCTGCCCGCGATTTCCACGGCTCCGTTCATGACCGGCACCGGCATGGAACATCCGCTGGAAAACGGATTTGCCTTCCTCAATCCGTATGGTCTGCCCTATCTGCCCGGTTCAGGCGTCAAGGGCGTGCTGCGGCGGGCGGCGGAGGAGTTGGCGCTGGGATTTTATGGCGATACCGGCGGTTGGGACATCGTCAGTCTGTGGTGGCTGTTTGGTTTCGAGCCAAACAGCGTTTATCTGACAGGCTCCAGCGACAAGATGCCACCCGCGCAGCGCGAGGAAGCCCAACGCTGGCAGGATGCCTACCGCAACCCCGAAACGCGAGATGCCGTTCCCCGCGACCGGTTGGAGGCGCTGATCGAGGCCGCGCTGAATGGCGAGCAGCGGCGTCGGTATCGGGAACAGCCGTTTTTGCTGCTGGATGAACTGATGACCAGCCAGAAATGGCGCGACGAGCTACGCAACCGGGGCGCGNNCACGCCGCACGACAGCGGCCAACCGAATCCCATACCGTTCCTCGCCATTCCGCCGGGTAGTTCCTTCACTTTTCACGTTCAATGCAATCCCGTTCTACTGCCCAAGACACTGCGCGATTCCTGGCCAATTCTGTTGGAGGCCGCTTTCCGCCACGCTTTCGACTGGCTGGGATTCGGCGCGAAAACGGCGGTAGGTTATGGCGCGATGCGTCGCGATTTGGACGCCGAACAGCAACGTCGAGCGGAGACGGCCCAGCGGGTCCGCCAAGCCGCCGAAGCCGCCCTGTCGCCGGAACAGAAAGCCATCGCCGAGTTGCGGCGCTGGTTCGATGAAGAGCGGGCGGCCAAACGCAAGGAACCTGGCGGACAGCTCGCCAACCGACTGAATGAATTGCTCAAGGAAGGATTGCCGTGGTCGGCGGCGGAGCGCGAGGAATTGGCGAAATTGGCCGAGGCGATCTACGGCTATTTGGACTGGGGCAACGGCAAGAAAAAGCAGGAACGCAAGGCCAAAATCCAGCAACTACGCCAAGGAGCCAGTTGACATGACGCCCATCATCCTGCTTTGCACCGTCGGCGGTTCGCACGAACCGATCCTGACCGCTCTGCGGCAAACCGCGCCGGATTTCACCTGCTTCATCTGCACCGACCGGGACCCGGCCACCGGCCGCTCCGGCTCGGACGCGCAGATTGTCGGCAAGGGATCGTGCATCAAGGCCCGTCCTGGCGACGAGAAACCCACGCTGCCCAACATCCCCACACAAGCGGGATTACGCGAAGACCAGTACGAGGTCGTGCATGTCCCGGCCGACGATCTGGACGAGGTGTTCCGCATCCTGCGCGACACGATCCAGAACCTCGGCCAACGCTTTCCCGGCGCCCGGCTGCTGGCCGATTACACCGGCGGCACCAAGACCATGACCGCCGGCCTGGTCAGCGCCGCGCTGGAAACCGACGGCGTGGAACTGCAACTGGTCACCGGCTCGCGCGCCGATTTGATCAAGGTCCGTTCCGGCATGGAAGCCGTCACCCAGGCCAACGTCGAACGGGTGCGCCTGGAGCGGGCGATGCGACCCTACGTGGAGGCGTGGCGACGTTACGCCTATGCCGAGGGCTACCGGGGTTTCGCCGCTCTGCCCCGGCCGCGCGACCGGGCGCTGGCGGCCCGGTTGGCTCTGCTGCGCGACCTGAGCCGGGGCTTGGACGCCTGGGACCGCTTCGAGCACGGCGCGGCCCTGGATCTGCTGGAACCGTACTGGCCCCGCATCGGCGCGAGCTGGGCGCCGATGCTGGCGGCGCTCAAGCGACTGACCACCGAGGACGAGATTCAGGAGCCGGCCCGGTTGTTCGATCTGTGGCGCAACGCCGAACGCCGAGCCGCCCAAGGCCGCTACGATGACGCGGTGGCGCGAGTTTATCGGTTGCTGGAATGGTCGGCGCAATGGCTGTTGCGCAGTCGCTGCGGCATCGACACCGGTGACGTGCCGCCGGCGCGGGTTCCACCCGGCATGGCGCTGACGCCCAACGCCAAGGGCCGCATCCAGATCGGATTAATGGCGGCCTGGGAACTGTTGGCCCACCATCGACCGGACAGCCCGGCGGGCGCGCTCTTCCAGGCCGAACGGAACACCTTGCTCAACTGGCTACTGATGCGCAATCACTCGATTCTGGCCCACGGCTTCCGGCCGGTGGCGGAAACCGACTGGCGCAAAACGCTGGATTGGGTGAACGCGCGCCTGCTGCCGGCGTTGCTGCAGGAAACCACCGGCTTGCGGATCAGGGAGATACCGCCGCAGTTGCCGGATCGGCCGGCGGTGGAATGAACGGCGGGATGCAATCCGACGCCAGCGACCACCGGGCTTCCAATAACTCGCTCATCGCCTTTTACCGATACCGATTGAGGAGCACCTCTCATGCGAACCATTCACATGACGCGACGAGTCGATGACGACGGCGTGCTTCGGCTGGAGATTCCCGCCGAGGAGGCCGGCGACGAAATGGAAGTGGTCGTGGTCCTCGAACCGCGCCTCACTACGATGCGCTCCACTTGGCGAGATGCGCTGCGGCAAACCTGGGGTAGCTGCCCCGATCTCGAAGAGCCCGCCGATCCGCCGCCCGAACCGCTGGAGGAGAGCCTGTGAAGTATCTGTTGGATACGAATGTGTGCGTGCGGTATCTGGCCGGCCGCAGTTTGGCGCTGCGCGCTCGCCTGGACGCCAAGCTACCCGGCGAACTGGCGGTCTGCTCGGTGGTCAAGGCCGAACTCCGTTACGGGGCCTACAAGAGCCAGCAGACCGAGACGACCCTCCGCGCCCAGGATATCTTGCTGAGCCAACTCCACTCCTTACCCTTTGACGACGCCGCCGCAGAGATTTACGGCCAAATTCGCGCCGCTCTGGAGCGCGCCGGCACGCCCATCGGGGCGAATGACTTGTTGATCGCCGCCATCGCGCGGGCTCATCAGCTTACGCTGGTGACGCATAACACCGCCGAGTTTTGCCGCGTGCCGGGCCTGGTGGTTGAGGATTGGGAAACGGAACCACCACCGAGCATCACGCAATGACGCACACGCTGATCAGCTTTCTTGGCAAGGCGGCACAATCCTACCGGAAGGCAGTTTATGACTTCGGTGGCGGGCAGCGACAAGAAACGGCGTTTTTCGGACTGGGTTTGACCAGACAAATCAAACCTGACCGGCTGGTACTACTGGGCACGACCGGCAGCATGTGGGACGTGCTGCTGATCTCGCTGAATCTGGATGGACATTTGGAGGACGCGCTACTCGACCTGAGCGAATCCGCCCAAGAGAACCGCACGACGGCCGCCGAACTCGATGCGCTGGCGCCAGCGGTCGGCGAGCGACTGGGTTTGCCCGTCGCGCTACGACTGATTCCCTACGGTCGGGATGCCGGGGAACAGGCGGAGATTTTGCAACGGATGGCCTCGGATATCGCCGAGGGCGATGCGGTGACGCTGGATGTGACGCACGGCTTGCGGCATTTGCCGATGCTGGCGCAGATGAGCGCGTTGTATCTGCGCCGGATAAAGAACGTCGAAGTTCGCGGCCTCTACTATGGCGCGCTGGACATGACCCGCGATGGCCTGACACCGGTCATGAATCTGCAAGGGTTACTGGACATCGCCGATTGGACTGGCGCGGTGCAATCCTTCGACAAGGACGGCGATTATGGCGTGTTCGCGCCCCTGGTGCTGGAACAGTCGCCGGTGGCAGCGGGATTGCTACAGGAATCGGCGTTTTACGAGCGCACCACGCGACCCGGCCAAGCCCGTAGCAAACTGCGCGAACTGGACGCCTTGTTTGATCGGCGACCTCCCACCGGCATTGGTTCCCTGTTCGCGCCGACCTTGCGCGCCCGGCTATCGTGGCATCGAGAGGACCGGCTTTATCTGCGGCAACAGGCGCTGGCGCGCCTCTATCTCGAACACGGCGACTTTCTGCGAGCCGCGCTCTTGGGGTTCGAGGCGTTCATTACCCGGCTGATGCAGCAACAGGTCATGAATAATCCCGACAGCTGGACACAGCGGGAAACCGTCAAGAAAGAGTATGAAGCGCGGAATAAGGCCATCCATCCACGCACCGATGAATACGAGCGCTATTGCCTGCTGCGCGATCTGCGCAATCACTTGGCGCACGGCAATATGTCGCCGCAGGCCGAAATCCAGAGGGCGCTGGCCAGTGCCGAGCAGTTGCGGAGCTTTCTCGATGATTTGCTCAAGCAATTGTTGCCCTGACGAAATTTGGTGAGACGTTAAATCCATGACCACCCTCTTCGTCTCCCGCCACCCCGGCGCCCGCGACTGGGCTGCTAAAGAAGGCTTTGCCGTGGATCGGCAAGTGGCCCATCTCGATCCCGGCACGATCCAGCCCGGCGATGTGGTCATCGGCACCTTGCCGGTGCATCTGGCGGCGCGGGTGTGCCAGCGCGGCGGGCGCTATCTGCATCTGAGTTTGGAATTGCCGTTGGAATGGCGCGGGCGGGAGTTGTCCGCCGCCGATTTGCGCCAGCTTGGGGCACGGCTGGAAGAATACCGGGTGACGCTCGTCAACCCGCGCTGAATTTACCCTCACCCCCGGCCCCTCTCCCACAGGGCGAGGGGTGTTCATCGCTTTCCCCGGCCCTCTCCCACAGGGCGAGGGGAGCAGCGGCAAGCTTGCCGCCCCCGTTTCCCCGTCCGAACCGGCGTATAACCTTCGCAAATCCCCGCGAGGGCGCAGCCGATGCCAAACCGCGATCTTTATCTTGCTGCTTACGACGTGACCGATCCCGACCGGTTGGTAAGCGTCCGACCTGACCATCT
>DEHU01000078.1:7775-8778 GCA_002352125.1 Competibacteraceae bacterium UBA2792 | reverse complement strand
GCGCCCTTGAGGGTCTGGCGGCGGAGATAATCGGCCGGCACCGCTTGCGACTGGGCACGGGTGACTTCGATGTAGTAACCGTGGACGCGGTTGAAGCCAACCTTGAGGTTGTTGATGCCGGTGCGTTGCCGTTCCCGCGCTTCCAGTTTCACCAGATACTCGTCGGCGTGCTCGCTCAGGTTGCGCAACTCGTCCAATTCGGCGTCGTAGCCGGGGGCGATGACGCCACCGTCGCGCAAGGTTTGCGGCGGGTTGGCGACGATGGCCCGGTTCAACAGCGCGCAAGCGTCAGGGTGCGTTCCGGCGCGACCGGCGAGATCGCGCAACAGGCTTGCGTTCAGCGAGCTCAGAAATTGCTGCACGCCGGGCAACCGGGCCAAGGCGTCGGCCAGGGTGACCAGATCGCGGGGCCGGGCCGATTTCAGCGCCACTCGCGCCAGAATCCGCTCCACGTCGCCGGTGCCGCGCAACAGGCCGCGCAGGTATTCGTAACCGCCGTTGTCCAGCAGTTGCCGCAGGCTGTCTTGCCGCTGGCGGAGGATGGACCGGTCCCGCAATGGCCGGTGCAGCCAGCGGCGCAGCAACCGGCCGCCCATCGGCGTCACGCAGCGGTCGAGAATCCCGATCAGGGTGTGTTCGTGGCGGCCGCCCAGACCGTGCTCCAGCTCCAGATTGCGGCGGCTGGCGGCGTCGAGAATCACGCTGTCCTCATGGCGCTCGACCCGCAAGCCGGTCAGATGGGGTAGGGCGCTGCGCTGGGTGTCCTTGACGTANNACCGGCTGGTCGGCGCAGCCGAAACCGTCCAGATTGCGGACTCCGAATTGCGCGCACAGGGCGCGGGCGGCGCTGTCCCGGTCGAAGTGCCACGGTGCTTGCCGGCGTAGACCGGGGTGTTGGCGCCAGAGATCGGGCGGATCGAAATCTTCGCTGATTAGCAGTTCCGCCGGCTTCAGCCGCTCCAGTTCGTTGAGCAGCGCCACGTCGCCGTGCAGTTGCGCAACC
>DEHU01000078.1:0-7769 GCA_002352125.1 Competibacteraceae bacterium UBA2792 | reverse complement strand
GCCGCTCAAATCCAGATGGGCCAGTCCGTAGACGTTCTTGGTTCGATGCAGGGCAACCAGCAGGTTATCGCGGCGTTCGTCCAACAGCGCTTCGTCGGTCAAGGTGCCGGGCGTGACGATCCGCACCACCCGCCGTTCCACCGGCCCTTTGCTGGCGGCAGGATCGCCCAGTTGCTCGCAAATTGCCACCGACAGACCGAGCTTGACCAGCTTGGCGAGATAACTCTCGACGGCGTGGAACGGAACGCCGGCCATCGGAATCGGTGCGCCGGCCGATTGGCCGCGTGCGGTCAACGTGATGTTGAGCAGTTCGGCGGCGCGGCGGGCATCGTCGTAGAACAGTTCGTAGAAATCCCCCATCCGATAAAGCAGCAGAATATCGGGATGTTCGGCCTTGATGCGCAGGTATTGCTGCATCATGGGGGTGTGGTTCGACAGGTCGGGAGCTGGCTCTGGTGAGGGTTTCTGGTTCATCGATGGCAACGCGCCGAACGGTGTGGAGCAATTCCACGGTTGGTGTACTGGGAGGTTCTTGGCATGTAGTCCATGTAGCCGTTCAGGAATATGTTGCCAACATCGAGTCGATCGACCGTGCGCTGTTCGCCCGCCGTCGCTAGCCGGCCGATGGGCTCGAAACCGGGCCGCACTTTAGTTTTGCCGGCTGCCGCTGGGGATCGGATCCAGCGTTACACCAGGATCGCCGAGGGCGGAAGATGCCTGAATCAACGAAGTCTGTTTGATGACGTCGTGCTGGCTCGAAACGCGGCGTTCGCGATTTCGCCTTTCGATTGATCGGCTTGAGAAATCTCTTTTTCGAGATCCCGCTCCAGCAAGGCCTCGTAGATCGGTACGTTGGGCCACCATTCGGCGATGACATAAGCCGAGAAGCAGGCGGTAAACAGAGGCAGGATTAAAGAGTAATTGCCGGTCATTTCGACAATCAACACGATGCCGGTGAGCGGTGCGCGGACGATAGCGGTGAAATAAGCGGCCATGCCGGCGACGGCAACCGTGAGTGGTTCCGGCGCGACCAGCGGAAACCATTCCTGCCCCAGTTCGCCGATCCACAATCCCAGCAGGGCGCCGAGTACCAGCAGCGGCGCGAAGATGCCGCCGGCAGCGCCGGTACCATAGCTGCCCATCGTGAGCAGAAAGCGCAGGCCGAACAGGAAAGCCAGCATCCAAAGATCGAAGTGTTCCCGCCCGCTCAGGATGCGTTGCACCAGCGGCTGGCCGCCTCCACAGACTTCCGGCATCCACCAGCCGATCAAGCCGATGATGACGCCCCAAGAAACGCATTTGCTTACTAACAGCCAACGGCTTCGGGCTTCGGTCAGGCGTTGGGTGGTCAGCAATGCCCGGTTGAAAAGAACACCGAGAACACCAGCCAGAATTCCCAGCATCAGAAACAGATGCAGGCTGGCCAAGTCGGGAATGCTGGTTACCGTGACATGAAAGACCGGGTTTTGGCCCATGAAACCGCGCGAGAGGACATCGGCCGTCATGGAAGCGATGAGAGCGGCGAAAAACACTAATGGCGTGAAGCTTCCCTGAAGTTCTTCCAAAACGAAAACCACTCCCGCCAACGGAGCGTTGAAAATGGCGGAAAGACCGGCGCCAGCACCGGCGGCGATCAGGGAGCGTTTTTCCAAGGCGTCGCTGTGGTAGCGGCTGCCCAGCATTTGTCCCAGCGCGCCGCCCATTTGTACGGTGGGTCCTTCTCGTCCCAAGGTGAGGCCGCCGGTGACGCCGATGACGCCGCCGACGAATTTGACCCAAAGCACTCGGTACCAAACCATCGAGCGATAGCCGAGTAGAACGCCTTTGAGATGAGGAATGCCGCTGCCGGCAGCGGCTGGCGCAAAAAACCGGACCAGCCAGACCGCCAGGCTGATGGTGGCGACCGAGAACGCGATGGATAGGGCGACGCCCCACCGGTCGAAGTGGTCGGCAGTGGAGTCGAGAAGAGCCAACCGCAGCTTTTCGCCAGCGTCCATGGTTTTCGCGAAGGCGACTGCCATCAGGCCCGAGAACACGCCCAACAGGAGCGCTCGCGGCAATAAGCGCAACCGTTGGCGGTTCAGTTTCTCCATGCGGCGCTTGGCTCGAAGGAGGTTGCTGCCAGGGTTGGAAGGATTGTGCTCCGTTTGGGTCATCATCGCTTGCGAAGAGGGCCATGCGGCGGTGCGCGGTCGGCGGCGGCCGCCCAAAGTTTCAGAGATAGCCGAACAGTTCCAGCGGATAGCGTTTTCCGGCCAGATAGTCGTCGATGCAGCGCAAGACCATCGGGCTGCGCAGTTTCGGCCCCGACGCGGCGATTTCTTCTCGCGTCAACCACACCGCCTGTTGAATGCCGTGATCCAATGATTGGTTGGCATGATGGTGCAGGGCGGTACCGGCGAAACAGGTGCGGACGAACGTGTGGCCTTTGGGGTGGGTCCAATAGTAGATGCCGACGATGGCGTCCACTCGAATCTCCCAGGCGGTTTCCTCCAGGGTTTCCCGGATGGCCGCCGCCGCCAGCGTTTCGTGCTCGTCGAGATGACCGGCGGGCTGGTTGTAAACCAGCTCCTCGCCGTCGGCGTATTCCTCCACCAGCAGGAAGCGGCCGTCGCGTTCGACGATGGTGGCGACGGTCAAGCGTGGTAGCCATTCGATGGATTCCATGCGGCCTCCTACGGCAGCGGCTTGTCGATGGTGAACGCGCCGCGCAGCTCGCCTTCCTTGAAGCCGCGCGCTTTGTCGTTCGGGTAAAGTTCTTTGAGCTTGGCGTCCACGGCGGGATCGATATTTTCGCCGTGGCAGCTCAGGCAAAGGCCGGCGGTGGGAATGGCTTTCATGTAGCGGAAGGTTTTTTTGCCTTGGTCGTCTTCGATGACCGCGAAGAATTCCAGTTTATCCACGGGGTCGCCCTGGGCCTTGCGCGCCTCGAACTGCTTGAGCACGGCCAGTTCCCAGTTGTCGGGGGCGTTGTCGGGATTGCGAAGCTTGAGGCTGGTCCGCCCGATTAGCATTTCCTGTTTCTGGCCGAGATCGGTGGCGATTTGAGCGGCTTTTTCGCGGCAGACCGCGATGCCGTTGACCGGGCCGCCGCTCTGGATGGCTTGTTGCAGGGTATCCTTTAGCATGCTCCCGAACGTTTGCGCCGCGTGCCGGCTGGCGACCACTTCCGGCGGCACGTCGTCGGATTGCTGTCGCGCCGAGGCGGGGCCGACGGCCAGCGCCGTGCCAAGAACCAGAATCGAAATCGTTCGCATCGAAGGATTCCCCCTTTGCTTTTGGTTCGCTATTTGGACGAGCAGTATAGGCGAATGTGCCCGTCTGGGCGGATTTTTCCGGGTCCGGACCTTTCTAAACAGGGCGGGCGCGATTGCCGGCGTAACCAGAACTACGAGGTGTACGATGAGCCTGTCCCAGAAGACGTGCACGCCCTGCCGGGGCGGTATCCCTCCGCTGACTTCGAGCGAAGCCGAAGCCCTGTTGTCGCAAGCACCCGAGTGGCAATTGCTGGAGAACGGCACGCGGATCGAACGGCGATTCCAGTTCAAAAACTTCGCCGCCGCCTTGGCGTTCGTCAATCGGGTGGGCGATCTGGCCGAACAGGAAGGGCACCATCCCGATATCACTTTCGGCTGGGGCTACGCCAGCGTCTTGTTCTACACCCACAAGATCGGCGGCTTGCACGAAAACGATTTCATCATGGCCGCCAAGGTCAACGAACTGTATGCCGAGTGAGGGGCCGTCGGACATTCCCCTCTTTGGCAAAGGGGGGTGTTGGCTGAAGAGCTTGGGTCATGGTTGAGCAAATACCCCCTCCAACGAGGGGGCGTCCAGTACCCGTTCCCCCCACGTTTCCAACTGGGCTGGTTCCGCCACCGCCAGCTTCGCCTCCACCCAGCCCGGCACCGGCCCGAACCGACGGGTTAACAGCCGCCTCAACAGTAGCGATTCGCCTACCAGGATGCCCTTCTCGATGCCCATCGGGATACCCTTCTCGATGCCCTCTTGTACCCACTGCTCCGCAATCGTTGTCATCAGCTCACCCTCATTGCTCAAGACCGCCGTCGCCACCCGGCGCAATTCGTCGGCGTTCAGCCGCTCCGTGCTCGGCCCTTGGGCCAGATAGCGCAGCAGCGTGATCACATAATCCAGCCCGCTCGAACTCTGCTCCAACTCGCGCAGCAGCCCGAGAATCTCCGGCAACCGCTCCCGCAAATCGTCGCGGAAGATGTATTTCAGGGTCAGCAGCGCGGTTTGCAACAGGACCGCGCCCTGCAATTCTTCGTCCCGGTAGCCGCTCAGATCGATCAGGTAATAGGTGCAATCCGGTATGCACTCCCGCAGCGCTGGCACGTCGGCTACGTCGTCGGCAAACCGCCGGCTGAGCCGCCAAGCTTTCGCGCCGTGATAGACCACCACCGGGATGATCGGCGGCAAGCGGCCGGTGTGACCGGCGTTCAAGCATTGCTCCCAAATCCGCACCCGATACCGCAGCAGGTCCAGTCCGATCCGCGATTCCACGTAGCTTTTGTGTTCGAACAGGATGTGGACATAACCGGTTCCGCCGCCCGGTAGGTCCACTTCGTACAGTAAATCGGCCGGATGTTGCGCCAGGTCCGGATCCAGAAACGAATCCTTACCCGCGCGCAGCGTTGCCCAATCCAGCGCCACCGCCACCGCCGGGGGCAGGTAGCGCGCCAGAAATTCCGCCGCGACTTCGGTGCGCCCGAACACCGCTTTGAAAAACCGATCATGCGGGCTGCTTAACGTCGTCATCATGCCTTCTCCGCTATCCGCCCTTCTCCAGCGTCTCGATCAGGAACAGGATTTCGGCGGCCATCACGTAGCTCAAATCCGGCGCGTCGGCGAGGGCGCGGTCGCGGCTGCCAGCAACGATGGCTTGGAGGGCGTCGGCCTCCGGGTTCTTGTCGTTTTTCCACCGTTCGCGGTAGTCGGCGATGATTTGTTCGGCGTCGCCTTTTCGCTCGGCATTGAGCGCCTTGGTTACAGCGTGGAATAGACGGCCGGGCGTGTCATGGTTCTCGCCGCCGTCGCGGCGATAGGCGAGGTAGCAGGTGACGGCTTTAACCTTAGCCTCCGCAGCAGCGGTGGGATTGCCAGCATCCGTCTCGATATCGGCGAGGATGGCCCAGGCATTCCATGGCTGAACCACGTGACCGAACGGCGCGTTACATTCGATCGTCCGACGGATTTCCTGCCGCGCTTCGTCGAAGCGGCGGAGCCTGTGAAGCATCTCCGCGAGATTCTCCAGCGCTGTTCCTTCATTAGCAGCATCGCGGATTTTGCCGAATTTGTCGGCAGCTTGTCGGAAAAACGAAGCCGCATCTTCCATGCGATTTATAGTATTTTTATAAAGGACACCTAAATTACAAAGGGTGGCCGCCTGCCGGGCTACATTTCCAAGTTTCACATCAATTGCGAGCGATTTTCGGTAGGCATCCTCTGCAGCCTCCATCTGTCCCGCGAGATGCTGTGCGGTCCCGTTCAGCCGCCAGGTATCAGCGACGGCGCCCAGATCATCTAATTGCGTGAAACGATCTCGCGCTTCGTCAAAAGCTTTAAAAGCTTCTTCATATCGGTGTTGTTTCATGCAAACAGTACCAAACAACTGTTTTCCAACGGCGACTTCACGATCGTCGCAGATGCGTTCCGCCCAGCTAATCGTTTTCTCATAAGCTGCCGCTGCTTTGTCGAGACGGCCCAGAAAAAAGAGAGATTTGCCGAATTCCTCCAAGCAGAGCATCACCATCCTCGCGGCGTTTTTGCTATGTATTTCCTGAACAATGCGCTCGAATCGTTCACGCGCTTCGTCCAGCAGAGGCAAGGCTTGTTCCGAGCTGCCAGCCGTCCTCAACACACGGGCCAGTATGAAATCGGCATGTGCCAGATCGTAATCGGCGCTGGGATATGCCTGCTCGCCCGCCGCCTGGGCATGTTGGAGCAACGCTTGCGCGCCATCTAATGCCTCGCGTAACTGACCACTGCTCAAGTGCTGCTCGATACGGGTCCGTTGCGCCGCGAACCGCGCGTGATTCCAGGTGTCACCCAGCGCCTTTGCAACGGCGTCGCGCACTTGCCCCACGCGCTCCAGCAGCCGCGACTTGCCAGCATTTCGCAGCAGGCTATAGAGCGAAGTGGTCAGAGCAATCGTCGCCTCCGCATCCCCCGCACGTTGCACGAGGTCGAGCAGCGCAAAGAGGTTCGGCAGTTCCAGCCCCGTCAGCGTCGTCGCGACTTCGATGTTCTGGTACCGCTGCTGGACGAGGAACTCGGCATACGCGTGCATCGCCTCGACCCAGCGAGCCGTCAACGCCTCATGCTCCGCCGCGTCCAGCCGCCCGCGCAGGTAGGGACAGAGCGCGGGATTGAGCGTGAGATGGTTGTAGCGGTTCGGCGTCGCCAGCCCGGTTTGAATCAACTCGCCCGCCAGCGAAAACGCATCCGCTTGTTCCCACTCCATCAGGACGAGCACGACCGGATGGAACCCGCCGTGAAACACCCCGAGCACGCGCGCCCGCTCCCGGTTCGCCGCCGACAGGCGTTGCAGGGACAGCTCGACGCTGGCGAAGACCGAGTGCTCCCGGCTGCCGGGGAAGCGCTGCTCCATCTTCGCCATCAACTCGACCAGCGCTTCGCGGGTGGCCGCGACGCCGCGCTGCCGCAACGCCGGAGCCAGCAGCGCCAGGGTGCGGGCGTGGCCATGAACCGCGTCCACCAGTTGCTCGATCTCCTCGCGGGCGGCGTCGCTCGAACCGCCATCCCCACCGGCGACATTCAGCGCCCGCTCGACCAGCTTCACCGCATCCTCGCGGGCGAGTTGATGCAATTCCCCCTGGTGCCGTGGGTTGGCGAACGGTGTAGGCAGCGCCTCGCGGCTGGTGAAGATGAGCCGCGTGTTGCCTTGGGCGTTGAGCCGGGTACAGAGCTTCAAGATCGCGTACAGTTCGCAGTGTAGGTCGTCGGTAAGTGCGGCGGGTGTGTCCTCGGCCAGAAACGGCGGCAGCAGGACGCTTTCCATGTTGTCCACCACCAGCAGGGTCGGCTGTTCGATCAGCGCGCGTTCGACCGGCAGGGTCGCTTGTTCCAAGTCGGGGAAGGTGGCGACGGAATACTTTTCTCCGACCAGTTGGCGACCCAGGGCATCGAGCACCGCCTGGACATGGCCGTGCGTTTCGACCGAGACGAACGCGGCGCGTCGGATCTGCTGGGAACGCACCAGCCAGCGGGCGAACTCGGCAGCGAGCGCGGTCTTGCCTTCGCCGCCTTGGCCGCGCACCACGGCGTAGCGTTCGGTGCGCAGCAACCGTTGCAGCGCCAGCAACTCCCGGCTGCGGCCGACAAAGCCGGTTTCCGGTTCCTGCGGTAACTCGCCAAGCCGGGCCGCAAGTTGCTGCTGGAAATCCGCCACGGTCTGCTTGGCGGGGGCCATTTTGAACAGTTGCGGGTCGTCCTTCTCCTGAAACAGCACCGGCACGAACCAGTCCTCCAGCCGAAACTCGCCCGCGCCAAAGATGCGCCCGCGAAACGTGTCGTCCTTCAACGCCCGCTGGCCGGCCAGCATGGCGTCGCCCACCCGCTTGCCCCCGGCCAGCGCCCGGTAGAACGCCGCGACGAAGCGGCGCGCGGTCTCGACCAGCACGCTGTGGCTCATAGCCACCACGGAGGCGACGCCGACCCTCAGCAGTTCGGAGGCGACGGATTCGGACGCCTGCTCGGCCTGCGCGGTCTGGCAGGCTTCCAGAAACACC
>DEHU01000053.1 GCA_002352125.1 Competibacteraceae bacterium UBA2792 | reverse complement strand
GCTAAAGCGGCTAAAGCGGCTAAGGCATTGACCATAGCGTTGACGGTGCGGCGTAGAAATCATGCATAGGCACTTTGCAAAGTTCGTATCTTCAATGCCTCAATTTTAGAGCCTATACGAAAATTAACGCATTGATATATCCGTACAAATTTAACAACATACGCTCATAAAACGATTTTTGGCAGTGGCGCAAAAACGAATGTTTTNNGAGGGTTATCCTTGATAGATAGCTGCTCTGTTAGCGGTTTGTCTCGCTCATCATGCCTTACTACCATGAATCTGACATTCTATTTTGAACCACTATCGAATTTTCTGATAGGTTCTAAACGCACTAGAAGGAGACACAAGAATCATCGCGCAAATCTGCCTAGCAACAGGAGCACGTTGGAGTGAAGCGGAAAAACTACGAGCTGAGCAGATCGCGAACAACATCACATTCGCAGATACAAAGAGCGGCCGCAACCGTTCAGTACCAATCAGGCTAGAACTAGAACGAGAGATCAAAAAAAAGAAAAGGCGGGAGACTGTTTAAGTCTTGTTACGACGATTTCCGACGAACCGTAAAGCGTGCTGGATTCAAATTTCCGAAACGACAGATGCCCCACATCCTACGGTATTCGTTCGCGAGTCACTTCATGATGAGCGGCAGAAACATCCTAGCGCCACAACGCATATTGGGCCACCAGAGCTTAACGATGACGATGTGCTACTCTCATTTCGCACCCGAACACCTTCAAGATGCGATCCGACTAAACCCCTTAAACGATGTTGACAATTTGTTGGCAGTCAACTAGAACAACGATTCAAAAAGCAGCCGTAAGTGACTGTTTTATTTGGTGCCGGGAGAGAGACTCGAACTCTCNNTCTACCATTCCGCCATCCCGGCTAGGGTGAGAGGAACGTAAGTATAAGGATTTTCCGTCGCTGGGCAAGCAAACTTGTCGTTTAACCGCAATCGTCCACCCTCTGCGCCCGGTTCACAAGTCCGCCTCCGCCGACTCGACCATGCCAGGACCGTACAAGTCCTGTATGATGCCGTACCATTTTTCTCCGGTCTGCTGCTCCATCGCCACGAAAATCGCCAGCGGATGCACGGACGGACCGAACCTGCGAAACGAACGGCATGCCGGCGCTCAAGGCACTGAAAGCAGAATTGTTGTTATTGTTGACAGCGGTGATTTGGGGCTTTGCCTTCGTCGCCCAACGAGTCGGCATGGAGCACGTCGGTCCGTTTACCTACAACGGTGTCCGCTTCATCTTGGGCGCACTGTCGCTGTTGCCACTGCTGCTGATCGGCCGGCGACCGGCGGCCGCCGGCCATCCCGGTNNACCACCGCCGGCAAGGCGGGATTCATCACCGGGCTGTACGTGGTCATCGTGCCATTGCTCGGCCTGTTATGGGGCCATCGCACGCCTTGGAGTACCTGGACCGGCGCCGTGCTCGCTGCGGCGGGATTGTATTTATTGACGGTGACCGGCGATCTGTCTCTGGCCGAGGGTGACGGATTGGTGCTGCTCGGTGCTTTGTTTTGGGCCGGCCACGTCTTGATCATCGGCTGGCTGTCCGGTCGGCACATTGAGCCCGTGCTGTTGGCTTGCCTGCAATTCGTCGTCTGCGCCGCGCTGAGCTTGTTGGTGGCGGTAGCCTTTGAACCGATCACCTTGGCGGGGCTGGAGGGTGCGGCATTGCCGATTCTGTACGGCGGTCTGCTCTCGGTGGGAGTCGCTTACACCCTGCAAGTGGTCGCCCAGCGCGACGCGCCACCGGCTCACGCCGCAATCATCCTCAGCTTGGAAACCGTGTTCGCTGCGCTGGGCGGATGGTGGCTGCTGCACGAAACCTTGTCGGGCCGGAGCTTGACCGGCTGTGCGCTGATGTTTGCCGGCATGTTGCTATCGCAACTGGGCATCGGTCGTGCCGCGCCACCGCCGACCGAGCCGGCGGTCGTGACCAAACCGTCGTTGGCGGTCGATAAAGGGAATTGAATCCGATCGATCGGCTTGGGGCGATCTTCCAGCAATGCTACATCTGCTCATTCCCCATCGGGTTGACCGGATCGTTCCGGGTTCGGGGATGGACACGGAGCAGATTCGGCGCCGTTCTCTACCGATGATTCGTCGTTCAGCCGCTCCCGATACCAGCACTGGTAACAGAGCCGCAAGCCGTCTTTGCTCAAAAAGCTGGCGGGTGGACCAAACTGCCCGCACTCGTCGCAGATCAAATAGCTGCCGACCATCGTTGCCTCCCTCTTCGCTGCCTCCGCAACACAATGGTATACCGCATTTTCCATCCCGGAGCGTATCGTGACGCTTCCTGTTGGTTGCGAATCCCGCTGCCCCGGCTGCGCCCATCGGACATGGAGCGCCGCCGACAGCGAAGCGCAAAAAGCAGGCTGGCTGCGTCGGCAACTCGCGCCTTGGGCAGATCGGTTGCAATCGGTGCAAGCGGTCGCCGAGGGCGCGCGGTGGGGCTATCGACGCAAAGTCTGTCTGTCGGCGGCTTGGGATGAAACGGCCGCTTGGCAGTTCGGCCTGTGGCGCCGCGACGAGTTGATTCCGATTCCCGATTGCCCGGTTCACGCCCGATCGGTGCGACTGCTCGTGCGCTGGCTGATGCAAGTGTTGCCACCGAAGTCTATATTCCCACTGGCTTTTTTGGTCCAGTCCGGCGCACAGGCGACTTTGATCGCCAAGACCCGCCAGCTTTCCGATCTCGATTGGCTGAAACAAACGAGTGACGAAGAACTGGTGGCTAGCGGCCTCGAAGGGCTGTGGTTGCATCTGCATCCAGCCGCTGGCCGGCGGTTGTTCGCCAGGAACGGTTGGCGGTTGTTATGGGGCCAACCGCGTTCGCAAGATGCGTTCGGGCTGGTTTATGGTCCGACCGCTTTCCAGCAACTGATTCCCGATCTCTATCGCCAAGCCTTGGATGCGGCAGAGTCGTTTCTGGCGCCGCAACCGGGCGACAGCATCGCCGATCTCTATTGCGGTATCGGGGCCAGCCTGACGCGCTGGGCGGCGCGCGGGGTGCGGGCTATCGGCGTGGAACTGGGCGGCGAAGCGGTGGAATGCGCTCAATTGAACGCACCGGACGCGACGATATTACGGGGTAAGTGCGCCGACCGCGTCCCGCAATTGCGGGATTGGACGCCAGCGACCGGAGCCCGGCTGCTGTACGTCAACCCGCCGCGCACCGGCTTGGAGCCGTCGGTACTGGCTTGGGCGGCGGAAGCGTTCCGGCCCGAGCGGCTGGCCTATCTGTCGTGCAGCGCCGGCACGCTGAGCCGCGATCTGCGGGCGCTCGCGACGGCAAATTACGCAGTCGAAGCACTGATTCCTTACGACTTTTTCCCCCAGACTCATCACGTCGAAACGCTGGCGTTGTTGCGGCGGGCGGACTGAAACGCTCGTTACCGACGCTCAAGTCCACAAAGCGCGGACGCCGAAATAGGCCATGTCCTTGAAACGGCGCACGGCTCCCTTGAGCGGCGAGGCTTGCGGTCGAGTGCAAAAGGTCATACTGAGGATAATGCGGAGTTCGTCCTCGCCCAGCCGGGTGACCTTGTGGAAAACTTTCGCGCCCTCGAACACGATCAGCGTGTTGGGCGGAGTGGAAACCGCAATGTCCTGCCGATCTAGCCGGATCACCAGTTGCGCCGAAGACGGCCGATCTTCTCGAAGATGACGGTTTACCAGCGGCAGCAGCACGGTGAAATGCCGGCCTTTGTAGAAGTTGTAGTCGTAGTGCCAGCCGATGTGGTCGCGGGGCCGTTCGTAGCAGAGCAGCGAACAAGAGCTTTGATCGTTGATCGGCGTCGGCAGCACCGGCTCGCCGATCAACGCCGAACACAGCCGGCGCAGATAATCGGACTGATAGAAAGCGACAATTTCCGGGGCGATGAAGTGCAAATCCTCGTAGGCAACAGTGCCGCCCTGTTTGTGGGCCGGAAAGTAGCTGCGCTCGGTGCGGCGATAACGGAAGGCGGCGTCGCGCAATAACTCGAAAGCTGGCGGTGGCAACGGCTCGGAAACCGTGGCGATGCGTCGTTGGAAGCCGGGCAGCGCGGCCGGCAACGGGCCGGGCAAATTCAGCAACGCGCCGTAGCGGGTGGCGAGATCGCGCTGGCGGCTTTGCAGTTGGCGATACTGGCGTTGCTTGCGCAGCTTAAGGCCGGTGAACGCGAAGGCGCCGACTGCAGCGGGAATCAGCAGAATTTCCTGGAACATACGACGATCCGGTGGCAATGAGCGAGGTGGCAGGATAAGCCGGCCCAAAGCGGGCCGGCACCAAATTGCCACCAGATTAATCGGCCACCATGAAATCCTGATTAACCCCGGAACGGATCGGTCGTCGCAAGCAGCTTGGAATCGGGCAGGGGCGAACATTGGCGAACGTTCGCCCCATTGTTTTCGTCGGTGCAGGTTGTCCGACAGACGCCGGACGAGCTCAACTTAATGAGATGCTGCGCCGGCCGCGCCGAAACCCGTTTGGGCGCGCACATATTGATCCTCGAACGCTTCTTTTTCCTTGGCTGCGCGGACGCTGCTGTCCGTCACCGAACCCAGCCAAGCCATGAAGAACGCGATCGGCATGGAGAAGATCGCCGGCTGCTCGTAGGGGAAGAGTGGATCTTTATTGCCAAGCACAGTGACCCACACCGCCTTGGACAGCACTACGATCAGCACCGCCGACACCAGGCCAGCGACGCTACCCCAGATCGCGCCGCGGGTGGTGAGCCCCTTCCAGTACATGGACAGAATCAGCACCGGGAAATTACACGACGCGGCCACGCCGAAGGCCAGACCGACCATGAAGGCCACGTTCTGCCGCTCGAACGCGATGCCGAGCAGGACGGCTAACACCCCAAGAAATAGCGAGGAGCGTTTGGAAATGCTCACTTCTTCGGCCTCGGTCGCCTGACCCTTGCGGA
>DEHU01000230.1 GCA_002352125.1 Competibacteraceae bacterium UBA2792 | reverse complement strand
CGGTCGGCTTGCAACTCATCGGCAATTATTTCGCCGAGGACCGGCTGCTGAACGTGGTGCACCGCTACCAGCAAGTCACCGACTGGCACCAACGCGCGCCCGCCGCGTTTGCCTGACGCTTACTCATCGCTGCCAAGGTTTCGACTGATGGAATGGGAAACTGTGATCGGGCTGGAAATCCACGCCCANNNNTTCGCCCGCAAGAATTATTTTTACCCCGACTTGCCCAAGGGTTATCAGATCAGCCAGTACGAATTGCCGGTTGTGCAGAAGGGCGAACTGACCATCGACCTGGAGGATGGAGCCAGCAAAGTTATCGGCATCACCCGCGCCCATCTGGAAGAAGACGCCGGCAAATCGCTGCACGAGGATTTTCATGGCCTGTCCGGCATCGACCTCAACCGCGCCGGTACGCCGCTGCTGGAAATCGTCTCCGAGCCGGATTTGCGTTCGGCCAAGGAGGCGGTGGCGTACATGAAGAAGCTGCACCAGATGGTGGTTTATCTGGGCATTTGCGACGGCAACATGCAGGAAGGCTCCTTCCGCTGCGACGCCAACGTGTCGGTGCGGCCCAAGGGCGATCCGAAATTCGGCACTCGCGCCGAGATCAAGAACCTCAACTCGTTCCGCTTCGTCGAGCGGGCCATCGAGTTCGAGATCGAACGGCAAATCGACTTGATCGAATCCGGCGGCAAGGTGGTGCAGGAAACCCGGCTGTACGATCCGGACCAGGGCGAAACCCGCTCGATGCGCGGCAAGGAGGAAGCCAACGATTACCGCTACTTCCCCGATCCTGACCTGCTGCCCTTGGCCATCGACGAGGATTTCATCGCCGCCACCGGCGCCAGCCTGCCGGAATTGCCGGACGCCAAGAAGCAGCGTTTCATGAGCCAGTACGGACTGTCGGCCTACGACGCCGGCGTGCTGACCGCCAGCCGCGAACTGGGCGCCTACTACGAGGAAACCGTCGCGGCGCTAGGCGGCGAGCCGAAATTGTGCGCCAATTGGGTCATGGGCGATCTGGCCGGCTTTCTCAACAAGGATGGCAAGGACATCGCGCAAAGCCCGATCAGCGCGGCGCAACTGGCCGGTCTGCTGCTGCGGATTCAAGACCGGACCATTTCCGGCAAGATCGCCAAGGAAGTCTTCGAGGCGCTGTGGGCCGGCGAGGGTCAGGCCGATGCGATTATCGAGAAACGCGGCCTGAAACAGATCACCGACACCTCCGCTATCGAGAAAGTGATCGATGACGTGATCGCGGCCAACCCCGATCAGTTGGCGCAATACCGCGCCGGTAAGGACAAGCTGTTCGGCTTCTTCGTCGGTCAGGTGATGAAGCTGTCCAAGGGCAAGGCCAATCCGCAGCAGGTGAACGAGTTGTTGGTGGAAAAGCTTAAGGGTTGACTCACCATCACGGCACAAGTTGTTGGTTCGGATTATTCTTCCATGCCTATTGGGGAGTAATTTCATGGAAACCACCCGCTTATCCAGCAGAGGCCATGCCAGCATTCCCAAGGTATTGCGCGGGCGTCTACATCTGCAACCCGGCCAAGAATTCACTATCGAATCCACCACTGATGGCGCTTTGCTACCGCATCCAGCCCCATCAGTTCTACAGACGGTTAGCCTAGGCGAGGCAGCAGGTTGCCCGCGCCATGCCGGCCCTGCAAAAACTCTGGAAGAGATGGATGCGGCTATTGCCCAAGGCGCGTGGGATCGCGGGCGTGTACGCCGTTGATACCAACGTTCTGGGGCGCTTGCTGACCCAGGATGATCCGGTGCAAGCAAGCGGTGCGGGCCCAGCAAATTTTCGCCGAAACCACCGTCATTTATATCCTGGTCACGGTCTTTCTCGAAACCGGGTGGGTGCTACACGGCTCGGCCATACCCGAATCCAAATCCCTTGAGCCAGGATTATTAGGACTTGACGAGATGAGCGATTGCCTTCATCGCTTTCTGTTCGAGCAACTGGCCGCTCGGGGCGAGATCGTCCGTCTCGCCGCCACTTGGCAGTCGGTGCTGGAGCGCCGCACCTATCCGCCAGCGGTGCGACAGGTATTGGGCGAGGCGGTCGCCGCTGCCGCTTTGCTGTCGGCCACCATCAAGTTCGATGGCCTGCTGACCTTGCAAATTCAAGCAAAAGGCCCCCTGCGGTTGGTGGTCGTGCAGGTGACATCCGAGCGCGCCTTGCGCGCGCTGGCACGCTGGGACGGCGAACCGGAACCGGCTCCGCTACGCGACCTGTGCGGCGACGGCACACTCATTTTGACCATCGATCTTGGGCAGGGCCGGGAGCCGTATCAGGGTATGGTGAGCTTGCGCGGCAATACCTTGGCCGAGGCGCTAGAAGAATACTTCGCGCAATCCGAACAGTTGCCGACCCGAATTGATCTCGCCGCCGACGAACGCATCGCCGCGGGCCTGTTGCTGCAACGCTTGCCTGGCGCCGATGCCGACGCGGACGGTTGGAACCGGCTGGGGGCGTTGGTCGCCACGCTGCAACCAGCAGAATTGCTGGAGCTGGACACCCTTATCCTGCTGCGCCGGCTGTTCCATGAAGAAGACATGCGATTGTTCGATCCCGACGCATTTTTCTATCGCTGCACCTGCTCGCGGGAGCGTACCGCCGCCATGCTTCACACTCTGAACGAAGACGAACTGCGCCAGACCTTGGACGAACAGGGCACGATCCATGTCGACTGCGAATTCTGCGGCCATCGCTATGCCTTCGACTCCATCGACATCGCCGGCTTGTTTGCCGGTTCCACGCCGGACACCTCCACCGTTCGCCATTGACGCCCATGCTCGCCCTGTTCAACTTGTTCCTCGACATCTGCCTGCTGCGCAAAGGTCCGCAAGACGTGCCGGCTTCGATGGCTTTGACGAAACTGTGCCTGCTGGCTTACGGTCTCTCCAGCCTGTTGGTCCTCTTGACCCAAGCGCCCGCGCCGGTGGCCTTCTTGCAAGTCCTGCTCGACATGATGCTGTTGGGGGGATTGCTCTATCTGGGTTTGATCCTGCACCGGCATCCGAAACGCTTCGAACAAACCCTGAGCGCCCTGACTGGCACCGGTAGCTTGATGGGCTTGCTGGCCTTACCGCTGGCAATCTGGATCGACCGCCAGCAACCGGGCGGCGACATCGCGCTGCCATCGACGCTTATGTTTGTGCTAATGGTCTGGAGTATCGCGGTCATCGCTCATATCTTGCGCCATGCCTTGGAAACTTCGATCTGGTTGGGCGCGCTGTACGCTTTAGGGTACACTTTTTTGTATTGGACCTTGGCGGATTGGATCGGCCCGCAAACCCCCTGAACCGAACCGGCTCGTTCCGCTCGCGGATCGGGCGGGGAGACTCGAACATGCATCTTCACATTCTCGGTATCTGCGGCACTTTTATGGCTGGCGTCGCGCTGCTGGCCCGTGCTGCCGGCCACACCGTTTCCGGCTGCGACGCTAACGTCTATCCGCCGATGAGCACCCAACTGGCCGAAGCCGGCATCGCGCTGCGCGAAGGCTACGATCCCGATCAACTCGCCGAATTCCAGCCGGACGTGGTGGTGGTCGGCAACGTGATGAGTCGTGGCCGACCGATCGTCGAGACGATGCTCGACCGCAATTTGCCCTACACATCCGGGCCGGCTTGGCTGGCGGATTACGTGCTGCGCGACCGCCATGTGCTGGCGGTGGCCGGCACCCACGGCAAAACCTCCACCAGCAGCCTGCTCGCGTGGATTCTGGAAGATGCCGGCTTGGAACCCGGCTTTTTGATCGGCGGGATTCCGGCCAATTTCGGCCAGTCGGCGCGATTGGGCCGCACGCCGTTCTTCGTGGTGGAAGCGGACGAGTACGACACCGCCTTCTTCGACAAGCGATCCAAGTTCGTCCACTACCGGCCGCGCACACTGATCTTGAACAACCTGGAATTCGATCACGCCGACATTTTCCCCGATCTGGCCGCCATCCAGCGTCAGTTCCACCACCTGCTGCGGACCGTGCCGGGCAGCGGCCTGATCGTCGCCAACGGCACCGATGCAAATTTGGCCGAAGTGCTGGCGATGGGCTGCTGGACGCCGGTGGAAAAATTCGGTGCCGGCGACTGGGAAGCATCCGCCAGCGCCCCTGACGGGAGCGCCTTCGATGTGTACTACCAAGGAACTTTGCAAGGCCGGGCGGAATGGACGCAACTGGGGCCGCACAACATCCACAACGCGCTGGCCGCTCTCGCCGCCGCCCGCCACGTCGGCGTGCCGCCCGCCCAAGCCATCGCCGCGCTGGGCCGGTTCCGAGGGGTGAAACGGCGGCTGGAAGCGCGCGGTGCGATCAATGGCGTGACGGTCTACGACGACTTCGCCCATCATCCGACCGCGATTGCGACCACGTTGGCAGGCTTGCGCGCCCGGGTCGGCGATCAACCGATCATCGCCGTTTTGGAACCGCGCTCCAACACCATGAAGTTGGGCGTATTCAAGGACAGCCTGGCGCCCGCACTGGCCGCCGCCGACGCCGTGGTGCTGTATCAGGCGCCCGATCTCGGCTGGGATCTTGGCGCGGTCGCGGCCACGCTTGGACCGCGCGGGCGGGTGTGCCATTCGCTGGACGACACGCTCGCCGCCATTCAGTCACAGACCAAACCGGGGACGCAGGTGTTGATCATGAGCAATGGCGGCTTCGGCGGGATTCACGAGCGGTTATTGAACACGTTGCGGGCGACCGCCGCCGATGCCTGAACGTCCCGCACCCGAGCGGCTCGCTTCTCGCCCCATCATCTTGGGCATGACCGGCGCATCCGGCGCCGATTACGGCCTGCGGTTACTGCAATGCTTGCTGGAAACCGGCCACTCGGTGCAACTGCTGATCTCGAAAGCCGCGCAGATCGTCATCCACATGGAAACCGAGCTGCGGCTGCCAGGCCGGCCTCGCGACATCCAGCAGGCATTGATCGAACATTACCGCTGCGATCCGAACCAGTTGCGGGTGTTCGGGCAGGACGAATGGACCGCACCACCGGCCAGCGGCTCGGCGCGGGCGCGGGCGATGGTAGTCTGCCCTTGCACCACCGGGGCATTGGCCGCCATCGCCAACGGCAACAGCGA
>DEHU01000103.1 GCA_002352125.1 Competibacteraceae bacterium UBA2792 | reverse complement strand
TTGTCCTCGTAACCCTTGTACTTGGAGGTTTCCACCGAACGGGCCTCCAAGCCGATCTTGATTTCCGCCACGGTGTCTGGCTTTTCCATCCAGAGATCGATCAGATTGATCCGGGCGTCGCGGCCAATGACGTACAGGTAGCGGCCCGAAGCGGACATGCGGGAGATGTGAACCGCGTAGCCAGTCGGGAGAATGCTGATAATTTTCTTGCTGTCGCCGTCGATCAGCGCGACTTGACCAGCATCGCGCAACGTCACCGACATGATGTTGTCGATGTTATAGTTGTTCATCTTTTTGGTGGGACGCTTATCCACCGGCACTACTACTTTCCAAGTGGCTTCCATGTCCTTGATGCCATATTCCGGCGGCAAGGGCGGTTCCTGTTGGATATAGCGCGCCATCAAGTCCACTTCCTGGTCGGTGAGTTCCCCAGAAGTCCCCCAGTTTGGCATCCCGGCGGGCGAGCCATACTTGATGAAGGTTTTGAGATATTCGGTACCGTTAGTCAGAGTCTTGTCCGTGGTTAGCGGCTTGCCGGTCGCCCCCTTGCGCAGCACGCCGTGGCAACCCGCGCAACGCTGGAAATAAATCTGTTTGCCTTTTTGGAACTCCGCTTCGGTCATCGGCGGCGCTTTAGGATTGATACTCTGATGCATTTCTTCGCTGGCCAAGGGCGAACCGCCGGCTTGATACTTAACCTCGGCACCGCTATGGCCATCCTTAGCAGATGGCTGGTCCGCAGCCAGCGCAATGCCGACGGCGAGCGGTAGTGCAGCCAACGCAACGGTCGCTTGTTTTAGTTTTAAGCGGGCGTATAGCATGTGCATTCCCTCCACGAGACAACGGGTGGTAGCGTAACTTCGGTTATCGTTTGAACTGCTTAATGAAATACGGCAACCGTCATCACCATGCCTTGATTTACATCAAATTCCCGAATAATTGCATCAAACAGAATGTGGTAATGCCCGATCGTTAACCGAACGAGAGGAACAGCAAAACCGGTGAGCAAACAAATCGATATCGGTCGGGTATTGGCTAATCTGCCGCTATTTCAGCAGTTGAGCGACGGCGAGATCGCCAATCTGGCGACGGGAACCCGGGAAATCAGGCTGGAGAAAGGGCGGATTCTGTTTCAGAAAGGTTGTGCGCTGGATGGTTTCTACATCACCGTATACGGCCAGATCAAGCTGGCGTTCTCCTCGCTGCAAGGCCACGAAAAAGTCGTGTCCATCGTCGGGCCGGGGCAAAGCTTCGGCGAAGCGGTGATGTTCATGGAAAAGCCTTGCCCGGTGATGGCTCAGGCGTTGGAAAATTCCCGCCTGCTATATATCGCCAAGCAGGGCATTTTCGCGGCCATCGATCACGATAGCGCCTTCGCCCACCGTTTGTTGGCCGGGTTGAGCATGCGCCTGCACAGTTTGATCCAGGATGTGGAGAACTACTCCCTGCGCTCCTCCACCCAGCGAGTGATCGGTTTTCTCCTGCAACTGGCAGGAATGCCTACTAGCGGCCCAGTCGAATTCGCATTGCCGGCCAGCAAGCACGTCATCGCATCGAGGCTAAACCTGACGCCGGAGACGCTATCGCGGATTTTGCACAGCTTGAGTGAATCCGGCTTGATCGCGGTGAAAGGCCGGCGCATCGTCGCGCTGGACGTGGCGCGGCTGAGCCGGTTCGACGATTCCCCGCCCCCGCCATGCGCCAAGGGCAGTCGAGCGGTTCGCTAGGGGTGGCCGAACGCTTCCCGCAGCAACCGCTCCATAGTCTCGCCCCAACGCCGACGCGGTCGTTCCTGCCAGAACCGCGCATCGGGCCGGCAATCGATCTTTTGCTTGTAAATCGCCAGGATCGCCATCACCGTAGCCAATCCGAATGCCAGCGGCGCGTTCGGAATGCCGGCGAACGGCAACACCAGCAGCATCAAAAAGGTAAACCCAGCGATCCAACCACACGGAATATAAAGAAAATAGCGGATATCGAACCGGTTGCCGTCGCGGCGAACGATGACCCGCATCGGCCAATCGTCCTGCGCCAAATACGCCCGCCGCCGCAATTCCAGGAAATTCTCCCGCTCGGTAGCGACGACAAAATCCTTCAACAATAGCGCGTTGCGAAAGTGTTTCAACTGGACATCGCCGCCCCGCACCGTCGCCTGCGTCGTCCGTCCCAGATGCTGGATCGTCGGTTCGACCGCCATGCCTCACCCGCCCACCGCAATCACCACTTTGCCGACCGATTTGCGCGCGACGACCTGATTCAGAGCATCGACCGCTCGCTCCAGCGGGTAGATCGCCGAGACATAGGGCCGGATCGCGCCGGCCAAATACCATCGCAGCAAAATTTGGAAGCTCTCGGTCATCACGGCAGGATGGCGTTCCGCGTAAGCCGGCCAGTTGAGACCAATCACGTCCACGTTCTTGACCAGGAGATGATTGGCAGGAATCTGCGGGACGGTACCGCCCGCGAAACCGATCACCAGAATCCGCCCCTCGAAGGCGATGCTGCGCAA
>DEHU01000126.1 GCA_002352125.1 Competibacteraceae bacterium UBA2792 | reverse complement strand
ATCGAACAGATCGGCGGCATCGCTTGCCACACCGGCCGGCAAAGCTGCTTTTTCGAGGAGTTGCGCGATGGTGAGTGGACCGTCACCGACCCTGTTTTAAAGGATCCACGCGAGATGTACGGCTCATGAGCGACGAGGTTCTGCGTGAGCTGGCCGCGACCCTGGAAGCGCGCAAGCANNGAAACCGCCGATTTGTGGTTTCATACCCTGGTCATGCTGGCCCATCTGGAGCTAGGTCCCGACGCGGTACTGGACGAATTGCGCCGCCGCTCCGGTATCTCCGGCCTAGTCGAAAAGGCCACCCGCACCGCCGGCTGAATCGTTTTCGCCGGTTCCCCGTCACGCGAGGCTTATCGTCATGCATTTCAATATCTGGGAATTACTGCTTATCCTGGTCATCGTGCTGGTGTTGTTCGGCGGCAGCCGGCTGCGCAATCTAGGGTCCGATCTGGGCTCGGCGATTCGCGGTTTCCGCGATGCCATGAAGGAAGGCGCCAAGCCGGCTGCACCGGATGCAGCGTTCGAGGAAGACCCCAAAAAACTCGAACAACCCGCCGCCCGGGAACAGACCGCAGCGGGAGTGAATGATCCATTGGCCAAGGATCGGGAAAAAATCTAAGTTCCGGAATCGCGCCAACATGTTCGAAATCGGTTTCTGGGAATTGATCGTGGTCGGCGTGGTCGCGCTGCTTGTCGTCGGCCCCGATAAATTGCCCGGCTTGGCGCGTACCGCCGGTTTGTGGGTGGGCAAAGCCCGACGGATGATTGCGGATGTTAAGGCCGAAGTGGATCGGGAACTTCAACTGGAGGAGCTCAAACGGTCGTTTCGCCAGCAAGCCGGCCTCGACGATTTGAAGGATGTCTCGGAGCGAATGAAGTCGCTGCGCGAAGATATCCACGCGGAGTTCGACGACCCCGGACCACCGCCCGGCTGGCAACCGGGAATGCCGACCGGTGCGCCGCCACCCTACTCCGATCCAAACTCGCCAACCGCGCCGGTTCGGTTGACTAAGACCGAACCGCGGCCAGCCGCTCCATCCGCCGCGCCGTCGCCTTCTCCGCCGCCTCCACCGCCCGATCAAACCCCGTGACCGACGCCGACCACGAGCAGCCGCTCGTCAGCCATCTGATCGAATTGCGCAGCCGTTTGTTGCGTATCGTGATCGGCATCTTGGTGGTGTTCGTGGGCCTGTCGCCATTTTCCAATCCGATCTATACGGCGCTGGCTGGCCCCTTGACCCGGCACATGCCAGCCCAGAGCAGCATGATCGCTATCGACGTGCTGTCGCCGTTTCTGACTCCCCTCAAATTCACGCTGGTGCTGGCGCTGTTCGTTACCGTGCCCTGGACGCTTTATCAAGTCTGGGCCTTCGTCGCGCCAGGGTTGTACCAGCGCGAGAAGCGAATGGTGCTGCCGATTATCTTTTCCAGCACGACGCTGTTTTATTGCGGCATGATCTTCGCGTACTTTGTGATCATGCCCATCTTTTTCGCCTTCATCACCAGCACCGCTCCCGAGGGCGTGGCGGTGATGACCGATATCAACCGCTATCTCGATTTCGTGATGATGATGTTTTTCGCGTTCGGGGTGGCGTTCGAAGTGCCGGTTGCCACGGTGATTTTGGTCTTGGCCGGTATCCTCACGCCTGAGGCGATGGCGTCGAAGCGGTCCTACGTTATCGTCGGCGCGTTTGTCATCGGCATGTTTTTGATGCCAGACGTAATTTCGCAAACCCTGCTGGCATTGCCGATGTGGTTTTTGTTCGAGGTCGGCATATTCATTTCACGCCTGCTGCGGCGGAGACGCCAAGAAGCGCAAGTCCCCGGGCCGGCCGGGTCGGCTGGCCAACGATAGCGGGTATCTCCGTTCTCGGTTGGGCTGCCGCAATAGAGGGCTGATTCAAACCGGTAGGCGGCGAAATGGCCGAACGCCGTCGTATCGCCTTTCGGCGGGGCGGCGATGAAACGAATCGACTTCCAGTTCCCGCCACTGGCCAGGCGCCAGGCCGTCCAGCGTCCAAGCACCGATGCGGTAACGAATCAACCGCAAGGTGGGATGACCCACCGCAGCGGTCATTCGCCGAATTTGGCGATTGCGGCCCTCGCGCAGCGTTATGGCCAGCCAAGCGGTCGGGATTGCTGCCCGGTAGCGAATCGGCGGATCGCGCGGCCACAGTTGGGCCGGTTCGGCGATGCGCTGAGCGTCGGCCGGCAGAGTGCGGCCGTCGCTCAGTTCGACGCCTTGGCGCAATGATTCCAGATCGGCTTCGTCGGGAACGCCTTCGACCTGCGCCCAATAGGTTTTGGGTTGCTTGTGGCGCGGATGGCTGATGCGGGCCTGCAAGGCGCCGTCGTCGGTCAACGCCAGCAGTCCCTCGCTGTCTCGATCGAGCCGGCCGGCCACGTACACGCCGGGAACGGGCAAGTGGTCGGCGAGCGTCGGCCGTTCGCTGGCGTCGGTGAATTGGCTAAGCACGCCGTAAGGCTTGTTGAACAATACCAATCTCGACATCAGAACAGTTTGCCCAGCAGCAGATAGAGCGAAGCATTACCGCCCTCGGCGTAGCCGCCAGCCGCGTAAAACGGCCCCAGCGGCGTATCGACTCCCAGAAACAAGCTCCCCGCCGGAATCAGCGAATCGACGGTGATATCGCTGTATTCATTCCAGGCGCCGCCTATCTCCAGCGAACCGCCCGCGAAAATGGGAATGGTGAACGCCGCCGAAGCGTCGGTTAGCCGGTACATATAGATGATTTCGCCCAGAGCGATGTACTGACCCGAAAGCTGGCCGGGTTGATAGCCCGACAGATTCAGGAATCCCCCTTGCATGAATAAATCCTGGATGCCCAGTTCGCCGGAGAGCTTGCCGGCCAGCCGAACGCGCGGAATGATCGAGTATTTACCCCACGTATAAGCATGGGCCAAGTTCAAATCGAGAGTCTGGAAGTCTTGATCCGATCCCAGCTCGGTCAGGAAGTCGCGGAAGACGAGATTGGTGCGATTGCCAGAAGTGGGAAAATTGAGATTATCCAGCGTGTCGGTCTGCCAGCGGATCGAATATCCGCTCTCGGTAAAATTGCCTTCGTAAAGAGAAGGTTGCCCGAGACGAAGATCGTTGCGGCCCGTACCATAGTGCAAACCGAGCGACAATCGTCCCCAGTTTTCCAGATTTCTGCCCACTTCCAAGCCGATCTCGGAGCGATAAACTCGAAAGCTGGTACTGTCCGCGTAGGCAGCGTTGACCAACTCTAAATTATATTGCTCGTACTGCAGGTAGGGATCGATGTAGTAGCGCTGATCGGCGTCGAGCGGCTGATAGAAATCGCTCGCCAAAACGATGTTGCCGCCCAGTTGGACGAAATTGCGCCATTGTCCGCCCAAGGAGTTGAGTTGCGACAGGGTATAAGCGGCGCTGATGTCGAACTCCGAGTCGCCTTTGAGGTTGGCGCCGAGGAACAAACCGAATTTTAGGGTATCGGCACCGATATCTTTTTGATGCGCTTCGACGACTAGCCCGGTTTTACCGTGGTCGCGGACCAAGGTGTAGTTGACCCGCTGAAACTCGCCCATACCGTAGATCGCGTTGAGGCTGCGATTGAGTTTTTCGGAATCGAGCCGCTCGCCCGGCTTGACGTGCAGTTGCCCTTCGATGACCTGATCCGACAATCGCGTGTCGTTCTTGATGCGGATAAAGTCGATAACCGGCCGCTCGGTTTGAGGTATCTGCGGCAACGAAGCCAGGTACTCTTCGTAAACGTCTGGCGAGATCGTCAATCGAGCCAGTTCGTCGCGCTTCGCTTGAGCGGCGGCATAGCCGATAGCGATGGCTTCCGCCGCGCGATTGAAGTCGATGCTGCCTAAGTCCTTCAGGTCCGGCACGATCAGTACATCTTTGCGCCCCAGGGTACGCAGTTGTCGGTTGGTGTTGCCCACGGTCAGGAAGTTGGTGAGCTGTTCGGTCACCGACAGTACCGAAGTGAGTTGATCGGCCGGCGCTAACGGTGCACCCACGTTCACGGCGATGATGACGTCCGGGTGGCAGAGTTCCCGTACTACGTCCACGGGTACATTGTCTGCGACCCCACCGTCCACCAGTATCTTGCCGTTCAGCTCTACCGGCACGAGGGCGCTGGGAATCGACATGCTGGCTCGCATCGCCTTGGCCAGTTCGCCGGAGCCCAGCACCACCGGTTCGCCGGTGGCCAGATCGGTCGCGACTGCCCGATAGGGAATCCGGAGCTTATCGAAATCGTGGACGCTGGCGGCTGGCAGCGACAGTTGTTCCAGCAGCAGCAACAGATTTTGGCCTTCGAGCAAACCCTTGGGCAATTGCGCCTTGCCTTGTTTGAGGCCGATTTCGGCATCCAGCAAAACCCGTTGATCTTCCTTGATTCGAAACGGTAGATCGGTGCGCGGCGGTCCGTCGGTGAACGCTGCCGGCCAATCGATGCGCTGCACGGCTTCGCTCATTTGCTCGGGCGACATGCCGGATGCGTACAGCCCGCCGATGATCGAACCCATGCTGGTACCGGCGATGCAGTCGACCGGAACGCGCATCGCTTCCAAAGTCTTGAGCACGCCGATGTGGGCGATGCCGCGAGCGCCACCGCCACCCAGCACCAAACCGATGTGGGGACGGTTCCGGGCGACTGCCGCGACGACGGTGGAAGTTGGGTTTGGAAAGACCGCCAACGCCATCAGCGGAACGAGCGCGAACAGAGCCAGAGATCGGAACGACCGATGGATACGCATGGAGAGGTAACCGCTTTAGCTATGTTATGTATATGTGGTATCAGGACATTCAGCGAAATTTCAGAGAGTTTATGCCAAATTTTTATAGCGGCGCTAAGACAGGCAGGAGAAATTTCGTGGAACGCCGTTTGTTGTTGGCATTGCCGCTGGTGTTGGGAGCTTGGGCCGTTGCAGGCTGGAGTCTGCCGGAAGGTTCTGCAAAAGCACCTGACGGGGTGAAAGCAGTGTTCGCCCGATACGATCGATCGATCAACGAGCACGATCTGGCTGGCGTGATGGTAGCGTATGCGCCCGGCAACGACACCATCCTGCCCGGAACCGGCGTGGGCGAACGCTGGCCCGGCAAGGAAGAGATTCGGGCGGCTTACACGGCGCTTTCCGAATCCTTCGATCCGGGGACGCGGGAGATGCGCTGTACCTGGACGCGATCCGAAATCAAGGGCAATCTGGCCTGGATGGCGAGCATGTGTTGGATCTCGGATTTCTTGAAGAACGAGAAACGGGAATATGGAACCAACTTGACCGTCATTTTGGAACAATTAGATGGCAAGTGGTATTTTCGCATCGTGCATTTTTCCGATAATAGTACGAGCGAAATTGATTCGGGCGAGGAAAGCTGACCGGGATTAGCTTGGAATCGGTATTGTTCAAATGTTCGCATATAGCCGTCGGTTTCGCCGCGAAGCCATAACGGCACTGATGAGTCGGAGGTTGTGATGGCTGATAAAGAACGAGAAGTTTTGCAAACAGAACCCGAAGCCGTGGAGCCGGATTTGCGCGATCGGCGGGATTTTCTGATCGGCTTGGGAAAATGGTCGAAAGCCGTCATTGGCGGCGTCGTCTTGGGCGGAGCCCTACTCCCCGGTAAAGAAGCCGAAGCCGTGGGCTGGAGCAATCATGGTAACTGGGTCAATCTCGGTGGTGGTGGACCTGGCTGGGGCTGGGGTTATGGTCCGGGCTGGTATAATGGGCGGGGCTGGTATAACGGACCGGGTTGGCACAATCGCCGGCGTCACTGGCACAACCGGCCAGGCTGGTACAACCGGCGGGGCTGGTACAACCGGCCAAAATGGGTAAACGGCGGTTGGCACAATCGCTGACCGCGCGCGATCGGCGACGACCCCGATGAACGAATCGATTTATAGCATTCCGCCGCACCTGTTATCGGCCTATCGGCACGGGGACTGGGTGGTCCGGACTGACGAACCAGCTTCGCTGCCGGCTACGCTAGCGGCCGAAGATCCCGAGCGGGTCGTCGCAGTGCAGCTTTTGGCGCTGGCAGCCGATTCCGAGGCGTTGAACGCTTGGGCGCCGGGATTGCCGATCGAATTGGTCATGGCCGATCCTGCCAGCGAGTATCCGCTGCTGTATCGCCATACTAACCTGCTCGACAAACATCCGGTGCGAGCGGTCGTGCCGGTGCGATCCGGCTTCCTCAAGGCGATCAAAGTAGCGGTGTCGCTGGATTTCGCCGTGCGGCTGGAGCTGGGACAGCCCGAACCGCCTTTGATCGAAGAATTGATAGCGGCGCTGGAATTTTATCTGCACCAGCCGACGGTCGCTCAACCTGTCGAGTTTTTTCATAGCATGCTGCTCGGGTTTTATCACGACGACCCGTTGCCGCTGTGGTCGGTGCTGGACGAGGATCCTCGATATTTGCGCTATGTCGCCGACGATGGCGCAGAGTCGCTGTATGGCCGGTTAGCGACCGGCGGCGATGCGGCGGTCGAGCCCGATACGGAGCTAGAGGGCTGGATCGAGAGGGGGTTGGCTGCTGCCGAAGATTGCCGGAGCTGCGAGTTTTTGCGGAGTTGCGGCGGCTATTTCAAATGGCCGCGCCGGGATTACGATTGCAGTGGAGTGAAGCGGCTGTTTGGGCGGTTGCACGCCGCGGCAATGGAACTGCGCCGCGATCTCGACGCAGCTCCGGCCTAGCAGGCGACCTCCGGCAGCGCGCGACGGACAGGATCGCTTGCTAGAGCGAGTATTTTTTCAATAACGGCGGCGTTGCCGTTGCCGCTGTTTTGCTTCCTGATCTCGGCCGTAGATGTTGCCCACTACGGCGCCCGCCGCACCGCCGATTACGGCGCCGACGCCCGCATCACCGCCGGTTAGCCCGCCGATGGCCGCGCCGCCCAGCGCGCCGATAGCCGCGCCGCTCAGCGTGCTTTGCTCGGTGGTCGACATGTTGGTGCAGCCGACGCTTAGAGCGAGGGCGGGAATCGCGATCAGATAAACAATTTTTTTCATAACTCACCCCTTCTTCGCGGCGGGCGTGCCGGGTTCTTGGGATTTGGCGCTGGCCTTTGGTGCCACGATCTCGAACCAGATGACCTCGAAAATCGGCCTTTTCTGTTGGTCGGGGTTCGCTTTGTAATAAGTGTCTACGGTTCCCATCATTTGCTGCAAGGTCATGCCATCCAGAGATTTCACCAACTTAGGAACGGTGGTGCGGTGTTTTGGAGTGGGGCCGGTCAACTGATATTCCACCATTGCCATGTTCATGATACCGAGCAGGTAGGCCAGTTTTTCCCGCTCCGTGGCGGTGGACCATTTTTCGCCATCGGGGAAAGGTAGTTCCTTCTTGGCTGGCGCGGTGGTTATGGCCGATTGAGATTCGGTAGGCTGAGTCGATTGTGGAGATTCTGCTGCTTGGGCGCCCGACCAGCCAGCCAGGCTTGCGGAGAAGCCCAAAGATAAGAGGATGGTGGCAATACGACGTTTCGGCAACATATAGCATTCCTGATATTAGTTGTGGAACTCTAAAATACCATTCCGGTTTTCCAAAATCTACTTTGTGATTAGTTGAGGTGGTTTTTCTGCCAAATCTGTTAGATTTCTTGGTGATTTTTTCTGGTAATTTAAATATCTCGAACAGAGCATTTTGAATGCGAGGATTTTTTGGCTATCGTTTTAGTATCGCAATCCGCGCCCACCAATTAAGGTGGGCGAAATAACCGCTCCCATATAAGACCGCCCAAGCAGTGTGTTCTACACTGAATGCATTCTCAACCAAACATTTTGGGGAAAGAAAGATGGCTTCGCACCCGTATTGGGATGAAAATGAAATGACGAATCGGAACGAATCGCCGGATATACTGGCGCTGGGCGATTCCTGGTTCTGGTATCCATTCAATAATCTGCTTAACCCGATTTTTAATATTTGGAACGGCAATCGCATCATTTACGCCATCGGCGACAACGGTGCCGAACTACGGGATTATCTGACCAAGAAACGGTATCGCGACAATTTTTTGGCCAGTCTCCAAACTTATGATAGAAAAATCAAACTGGTGCTGTTAAGTGGGGGAGGCAATGATATTGCGGGTGACGATTTCAAGCAGCTTCTCAAGGGAAATTGTGCCAACGAGCAATCGGCTGCCGCCTGTTTTGTTCCGGGCCAGCCGGATGACATCCTGAACGATTTTGGGGTGCGTTATCGCGATCTGATTGCGACGGTACTCGGCAAGATCAACAACGCTATCATCGCGATTCACAATTACGATCATGCTTTCCCAAGCGGTAAAAAACTGTTCGGCTTTGGGAATTGGTTGAAAAAGCCGATGGATGATTGTGGAGTTCCAAAAGAATATCGGGTCGAAATTATCCGAATGTTAATCGATGGCTTGGGAGCTCGATTGGCTCGGATCGAGCAAGATGATCCCGATCATGTCGTGTTTGTGAAAACAGCGGGGACACTGGCGACCGAAAGCGAGTGGGCAAACGAGCTGCACCCGACCAGAATCGGCTTTGAACGGTTGGGTGGTTGCTTCAAACAACGGCTCGTGCCGATTATGAAAAGAAGATTCAGGTGGTGATCGATCCTCTGGGCGTTTTCTCCATCTGCTCGTCAGCGAGCCCAAAATTTGCTCCGAGCGATATTCTGTCGACCATCGAACTGAATTTTCCGCTGGCGCGATCAAGCGTGGCGGACAGGCCGATATTTGCCGCCACAACCGAAATCCGCTAGACGGGTTTGATCCAGGTTTTGGAGAGCTGAACGGTGAAATCGACCGGAAGCCTGCTGGCGCCGGCTCTACCAGTAGACCGTTACCAGCGGTGATAGCACGAAAGACTTGCCCGAATCCGGATAAAGCCCGATATCCGGCTCCTCCATCGTCGAGATCGTCGTTTGTTGCACCGGCCACTGGAGCGTGGTCCGGCAAGCCGAACACACCGGACGGTAGCATAGTTGCGGCCGTAGCATCCGCGTATCGAGAAAATCCTTACTGTAAAGCTTCCGGGGCAGCGAACCCGTCGCGAGGCGATGCAGTTTCGCTTTCGTCGTCTTGCAGACAATGCACCAAGCCCAAAGCATTTTGGATATGGCGGGATGCAGCAGGTAGTTGGTCATCGGGTTGGGCCGCCAGGGCGGAAGAGGCTAGCACCGCCGCGACGTTTACCAGAAACGACAGCGGATCCAGACCGGCGTCGCGGGCATAAGCGAGAATGTGAGCGCTAGTCTCTTTAGCGCAAGCGGCGACTAGCGCGCCAAAGTGTCGTTCGTTATTCGTCATCGATGTTGTCCTGGTGGGGGATGGGGCTCGACCGCGGCCGGCTAGTTATGCGGCTCTCTGCCGCATTTGAGTTAATGCCTCGATTTCCGCGTTGATCGACAATCGCGGCATTTCGAGCAAGGCGCATGATCGGACTGGCGAAATTATCGTCGTAAGTTCGGCGTTCGTGGCGATTTTCCTCTTGGTCCCAGTCGAGTTTTGGTGCGTTTAATTTAACAATTAAAGTTGTTATTACGTGATAAATTGTACTATTTGATTTAAAAACATATTTTAAATGAATGTTAACAATTTTAATTGTGTAGTCTGATTTTTTTTGGGGTTTTGTTTTAAAAAACGTTATTTATTAAATTGTTATCTTATGGCACAGCCGTTGCTAGTTTCATCGCATGCTGTTCTTCCCCCCCAACTACAGGCCTTCGACGGCTGGCCGGTTTTCGTAGCTGGCACGGCTTCTAGAAATTCGTTTTGGAGCAAACCCATGAATATTATCAACTTGAAAATTGGGACACGGTTAATTCTCGGTTTCGGAGCTATGGCGGTGATCGCACTGTTGCTTGGTCTTCTGGCAGTGTTCGGAATTCACGCTTTGGGAAGCGATATAGAAAATGTCGGCGAGAATCGAATTCCCGCATTGCAGGCACTAGCCCAGCTTAACTACCAACGGATGACCATCCGCGCGCAAACGCAAGCCGTCTTCATGCATGAGGCGGAAGCGGACATCAAGGCAGGATTGCAGAGCATTCAGAAAGAACGCCAGAAGAGCTGGCAGCAGGTGGATCGGTGGTGGGAAGCGTTACTGAAAATTCCGCGAACCAGCGAGAAGGGTCGGGCGTTGCAGCAACAGCTCAACGAGCAATATAAAGCTTGGCGCACCATTTACGCCGAACTGGATGGCCTGATCGAACGCCTCATCGCTACCAACGATCCAGACCAAAAGCATGCGCTGTACGTCGAATACCGCCAAATGGTCGGCCGCATAGTGCCGATCTCAGACGCTATGGGGCAAACTTTCGATGCCATCACCGAGAACAATACCGTTCGCACGAACGAGATGGTTGCGGAGAGCCATGTCACGGCAACCCGGCTGGAAGTTCTGTCCATTGCCGCTATGGCTGGCGGCATCATCTTGAGTGTGCTGTTGACTTGGTTGTTGACGCGGGTGATCCGTCGCCCCATCGGCGGCGAGCCGGCCGAGATGGCGGCGCTGACTGCACAAATTGCACGCGGCGATTTGACGGTGCAGTTCGCCAACACCGGCAAGGAGACGGGCATCTATGCCGCCATGCGCGA
>DEHU01000294.1 GCA_002352125.1 Competibacteraceae bacterium UBA2792 | reverse complement strand
AAGGCGGCCACCAAATCGGGCCATATCTCCCCTCCCTGGGCCACGTTCAGGCGCACCAGCAATGGCCGCCGTTCGATGCTCGACCAATCGGAACGCCAGCGCGGTGGCTCCTTATCGTCGTCCCGCTCTGGGCCGAAATAGGCCCATTCTGCGGCGGACACGCCTTCCAGCAACACGGTCTCTCGCTCGTCGCCGGCTCNNGTCGGGCCGATAAAGCCGCCAACGCATCCACAACCGGCCGTCTCCGGTCCCGATCCGAATTCGGTACAGCCCGCCTTGGTTCAATTGGGTCAACATCGGAGCCACGAACTCGACACTGTCCGGCTGGCCCGCAAACACCACTGCCTTTTCCTGCTGGTCGTTAGTTTGATAAACGGTCATCGACTGTGCCAACTGGCGACGCAAAAACTCCTGAACCAACCGCAGCCGGTTGGTCGTCTCGGCACGCCGTTCGCCGCTGTCCGAACCGTTCAACCCCAGTCGCAACCCGCCGTACAGCACCACCAAGATCAACCCCATCAAGGTGATAGCGATCAACAGCTCCAGCAGAGTGAATCCCGCTTGTCGTCGACTCGATCTGCGCATTTTCGAGACCATCAGCGCCGCCGGCCTGGCGGCTCGACCGGCGCCAAACGCAGCGTCTCCAGCATCACCGAGCGGGTTTGCGACAAACCGCTCCAAAATACTTCCACCCCGATCCGATAGGCCCGGACCCGGCTTTTTTCGGGGTCCGGCATTCCATCGCTGTAGAGACTGACCGTACTGCGCCAAGAAAATCGGTCGTTGATCGGGCCGGAATGGTTCCCTTCGTCGAGTGGAACTTCTCGGCCGATAGCGGCCAAAATCGATTCGGCGTACAAAGTCGCCCGGGTGTAATCATCGGCCGTACCCGCATTGCGCAGGCCGGTAGCGAACACCTGCAGCAAGACGCCCAACGAAATGCCGAGGATGGCGAAGGCCACGAGCACCTCTAGCAGGGAAAAACCGCTCTGGCGAAATCGCCCGATCATGGCTGCGCGTCCTGCTCGACGATAGCGATGGCGCCAGTCAACCAATCCACGTTCACCCGGTAGGCCAACTTTGCACCACTAACCGTGATGGCGCCGCCGGTGGAACTGCCGTCCGGAAAAAACCGGATGTTGCCGGTCGCCTGATCGAGCAATTCCGACTGGGCGGTATAGAGGTGAAGCGCCAAACTCTCCGGCAGCGCGATTTCGCGCGGATCGCCGCTGACCGCGAAGCGGCGTCGAACCAAATCGAGGGTCAGCACCGCCTCCCGCTGGCGAGCGACTGCCTCGTTGCGCGCGAACCGCAAGCCGGCAGCCAGTTGCCGCGCTGCGCTGCGCAGTTCGGCGGCACCGCTCATGCCCGAGAGCAGCGGCGGCACCAAAGCGACCAGCAGCACGGCCATCACTAGCACCACCAATAGCTCCAGCAGGGTAAAGCCTTGCTGTTCCGTCCGCCTTGCGGCCACCCGGCTCACCCGGCACGCTTACTGCCAGCTCACCACGTCCTGATTCTCGCCGTCGCCACCGTCGGCATTGTCGGCCCCCAGCGAGTACAGGTCGAAAGCCCCCCCGCTATGCTGGCCAGGCGCGCGATATTGGTAGTCGTTGCCCCACGGATCCTTTGGAATCAGGTTCTTGCGCAGATAAGGACCGTTCCAGCGACCGATGCCTCCCGGTTGCGCGACCAACGCCTGCAACCCTTCGCTCGTAGTGGGATAGCGCCCCACGTCGAGCCGGAACGCGTCGAGCGCGGTGCTGAAATCTTCGATTTGCAGCTTGGCGGTCTTGGTGTTGGCGCCGCCGAGATATTTCATCACCTGCGGTCCGACCAGCCCGGCCAAAAGACCGAGAATGACCAGCACGACCAGTAGTTCGATCAGGGTAAAGCCGCGCGAGCGGCGAACATCATCTCGAAATTCCATTCATTCGTACCTTAAAAAACGGAAAAATGGCGCGAGCGGCGATGGCAAGGCTCTTTAGAAAGCGAGTTCGTTCAGGCTGAGGATCGCCACCAAGATGGACATGATAATGCCGGCGACAACCACGCCAAGCCCAAGTATCAATACCGGCTCCAACAGCGTCAGCAACCGTTTGACGGCGGTCTGCACCTCGCCGTCGTAGGTATCGGCAACCTGCAACAGCATCTCTTGCAACTGGCCGGTCTCTTCGCCGACCCGGATCATCTGCACCGCCAGCTTGGGAAAATTGCCCGTTTCCAGCAGCGGTTCGGCCAGTCCCCGGCCCGTCTTGGCGTGTTCGGCCACCTCACCCAACGCTCCGGCCAGGACTTGGTTGCTCAGGGTTTCTCGAACGATCATCAGCGCGTTTAGCAGCGACACGCCATTGCCGAGCAACGTTCCCAAGGTTCGGGACAACCGCGCGGTTTCAACCTTGGCGATCAGGTCGCCGAACAACGGCAACCGCAACAACCAGCGGTCCCAGCGAGCACGACTTGCCGGTCGGCTCATTTGTTGGCGCGCCGCCACGACGATCAATCCGACCACGATCAATCCGGCCCACCAGTAATGCCTGAACCCCTCGCCGAGGGCGATCACGATTTGCGTCGCCAAAGGCAATGCCTTGCCGGCATCGGCAAACAGCCGCTGGAACTGCGGTACGACAAACGTCAATAAAATGATGACCGACAGCGCTGCCACCGAAAGCAAAATGATCGGGTAGATCAAAGCGGAAGTGACCGACTCCCGCAGCGCCTGCGATCGTTCCAAAAACTCGGTCAACCGCTTCAGTACGGTTTCCAGCGCGCCGCCTGCCTCGCCTGCACGAATCATGTTCAAGTAGAAGCGGGAAAATGTACCTTGCGCTTCCAAGGCGTCGGCCAGCGTCGAACCGCCGCGCACTTTTTCCTGTACCCGCTCCAGCAAAATTTTGCCCCGTTCGTCTTCGGCGACCCCGATCAGGATGGTCAATGCCCGATCCAACGGCATCCCCGCCCCCAACAAACTAGCCAATTGCTGGGTCAACAAGGCGACAGCTTTGCGGGATAATGCCCGGCGTTTGCTGAACAACGGCTGACCGACGCCACCGCCCAACAAACCGCCCTTGGCTTCGTTCACGGATAGCGGCAACAAACCCCGATCGCGCAGGTGTTCGACGGCAACGTCCACCGATATGGCTTCCAGCTCGTCGCGCAGCACCTCGCCGGCGGCGTCCACCGNNTGGGTGGTCACCCGCAGCACTTCTTCGATGGTGGTCGAGCCAGCAACCGCCTTACGCAATCCGTCTTCGTACATGGTGTCCATACCCTCCTTCTGGGCGGTAGCCTGCAAGTCGCCGGCGTCGGCGTGTTTCAACACCAAACGACGCAGCGGATCGCTCATCACCAAAAATTCCATGATGGCCGCTCGACCCCGGTAGCCGGTGCCGCCACAGTGCTCGCAACCGATCGGCTTGTACAAAGTGATGTCGCGCCCATCGGCGAAGCGGTGCAACCGCATTTCCTCGACCAGCTCTGGTAACGCTTGATACGGCTGTTTACACCGGCTACAGAGCAACCGCACCAGGCGCTGGGCGAGAATGCCGTTGATGGTCGAGGTCAGNNACGCTGCCGGCGGCGTCGTTGGTGTGCAGAGTGGACAGCACCAAGTGACCAGTCAGCGCGGACTGCACGGCGATGCCGGCGGTTTCCAGATCGCGCATTTCGCCGATCATGATTACGTCGGGGTCTTGGCGGACGATGGCGCGCAGGGCATTGGCGAAGGTTAGGTTGATCTGCGGTTTCACCTGGATCTGGTTGATACCTTCCAACTGGTATTCCACCGGATCCTCAACGGTGAGGATTTTCCGCTCCGGGGTGTTGATAGTTTGCAGAGCAGTGTACAAGGTAGTGGTCTTGCCGCTACCGGTGGGGCCGGTTACCAAAATGATGCCGTGCGGTAAATGCAAGATTTCCAGGAATCGCTCCAGAGTGCGGGGGCTGAAACCCAGCATCTCGAAATTCAGTACCACGCTGGCCTTGTCGAGGATACGCATGACCACGCTTTCGCCCCACAGGGTCGGAACGGTAGATACGCGCAAATCGATTTCCTTGCCCTGCGCCCGCAACTGAATACGGCCATCTTGCGGCAAGCGCCGCTCGGCGATGTTGAGCTTGGCCATGATCTTGATGCGGGAGATGACCGCCGCCGACA
>DEHU01000239.1:3577-4737 GCA_002352125.1 Competibacteraceae bacterium UBA2792 | reverse complement strand
CTGTCCTGCGTCGCCCGCGACACCAAACTAGGTCCGGAAGAGATCACCGCCGACATTCCGAACGTCGGCGAAAGCGCGCTAGCGCGACTGGACGAGGCAGGCATCGTCTATATTGGCGCCGAGGTCAAAGCCGGTGACATTCTGGTCGGCAAGGTCACGCCCAAAGGCGAAACCCAGTTGACTCCGGAAGAAAAATTATTGCGAGCGATATTCGGCGAAAAAGCCTCGGACGTAAAAGACACTTCGTTGCGCGTTCCGTCCGGCATGGACGGCACCGTCATCGACGTGCGGGTATTCACGCGCGACGGCGTCGAAAAAGATTCGCGAGCCAGACAGATCGAAGAAGCAGAGCTCAAGCGCATCCGCAAGGACCTGAACGACCAGTTACGCATCCTCGAAGACGATCTATATCAACGCATGAAGCGAATGCTGGTCGGCAGCCTGGCCGACGGTGGCCCCAGCGGTCTGCGGGGCGGCGAAACGGTCACGGTCGAATATCTTGATCGTCTGCCGCGCGAGCTCTGGTTCGAAATCCGAATGCAAGCCGACGACATCAACGAGCAACTCGAAAAAATCGCTCGGCACCTCGACCAGCAACGCAAGGCCTTCGACAAAAAGCTCGACGAAAAGCGCCGCAAGCTCATGCAGGGTGACGACTTGGCCCCCGGCGTGCTGAAAATGGTCAAGGTTTACCTGGCCGTCAAGCGTCGCGTTCAGCCGGGCGACAAAATGGCAGGCCGCCACGGCAACAAGGGCGTGGTATCGATGATCGTACCGCAGGAAGATATGCCCTATTTGGAAGACGGTACCCCGGTCGACATCGTGCTCAATCCGCTCGGCGTGCCGTCGCGAATGAACGTTGGCCAGATTTTGGAAACTCACTTGGGCTGGGCTGCCAAAGGACTTGGCCTCAAATTAGGCCGGTTGTTGGACGCACGAGCGCAAGTCGCAGAATTTCGGTCGCTCCTGGACCGTATTTACAACGGTGTCGGCGAGCAGAATGTCGATCTAAGCCAGTTTGGCGACGACGAGCTGTTGACGCTGTGCCGCAACCTTCGCGGTGGCGTACCGATTGCGACCCCGGTTTTCGACGGTGCCTCCGAAGAGGAGCTGAAAGAGCTGCTACGGCTGGCGGAACTACCGGAAAGCGGCCAGACCAC
>DEHU01000239.1:2779-3445 GCA_002352125.1 Competibacteraceae bacterium UBA2792 | reverse complement strand
CGCATGGAAGCCGGCATGCCCGAATCATTCAACGTGTTGGTCAAAGAGATCCGTTCGCTGGGTATCAACATGGAACTGGAAAACGATGCGCTACCCCCACCGCGCAGCGAATGAAACCGGATCATCCGCCGTTCGCGGCGGCGGAGCAACGCAATCCCGTGAGTGAGAGACGATGAAAGACCTGCTGAACCCTTTCAAGACGTTCGACGAGATCGAGGATTTCGATGCCATCCGCATCGGGCTGGCTTCGCCGGAAATGATTCGCGCCTGGAGTCGTGGTGAGGTAAAAAAACCCGAAACCATCAACTACCGGACCTTTAAACCGGAGCGCGACGGCCTGTTCTGCGCCAAAATCTTCGGCCCCACTAAGGACTATGAGTGTTTGTGCGGCAAGTACAAACGGCTCAAGCACCGCGGCGTGGTATGCGAAAAATGTGGCGTGGAAGTGACCTTGGCCAAGGTGCGGCGCGAGCGGATGGGCCACATCGAGCTGGCTTCCCCGGTAGCCCACATCTGGTTTTTGAAATCGCTGCCCTCTCGCATCGGTTTGCTGTTGGACATGACCCTGCGCGATATCGAACGGGTGCTGTATTTCGAATCCTTCGTGGTCATCGACTCCGGCATGACTCCGCTGGAGAAGAGCCAACTGCTGACCGACGAAGCCTA
>DEHU01000239.1:0-2774 GCA_002352125.1 Competibacteraceae bacterium UBA2792 | reverse complement strand
CTGAACTCCGGCAACAAGCCGGAGTGGATGGTATTGACCGTACTGCCGGTATTGCCACCCGATTTGCGGCCGCTGGTGCCGCTGGATGGGGGGCGCTTCGCCACCTCCGACCTAAACGATCTTTACCGGCGGGTGATCAATCGCAACAACCGCCTCAAGCGCTTGCTGGAACTGAACGCACCGGACATCATCGTCCGCAACGAAAAGCGCATGTTGCAAGAAGCCGTGGATTCGTTGCTGGATAACGGCCGGCGCGGACGAGCCATCACTGGCACCAATAAGCGGCCGCTAAAATCGTTGGCCGACATGATCAAGGGCAAACAGGGCCGGTTCCGCCAAAACCTGCTCGGCAAGCGGGTCGATTATTCCGGCCGCTCGGTGATCGTGGTCGGCCCCACCCTGCGTTTGCACCAGTGCGGCCTGCCCAAAAAAATGGCTCTGGAACTGTTCAAGCCTTTCATTTTCAGCAAGCTGCAATACCGGAACATGTCCACCACCATCAAAGCTGCAAAAAAGATGGTGGAACGCGAGGAACCGGTGGTCTGGGACATCCTGGAAGAGGTGATTCGCGAGCACCCGGTAATGCTCAATCGCGCCCCGACCCTGCACCGGCTCGGCATCCAGGCTTTCGAACCGGTGCTGATCGAGGGTAAAGCGATCCAGTTGCATCCGCTGGTTTGCACCGCTTTCAACGCCGACTTCGACGGCGACCAGATGGCGGTACATGTGCCGCTCTCCATCGAAGCGCAGTTGGAAGCCCGCGCTTTGATGATGTCCACCAACAACATCCTCAGCCCCGCCAACGGCNNTACCTGACCCGCGACCGGATCAATGCCAAGGGCGAAGATATGCGATTCGCCGACGTCCGGGAAGTTCATCGTGCCTACGAGAACCGCGAGGTCGAGCTGCACGCCCGCATCGAAGTGCGCCTGCCGCCGGAAAAAATCGGCGTGACCGAGAACGCCGGTAACGTACCGACGCGAACCAAAACCACCGTCGGCCGGGTGTTGCTGTCCGAGATTCTGCCGGAGGGTTTGCCGTTTTCTCTCGTTAACCAAGTGCTAACCAAGAAAACGGTATCCCGGCTGATCAACGAGTGTTACCGGTGGCTCGGTTTGAAGAAAACCGTGATTTTTGCCGACCAATTGATGTACACCGGTTTTTATTACGCCACCCGNNGGCTTCGAGGATTTCAAGATTCCCGACGAAAAAACTGCTCTGCTGGAAAAAGCCGAGCAGGAAGTCAAGGAAATCGACTCGCAGTACACCTCCGGCTTGGTGACCAAGGGCGAGCGCTACAACAAGGTGGTCGACATCTGGTCGCGTACCAACGACCAAGTCGCGAGCGCAATGATGCGGAACTTGGGCAAAGAAAAGGTTCACGATCGCCAAGATCGATTGGTCGAACAGAACTCCTTCAACTCGGTCTTCATGATGGCCGACTCTGGAGCGCGCGGTTCGGCGGCCCAAATCCGTCAGTTGGCGGGGATGCGCGGCTTGATGGCCAAACCGGATGGTTCGATCATCGAAACCCCGATCAAGGCTAACTTCCGCGAAGGGCTCAGCGTTCTGGAGTACTTCATTTCCACTCACGGCGCCCGTAAGGGTTTGGCCGACACTGCCCTGAAGACTGCCAACTCCGGTTATTTGACTCGGCGACTGGTGGACGTAGCCCAGGATCTGGTGGTTACCGAACCCGACTGCGGTACCCACGAAGGGATTTGGATGACTCCGGTAGTCGAGGAAGGCGATGTCAAAGAATCGCTGCGCGATCGCGTTCTAGGTCGGGCAGTGGCCCAAGACGTGTTCCGGCCGGGCGGCGACGACGTCGCGATCCCCGCCGGTACTTTGCTCGACGAGCACTGGGTAGCCCTGTTGGACGAATGGGGCATCGACCGCCTGCTGGTACGCTCGGCCATCACCTGCCGGACCCGCTATGGCGTCTGCGCCACCTGCTACGGCCGCGACTTGGCCCGCGGTCACCGAGTCAACAGCGGTGAATCGGTCGGCGTGATCGCAGCCCAATCCATCGGCGAGCCCGGCACCCAATTGACGATGCGGACTTTCCACATCGGTGGTGCGGCTTCGGCCAAGGTGACCGACAACGTCAAAGTCAAATCCAAGGGCATACTGCGCTTGAGCAAGATGAAAACCGTGCGCAACCGGGACGACCATTTGGTGGCAGTATCGCGCTCGGGCGAAATCATCTTGGTCGATGATCAGGGCCGCGAGCGCGAACGCTACAAAGTGCCCTACGGTGCAGTGTTGTCGGCTGAAGACGGCAGTTCGGTCGAAGCCGGGCAGGTAATCGCTCGTTGGGATCCGCACGCCCACCCGATCATCACCGAAGTGGCTGGCTTCGTACGTTTCGTCGAATTCGAGGAAGGCATCACCGTACAACGGCATACCGACGAGTTACTCGGCGTATCCAGCCTGGTGGTAATGGATCCCAAACAGCGCGGCGCGCAAGGCAAGGATAAGCGACCGCTGGTGCGGCTAGTGGACGAACGCGGCAGCGACCTATTCATCCCCGGCACGAGCACCTTGGCACAGTATCCGCTGCCGCCGGGGGCGATCGTCAACCCGACTTTGGCCGATGTCGCCGAAGTGGCGGTAGGTGACACCATCGCCCGTATCCCGCAAGAATCTTCCCGGGCCCGCGACATTACCGGCGGTTTGCCGCGAGTGGCTGACCTGTTCGAAGCACGCAAGCCCAAAGAGCCAGCGATCCTGGCCGAGAAATCCGGGATCATCGAGTTCGGCAAGGAGACCAA
>DEHU01000309.1 GCA_002352125.1 Competibacteraceae bacterium UBA2792 | reverse complement strand
CGCATGTCGTTCTGCCTCCCAGCCGGATCCGCACGCTGTCATCCCACCTCAAAGTTCGGGCACCAGCCGAGCTTTCTCGATTCGCTCCAGCGGCACCCGCCATTCCCGCCCTTCGCCGTCGACGATCATCACGTCGTCGTCGCGCATCCCGAGCAGCCGTCCGATCAGTTTTCGCCGCCCGTCCAACAGTTCTCTCAACTGAATCCGCACCTCTGAGCCGGCGAAACGGACAAAGTCTCTGGGTTCGAACAGGGGACGATCCAATCCCGGCGAGGAAATTTCCAGGGTATACCGCCCCGCTATCGGGTCTTCGACATCCAGCACGCCGCCGATTTGATGGCTAACCCGCCGGCAGTCGTCTAGCGTGACACCGTCTTTACCATCGATGTAGATTCGCAACAGCGAGCTATCGCGACGAGGGTGGAATTCCACGCCAACCAGTTCGTAACCCATGGCTTCCACTACAGCCGCCAACGTTCGTCTAAGCTTCTGCAGATCCTGGCGCATTTCGACCACCGGAAACAAAAAATGGGCCTGCGGCCCACTCGTTCGCCAAATTCTGGTTGAACTTCAGCACGGCACAAACAACCCAATCCAACCCAAAACTTTTGGTATCATCCTGTTGCGGATCGTCGACCGGCGTTTGCCAGCCGATCACCAGCTTGCCCGCCACGGACCAACCATCGGTTCGCCGGCCAAAGCAACCTAGAAGCGACCACATAAAAAAAGCCCTCGACGGGCTTCCTTGAAAATTTGGTAGCGGGGGCAGGATTTGAACCNNCTGCTCCACCCCGCATCTGAGATAAACATCATAACATTTACTATAAGATTCTTGCAAGTAATACAACGTTGCCGTTTTGGCAATCCTCGCTCGCTCTTACCCGTGATCGGCCGCCCGGGAACCTGGAGAAACGCTATCTCCCAGCGCAGCTTCTCGAAGCATTCGCTGTTCCCGCGCATGGATGCGCACATACGATACCGTTCCCAAAAACAGCAGCGCGCTGAAACCGATTTCCAGCCAAGCCAGCCACGGCTTTTGCATCGGTCCTGTGGCGTCGAAAACCCCGACTGCAAAGTAGAACAGCGCAAGAAAGCTGCTCCAAGCATGGGTATAAGGGCGGCCGTGCAACAAACCGCGCAAGGGCAGCAAAAGCGGCCCCACCAGCAGAACTAAGGCTAGCGATACCGGCAGCCGGGGCGACGGCTCCAGCCAACTCAGCCAAAGCAACAGCAAGCCGAACAGGCCGAAATAGCCGGTTAGCGCCACGAAGTACAAAAACCGGCTCACGCTCGCCCCAACCGGCGCGCGATCTCGGCCAACCGATAACCCAGCGCTTGGCACAATCGCTTCTCTGCCATGTCGAGCGTCGCTTTGGAACTCGGCCCCGACCAGTGGCTCGGGCCATAAGGCGTACCGCCAGCGCGGGTTTCGCTCAGCGCCGCCTCGGTATAGGGCACGCCGATCAGCAGCATCCCATGATGCAGTAACGGCAGCATCATGCTCAAGAGCGTGGATTCGTGGCCACCGTGCAGGGTCGACGCCGAAGTAAAAACCCCCGCCGGCTTACCGGAAAGCGATCCCGACAACCAAAGCCCCCCTGTGGAATCCAAAAAATACTTAAGCGGCGCGGCCATATTGCCGAACCGGGCGGGACTGCCCAAAGCCAAACCGGCACACTCCAGCAAATCGTTCGAGCCGACGTAAGGCGGGCCGACAGCCGGGACATCGCCTTCGGCTGCCTCGCAAACGGTGGAAACTGGCGGTACGGTACGCAGTCGCGCCGCCATGCCTTCCACCTGCTCCACCCCGCGGGCGACCTGCCGGGCCATCTCGGCGGTACTCCCGGTACGGCTATAATACAAAATCAAGATCTCCGGCATCGAAGCTCGTGCTCCCTCCGCAATTGTTCGGTATCCCGGCTTCCGGACCGGCCTGTTGCAACACCGATCCGCAGCGATTCTCTCTGGGCTGGCTTGACGGCTTCGGCGACCGATGCTAGCTTGCGTACGTAAAATCGTTCGTTACTTGTTCCATGCAGCGGCTCTGCTGTTTTCCCGGCGCCTTGATCACCAAACTCACGCTATTCGCCGTTGCGATTCTGTCGTTGGCGGCTTGCGCGACTGCCCCCGTGCAGGAGATGAGCGATGCTCGGCAGGCTATCCGCTCGGCCGAAGCAGCCGGCGCGGCCCAGCGCTCGCTCCACTCGTTGTCGGCAGCCCAACGCCTGCTGCGGGAAGCGCAAGCACACCTGGAAGCCGGCGCCTACGGCGATGCGCGACGCTCGGCTCTGGATGCGCGCGACGAAGCCATCAAAGCCCGAGAGCAAGCTGCCCAAGGCATCGAAGTTCGGCCGGTTCCCCCTTAAGGCTACCACCGCCCGGCGGATTTTGCGCGCGATCGAGGCACTCGACATGTTCGCCACCGCAAGACGTTTTTCGAACCGGTTTCGTTTCGGCCTGGCACTTTTGTTGGCGCTGCTGTCGGCGACCACTTATCTTGCCCGCGCCCAAGATCTGGATTTCGCGTTACCTGGCTTGAACGATCAACCGGTAAAGCTGGCCAGCTTTCGCGGCCGATGGGTCGTCGTCAACTTCTGGGCCTCTTGGTGCTCGCCTTGTCTGTTGGAAATGCCCGAACTGCAAGCGTTCCACGAAGCGCACCACGACCGTGCCGCAGTCGTCGGCATCAACTTCGAAGCCATCTCACCGGATGAGGTTCGCACCTTCGTAGCGCATCTGGGCATCACTTTCCCCATCCTGCTTAGCGGTGGCGAACCGGTCGCCGGTTTCGAGCTCAAAGGTTTGCCGACTACGTTCCTGATCTCTCCCGCTGGCAAACTGGTCGAGGCTCGCTTGGGCACCGTGAACGCCGCCATGCTGGCGGAACGACTGACCGAACTGGAAAAAGCCGGCAACTCCACTCCTTAAGCCCGAGCGGCGACGCCAATCCCGTCCCGCTTCCATCATCAAATGAGGCCTTGTGAAAACCCTCTGCCTGCGCTGTTACGTCACCGGCCGCGTTCAAGGCGTCGGTTTCCGTTATGCCACTGCCGAAAAGGCCACCGCATTAGGGATTACCGGTTACGTCCGCAATTTACCCGATCGGCGGGTAGAAGTGCTCGTCTGCGGCGAGGAAAAAGCGGTTATCGCTTTGCGCAACTGGCTCTGGCAAGGCCCGCAACTCGCGCGGGTCAGCGACGTTCGCTGCGATACCTTACCCTATCGGGATCTCCGCGATTTCCGAATCGAATGAACGTCCCGCTTAAAAATTTTCGAAATCCTCTTGAATTATCCACAGGCTTGTGAGCTGTCTCTTTTATGAAAGCTCCACCTCGCACCTCAACCAAAAACTGGGCAAGATTCTGAGATTTACATATAACTAATTAATAAATAAAAAAAAATAAAAAAAGATCAAAAATGTGTCAAACCGTCATTCCACTAGCAACAGCAAGCACTTATATAAAACAACCAAAAGTTATCCACAAAGTTATCCACAGGCTCTCGGATAACTGCCCAGCAATATCGGCAAGGCCATCAGCATTGCTCAACGGCCAACAACTTCGACAACCACGCAAGCAATTGCTCTCGCGCAACCAACGTGTTGTCCCGATCACATCGACCCCGATATTCCAGTTGACCGGCGCTCAGGTTGCGCTCGCCGATCACCACCCGATGCGGGATACCGATCAACTCCATATCGGCGAACATAACGCCAGGCCGAACGTCGCGATCATCCAGCAAAACCTCGATCCCGGCGTCCAGCAATTCCCGATAGAGCGATTCGGTGGTCTCGCGGACGGCGGCAGACCGGCTGGCGCCAACCGGCAACAGCGCTACCTGAAACGGCGCCATCGCGGCGGGCCAAACGATGCCGCGCTCATCGTGGTTCTGCTCGATGGCGGCTGCCACCACCCGCGACACGCCGATACCGTAGCAACCCATGGTAACGGTCACGGGCTGGCCATCTTCGCCGAGCACTACCGCGTTCATGGCGGCGCTGTATTTCCGGCCCAGTTGAAAAACGTGGCCGACCTCGATGCCCCGAGCGATGGCTAGCGTGCCGCGACCATCCGGACTGGGATCACCCTCGACTACTTTGCGTATGTCGGCGACTTCGGGTTCCGGGCAGTCGCGACCAAAATTGGCCCCAGTCAGATGCCAGTCGTCGGCGTTTGCTCCAACCACCACATCGGTCATCTTCGCTACCGCACGATCAGCGATCATTACGCCGTCGAAGCCAACCGGTCCCAACGAGCCGGGATTGGCGCCGAATGCGGTCCGGATGGCATCGGCACTGGCGAAGGTCAGCGGTGCCTTCACCTGAGGCAGTTTTTCCGCCTTGATCGCGTTCAACTCGTGATCGCCGCGGATCATCAACAAGACCGGCCGCCCGTCCTCACCCTCGACCACGATGGCTTTTACCGTTCGTGCGGCAGGCAGACTCAGAAAATCGCACAGCTCGGCGATTGTCTTGATTCCGGGGGTATGCACGCGCGTCAACGCCTCGCCCGGCGCCGGCCGCTCGCCGGCGGGGGCTAGCGCCTCGGCCAACTCGACGTTGGCGGCGTAGTCGCTTTCCGTGGAAAAAGCGATGGCGTCCTCGCCGGAATCGGCCAGCACATGGAATTCGTGCGAGCGAGCGCCGCCAATGCTACCAGTGTCGGCCAATACCGCGCGAAATTTCAGGCCCAACCGAGCGAAAATCCGCGCATAGGCGGCATACATCGCGCCGTAGGTTTCCTGTAACGACGCCGGATCAAGGTGGAAAGAGTAGGCGTCCTTCATCAGAAATTCCCGCGCACGCATCACCCCGAAACGGGGGCGGATCTCGTCGCGGAATTTGGTTTGAATTTGGTAGTAACTGACGGGCAGTTGCTTGTAGCTTTTGATTTCGCGACGAAACAACTCGGTAATCACTTCCTCGTGAGTCGGGCCGAAACAGAAATCGCGCTTGTGCCGATCCACGATCCGCAACAACTCCGGGCCATATTGTTGCCAGCGACCCGATTCTTGCCACAGTTCGGCCGGCTGCACGGCNNCGCAGCATGAGCTGGTGGCTGACGACCTCGGCGTCGGCCGGGGTTTCCTTGACGGTGAACAGCGGAAAGCGGGATACGCGCATGGATCGGCCTTGGACGATATCATCGGTCAGGGGTTACAGAAATACTCTTGGTCTTTTTGCGCTTTTTTCAGCTCGACTTCGCGCTGTTGGGGGTCGAGAGCGACCTTGTTACCCTTGGCGTCGGTTTTGACCACCGGGCTGTCGCCTTGCAAAATACCGACGTTTTTCTTGGCGATCTCGCAATTCTTGGTTCGCGCTTCTTCGGTTTCCTTCTGCGCCTGTTCGGCTTCTTGCTTTTCTTTCTGTTCTTGCTCCGCCACCTGTTTGGCCAAGTCCGCCTGCTCCTTGTCGAGGTTGGGGACGGCGGTTTCGGTTTTTTGTTCCGCTCCGGTCGGTTTGCGCACCAGTTCGTATTGCACCCCAGGAGGCGGCGAAAGTTCGGAATACTGAATCTGGCCTTGCGAATCTGTCCACTTATAAATGAATTGCTGGGCTTGGGCCGTTACTACAATCCCGCAACAACCCGCGATCAGCATGAACCACAGCGTTCGTCTCGACATGATATTCCTCCAAATTGTCTTGAGTGGCCAAAGTCAAGAGGCACCCTGCGACAGCAACTCCCCCGATAGTACAACGGGATTTTGCTCGAAATGAATGTTGTGTAGTATAACCAGCCCGCAAGACCCGCGCCCAGCACGTATCGATGGCTTTCGCGACGAGTTGCGCCCGCCGGGAACTACCCCTGCCGCGCGGCGTTACCCCGCCCGACTGCGGCCCCGGTCCGGCCATTCGCTGGCCTCGTCGACGATGCGTCGGTACTCCGGTGTCGATCCGTCTTGCCAATCTCGATCTTTAACCCAATTTACCATGAGGAATCAACATCATGGAACTTCTTACTGGCGCCGAAATCCTGATCCGCTGCCTGAAGGAAGAAGGTGTCGAATACCTGTTCGGCTATCCGGGCGGTGCCGTACTGCACATTTACGATGCGATCTACAATCAGGAAGACGTCAAGCACGTTCTAGTTCGCCACGAGCAAGCTGCCGCTCACGCTGCCGATGGTTACTCCCGCGCCAGCGGCAAACCCGGCGTGGTGCTGGTCACCTCGGGGCCGGGCGTCACCAATGCCGTGACCGGCATTGCCACCGCCTACATGGATTCCATTCCGATGGTGATCATTTCCGGCCAGGTCCCCACCGCCCTGATCGGCAACGATGCCTTTCAGGAAGTGGACGCGGTCGGCATCACCCGGCCCTGCGTCAAACACAATTTCTTGGTCAAGGACGTGACCAAGCTGGCCGAAACCGTCAAGAAAGCCTTCTACATTGCCACCACCGGTCGCCCTGGCCCGGTGCTGGTGGATTTGCCGAAGGATATGACGATCGCCAAAACCGAATACCATTATCCCAAGAAGATCAAGCTGCGTTCCTACAATCCGACCATCAAGGGTCACGCCGGGCAGATCCGCAAAGCCGTGGATCTGATTCTCTCCGCCAAGCGGCCGATGATTTACACCGGCGGCGGCGTGATCTTGAGCGACGGTTCGCCGGAACTGGTCGAACTGACGCAATTGCTGGGCTATCCGATCACCAACACTCTGATGGGCTTGGGCGCCTATCCGGCCACCGACCGGCAGTTCGTCGGCATGTTGGGCATGCACGGCACCTACGAAGCCAACATGGCGATGCACGGATGCGACGTGCTGATCGCCGTCGGCGCCCGCTTCGACGACCGGGTCACCGGCAAGGTCGACAATTTCTGTCCGACCGCCAAGATCGTCCACGTCGACATCGACCCGTCTTCGATCTCCAAAAACGTTCAGGTAGACATCCCCATCGTCGGTTCCGTGCCGAACGTGTTGCGGGCGATGATCAACGTGATCCGCGACGAGAAACTCAAACCCGACGCCGAGGCGCTGGACCGCTGGTGGCGGCAGATCGACGAGTGGCGGGCCATCAAATCGCTGAGCTATCGCAGCAGCGACGAGGTGATCAAACCCCAGTACGTGATCCAAAAGCTCTACCAAGCGACCAACGGCAAAGCCATCATCACCTCCGACGTCGGCCAGCACCAGATGTGGGCGGCGCAGTACTATCATTTCGACCGGCCGCGTCAATGGATCAACTCCGGTGGTCTGGGCACGATGGGCTTCGGCCTGCCGGCAGCGATGGGCGCCAAGCTGGCCTTTCCCGACCAGGACGTGGCTTGCGTCACCGGCGATGGCAGCATCCAGATGATGTTGCAGGAACTATCGACCATGAAGCAGTACCGCACCCCGGTCAAGATCGTGAACCTGAACAATCACTATCTTGGCATGGTGCGGCAGTGGCAGGAATTCTTCTACCAGAAACGCTATTGCATGACCTACTTCGAATCCTTGCCCGATTTCGTCAAGCTGGCCGAAGCTTACGGCCACGTCGGGATGCGGATCGAGAAGCCGGGCGATGTGGAGGGCGCGCTGCGCGAGGCGTTCGCCCTGAAAGACCGCACGGTCTTTCTCGATTTCTTGACCGACCAGGAGGAAAACGTGTTCCCGATGATTCCCTCCGGCGGTAGCCAAAACGAGATGTTGCTCGCCGAACGCGACGAGATGGTTTCGACTCACGACGAAGGGATGGTGCTGCTGTGAACAACAATCGTCACGTCATTTCGATCCTGATGGAGAACGAAGCCGGCGCTTTATCGCGAGTGGCCAACCTGTTCTCGGCGCGCGGCTACAACATCGAGAGCCTATCGGTCGCACCCACCGACGATCCCACCCTGTCGCGGTTGACCCTGGTCACCTGCGGCAACGAACAAATCATCGAGCAGATCGTCAAGCAACTCAACAAGCTGGTCGATGTGGTCAAGCTGATCGACTTGAGCGAAACCGAGGCTATCGAACGCGAACTGATGCTGGTCAAAACCAGAGCCATGGGCGAGCAGCGGGCCGAGATGAAGCGGCTGGCCGATATTTTCGGCGGCCACGTTCTCGACGTGACCGAAGCGACCTACACCATCGAACTGACCGGTACCGGCAGCAAGCTGGACAACTTCCTGCGCGCGATCGAAAAAGACGCCATCCTCGAAGTGGTCCGCTCTGGCGCCACCGGTATCGCACTCGGCCAAAAGGCGCTGCGCGCCTAGCGTTTCACCGCCAAACCCTCGCCGTCCCCGCCACGCACGCCGGCCGGGGACGGTTCGTTTTTCATCTCTTTCAGGAAATTTCCATGAACATCTATTACGACAAAGACGCCGATCTATCTCTGATCAAAGGCAAAATCGTCGCCATCATCGGCTACGGCTCCCAAGGCCACGCCCATGCGCTCAACCTGCGCGATTCCGGGGTTGAAGTCATCGTCGGCCTGCGGCCCGGCTCCGCCTCGGCGGTCAAGGCCGAGAAGGCCGGGCTGACGGTCAAACCGGTCGGCGACGCAGCAGCGGTGGCAGACGTGGTGATGATCCTCGCTCCCGACGAGCACCAAAGCCAGATTTACCGGGATATCGAACCAAAGCTAAAGAAAGGCGCAGCGCTGGCCTTCGCTCACGGCTTCAACATCCACTTCGGGGGAATCGTGCCGCGCGCCGATCTCGACGTGATCATGATCGCGCCCAAAGGTCCGGGCCATCTGGTGCGTTCCACTTACACCCAAGGCGGCGGCGTACCCAGCTTGATCGCGGTGGCGCAAGACGCCTCCGGCCAGGCCAAGGAACTCGCCCTGTCCTATGCCTCGGCTAACGGCGGCGGTCGCGCCGGCGTCATCGAAACCACCTTCCGCGAGGAATGCGAAACCGATCTATTCGGCGAGCAGGTGGT
>DEHU01000122.1 GCA_002352125.1 Competibacteraceae bacterium UBA2792 | reverse complement strand
CGCGCAAGTCGATTGCCGGCTTCAAAATTCGTGCTGGCTGGCCGATCGGTTGCAAAGTAACCTTGCGGCGCGACCGGATGTATGAGTTTTTGGATCGGTTGATCAACATCGCCATCCCGCGCATCCGCGACTTTCGTGGTTTTAGCGCCCGCGCGTTCGACGGTCGCGGCAACTACAGCCTCGGGGTGCGAGAGCAAATCATTTTCCCGGAAATCGACTACGACAAGATCGATACCATCCGTGGCCTCGACATCACCGTCACCACCACCGCGCGCACCGATGAAGAAGGGCGCGCGTTGTTGGCCGCGTTCAATTTTCCGTTCCGGAATTGAGGGTTAGGATGTGGCTAAACAGAGCATGATCAACCGCGAGGCCAAGCGGGCGCGCATCGTCGAGCGGTATGCCGCCAAGCGAGCCGCACTGAAGGAAACCATTCGCGATCTGGCCAGCGGCGACGAACGACGGCGGGAAGCCCAGCGGCAACTGCAAGCGTTACCGCGTGATGCCAGCCCGAGCCGGCTGCACAATCGCTGTCGTTTGACCGGCCGGCCGCACGGTTTTTATCGCAAGTTCGGTTTGGCTCGCAACAAGCTGCGCGAAGCCGCCATGCGCGGCGATGTGCCGGGTTTGCACAAGGCGAGCTGGTGAGCATCCCAGCCCTCGGTGGGCTGGATCGAACGCTTAAGTTCAGGGGTTGCCATCGTCTCCGACGATGGCCCCGAGACTGACCACGTAGAGTGATTTGAAACCATGAGTATGACGGATCCCATCGCGGACATGCTGACGCGTATCCGCAATGCCCAGGCCGCAACCAAGGCCCAGGTAAGTATGCCGGCTTCCAAGCTGAAGGTGGCCATCGCCAAAGTGTTGCGCGACGAAGGCTACGTCACCGATTTCGCAGTGACGCAAACCGATCCCAGCAAGGCAGAATTGACCGTTACCCTGAAGTATTTTGAAGGACGGCCGGTGATCGACCGGATCGAACGGGTTAGCCGTCCCGGTCGGCGCGTATTTCGCGGCAAGGATGAACTACCCAGGGTGATGAGCGGTTTGGGTGTGGCTATCGTGTCCACGCCCAAAGGGTTGATGAGCGACCGCGCCGCACGCGCGGCTGGCCACGGCGGCGAAGTGCTGTGTATCGTAGCGTAGAGGAGCGATCTCATGGCTAGCGTCGTCAAGGAAAAAAAGATCCGCACGTCGCGGGTCGGCAAGAAACCGATCCCGCTGCCGGCCGGTGTGAGCGCGACCATCGAGGGTCAGCAGGTCGTCATCAAGGGCAAGAACGGTTCGGCGGAGCTTCAAGTTCATCAGTGGGTAGAGGTCCGGCAAGAAGGCGGCGAGCTGCTGGTCAGTCCGCGCTGGCTCACCAATGAGGCCAAGTATCGGGCGATGACCGGCACCATGCGCGCCCTGATCAACAACATGGTGATCGGTGTTTCCCAGGGTTTCCAGCGCAAACTGCAGCTGGTCGGCGTCGGTTACAAGGCCCAGGCGCAGGGCAAGGTATTGAATTTGACCCTTGGTTTCTCCCATCCGGTCGAGTTTAAGGTGCCGGATGGCATCGCCGTTCAGACGCCCACCCAGACCGAAATCCTCGTTCAGGGGGTGGACAAACAACTGGTCGGTGAAGTTGCCGCCAAGATCCGCGCTTACCGGCCACCGGAGCCCTATAAGGGTAAGGGCGTGCGCTACGCGGACGAGACCATCATCCTGAAAGAAGCCAAGAAGAAGTAGGAACCCGCCATGGACAAGAAAGCAGCCGACAAGAAGACCGCGCGCCTGCGGCGCGGGTTACGAGCCCGGCACAAGATCCGCGAATTGGGCGTCCACCGGCTTTGCGTGCATCGCACGCCCAGCCACATCTATGCTCAGATCATCGTTCCGGCACCGGGGGGCGACCGTACTTTGGCCGCCGTTTCTACGTTGGATCCGGCGTTGCGCCAGTCCCTCAAAAGCACCGGCGACATCGCTGCGGCCAAGGCGGTGGGCAAGGCTATCGCCGAAAAAGCCAAGGCCATCGGTGTTGCCCAGGTAGCGTTTGATCGCTCCGGCTTCAAGTATCACGGCCGGGTCAAGGCGTTGGCCGATGCCGCCCGCGAGAACGGTTTGGAGTTTTAAGGAAACAGCATGGCGACGAACGTAGAAGGTTCCCAAAATACTGACGGTTTGCAAGAGAAGTTGATCGCCGTTAACCGCGTGGCCAAGGTAGTCAAAGGCGGCCGGCAGTTCGGCTTCACCGCGTTGACCGTGGTCGGCGACGGCAACGGCCGGGTCGGGCTGGGTTATGGCAAGGCCCGCGAGGTGCCGATGGCTATCCAAAAAGCCATGGACAAAGCACGTAAAAACATGCGCAGCGTATCGCTGAACGGGGCTACTTTGCAGTACCCGATCACCGCCGGGCACGGCGCCGCGCAGGTGTTCATGCAGCCGGCCTCCGAGGGAACGGGGATCATTGCCGGCGGTGCCATGCGCGCCGTGTTCGAGGTCGTGGGCGTCAAAGACGTGCTGGCGAAGTGCGTCGGTTCGCGTAACCCCATCAACGTAGTGCGGGCCACCATCCGTGGTCTGAGCGCCATGAAGTCGCCCGATTACCAAGCTGCCAAGCGCGGCAAAACCGTCGACGAGATCCGGAGTTGAGGGGCATGGCCGGCAAATTGAAAGTGACTCTGGTCAAGAGCGTGCACGGCCGTTTGGCCGCGCACCAGGCTTGCGTTCGCGGGCTGGGGCTGCGGCGGATGCACAGCAGCGCGGTCGTGATCGATACCCCGGAGAACCGGGGCATGATCCGTAAGGTTTCGTACCTGCTGAAAGTCGAGGAGGCTTGATCCTATGCGTCTCAACACTTTGAAGCCGGCTCCCGGTAGCCGGCCGACTAAACAGCGGGTCGGGCGCGGCATTGGTTCCGGGCTCGGCAAAACCGGCGGACGCGGCCACAAAGGCCAGCATGCCCGGGCTGGTGGCTACCACAAGGTCGGTTTCGAGGGTGGCCAAATGCCCCTGCAGCGGCGTCTGCCCAAGCGCGGCTTCCGCTCCATGACCGCCAAGGATACCGCCGAAGTCCGCTTGAATTCGCTGGCTAAAATCGAGGCCGAAATCGTCGATCTTGCGGCGCTGAAAGCGGCCAATATCGTACCGATCTTCACCAAGCGAGCCAAAGTTATCGTTTCCGGCAAATTGGCCCGAGCGGTAACCCTGCGTGGCTTGGCTCTGACCGCAGGCGCCCGCGCAGCGGTGTTGGCGGCCGGTGGAACGATTCTCGAGTAAGCGAAAATGGCGACTGCCCTGCCGGATCTCGGCAAAATGACCGAATTGCGTCAGCGCCTCCTGTTTCTGTTGGGGGCGTTAGTGGTATTCCGCGTCGGTACGCATATTCCGGTGCCGGGTATCGACCCGCATGCCATGTCGCAACTGTTCGACCAGCAGCGCGGTACCATTCTCGATATGTTCAACATGTTTTCGGGCGGTGCCTTGCGCCGGTTGAGCATTTTCGCGCTGGGCGTAATGCCGTATATCTCGGCCTCGATCATCCTGCAATTGATGTCGATGGTGNNGGCGTCAGCATTGCCTTGCAAAACCAAATGGCGGGAGGAACCTCGGTGGTGATCGCGCCCGGCATCGGTTTTGTCGTGACTTCGACCATCAGCTTGGTGACCGGTACCCTGTTTCTGATGTGGCTGGG
>DEHU01000310.1 GCA_002352125.1 Competibacteraceae bacterium UBA2792 | reverse complement strand
ACCTCACCCAGTTTTTAAGGAACCTATCTGTCCTTTAGCTCCAAACTCTTGCGCTTCCTTGCCGATGTCTCTATGACATTGAGCTGCTCATTATAGCCAATTCATAACCATTAGCAAGAAGTTTTTTTACACAAAGCGCCATGCATGGAGTCTATTCGACTCTTCATAGGGTAGGCTGCCAATCCGCCGGCAAATTTCTTGAGCTCTCAACGCCGCGACCAGCAATTGGCCAACAGTCCAATCGTTCCTAAGCCAATAAAAAGCAACAAGTTCCATGTCGGCATACTCAACCCCAACAAGTTCCAATCCACCTTGGCACACTCGCCGGAACCGGTCAGCACTTCTCGAAGTGTTTCGCCGAGCGGAAAGGCTTGCAGCATATAGTCCAATCCCGGCCCGCAGCGCGGCGCTTCCTCTGGGGGTAGATGTTGCAGCCACACATGCCGAGCGGCGATGCCCGCACCGACCATCGCCGTCAGGTCGATCAACACGCCATACGCTTTCGCGCCCCAACCTCGTGGATCGTGAACCGTTGCCGCCAGAAATACCAATCCAAGCGCAGCCAGGGCCAACCGTTGGAAAATACATAACGGACAGGGCTCGAATCCTTGGACGAACTGCGCATAATAGGCATAACCCAATCCGCCCGCGCACGTCAGAAAACCCAGAGCGTTAAGTGCTCGGCGGGAAAGCCATCCGAAACCACCGGTGGTGGCAACATCCATCATACGAGAATCCGGCATGACAGGTTCCATTGAGTTGAAAGCTTAACGATCCGAATGGCCCAGCGGGCGATCCGGCGCAACGTGGTCGCGAACTCGCTGTTTGATTTCTTTGGCCTCGGGAAACCGTCCTTCTTGCTTGCGCGACCAGATTAGTTCGTCGTCCAACCAGATCTCGAACACGCCGCCCGTACCCGGCCGTAACGCTACCTCGCCCAACTCCTCCTCGAAGGTCGTCAACAGTTCCTGCGCTAGCCAAGCGGCTCGCAGCAGCCAGCGACATTGGGTGCAATAGGCAACGCTCACTCGCGGTTTTGGTTTCATGGTTGCTCCGTTCACAACTTGTCGAGATAAGCCACACCGCCTAGTCGCTTCATCTGTCGTTCGATCCAACGCTGGCGCTTGAGTACATATCTCGAAGGTTTATCCACCTGGTAACGCAGCGGATTCGGCAACACAGCCGCCAGTCGCGCGGCTTCGTTGGCGGTCAACCGGGCAGCGGGTTTGCCGAAAAACCGTCGACTGGCCGCTTCCACCCCAAAGGTATAGTCGCCGAATTCGGCGATGTTCAGATAGACCTCCAAAATCCGTTCCTTGGACCACAGCAGCTCCAGTAGCATCGTGAACCAGGCTTCCAATCCCTTGCGAACGATGCTGCGCCCCGACCACAGGAATACATTTTTCGCCACCTGCTGGCTGATGGTGCTGGCGCCGCGCAACGGTTTGCCCCCTTCCTGGGCTTCCAGAGCCTCCCGAATCTCCACGAAGTCGAAACCGCGATGGCTGGGAAACCGCTGATCTTCTCCAGCGATCACCGCCAGCGCCGCATGGGGCGAGATAGCCGCATACGATGCCCAGTCGTAGCGGACCGTGGCGCCATCGCCCACCCACAGTGCCTTAATCGAGTTCTGGACGATGACGCTGGACGTCGGCAACGGCAACCAGCGCAGCACCAAGACCAACAAAAACGAACTGATTACAAAAACCCATGCGGCCTTCCACAACCCATACCCGACCCGGGTCCATCGGCCTCGCTTTGATGTCGGAGCTCGTCGAGCAATTTTGAGCCGGAACGGCCACTTCTGCGATCGCTCCTTCAAAAAATACCCCACGCCACCCCCGACGCCACGGTTTCTCCCAACTCTTCGCATTGTCGCAGCACGGTGGCCGTCAGTTCGCCTCGGGCGATGATCGGATCGCAGACGGGCTTGAACGGATAGCCTCGGGCGATACGTTCGATGCTGGTCAAGGCGCCGGTGCCATCGTTACCAGCGCTGATAAACACCGCGTAGGGCAATCCGCTGATCTTGCCTTGAGCCGGGTAATAGGTGCGATCCAAAAAATTCTTCATCGCACCGGCCATGTAGCCAAAATTTTCGGGTGTGCCCAATAACAAACCTTGAGCCCACAGCAGATCGTCTAGCCCGGCACGCAATGCCATTTTCAAACGGGTTTCGACTTCCGGCACCCGGCGCGCACCGCGCAACACCGACTTTGCCATCGTTCGAGTATGCCCGGTCTGGGAATGGTAGACGATCAACAGATGCTTATGGGGCTGGGTCATGGCGTCGCCCGAACGATGATACCGGAATCGAGGCGGCGTCGGCAGGCGACTTTACGCGCTCTGGCCGAAGCCGGGCGACTTGCACCACGCAATCGCCCGCTCCAGCCGATCATTTCCCCAGAACATCTCCCGATCAACGATGCAAGTCGGCGCGCCGAATATTCCGATAGCCATCGCCCGTTCGGTTTGCGACCGTAGCGCATCTTTGTTAGCCGGGGCCAAAGCTTGCTCGATTTTCTCGGCGCCCAAGACGCCGATACGGCCGAGACACGCTTCGATAACCTTGCGCTCCGAAATATCCAGATCGTCGGCAAAGTTGGCGCGATAGACTTGCTTTACGAATTCGGGAAGCCAGGGTTCGGATACGAAGGCACAGGCCACCCGTGTAGCCAGCACGCTGTTGCGGGGAAAAACCGACGGTCGCCGCAATGGGATGCTCAAATCCGCGCAGATGCGCTCAAGATCGCGCCACATATACCGACCCTGTACGGGGAAGATGTTGAACGGCGAATCGTTCCAGCCTTGCCGCCGAAAGATCGGCCCCAGCAAAAACGGTTTCCAAACGATGGAAATCCCTTCCCGGCGTGCCAGATCCCCAATTCTCGCGGCGGCCGGATAGCTATAAGTGCTGGCAAATTCGAACCAGAATTCAAGGGTGGCCATAAATGCCTTTGGATGCAACCCATTAAGCTTTGGTGAGAATCGTTACGGCGCCGCGCGGAATGCGGGATGGTTGATTTACCTCGCATCGGATCGAGCGATCGGCAGAAAAACCGACGGCGGTAAGATCACTCTCTATGACCCGTCAAGAATTTCTCGCGCAGTGCACAGTCTGAGCTCGCGATGCGGTTTCCAGTCATTTACTTGCCGCACCATGGGATTTCCGCTATGGTGGCGGGTCTTTTCAGAAGACCGAAAAATGTTTGCCAGCGAGGTTTTATGTCGAAAGAAGACCACATCGAGATGGAGGGTACCGTAGTTGACACCCTGCCCAACACCATGTTCCGGGTAAAACTGGAAAATGGCCATGTAGTTACAGCGCACATCTCCGGCCGGATGCGCAAGCACTATATCCGCATCCTGACCGGCGACAAGGTCAAGGTGGAATTGACCCCTTACGATTTGAGCAAGGGACGCATCACTTATCGCGGGCGCTGAGCGATCCGGCGGCGCACGCTCTCCCTTCCGAACCACATGGCCAGCAACCCCTCTCCGCCGGCTGCTGACCAGATGCTCGTGCCGACCGACTACGGTACCGCCTCTTCTTCGGCAATTTCCACTTGCAAATCGCCATCGCGCACGGTGACGGTAACGTGGCCACCGTTCACCAACCGACCGAACAGCAGCTCCTCGGCCAATTTCCGCTTGATGTTCTCCTGAATGATCCGTGCCATCGGCCGCGCGCCCATCTTGGGATCGTAGCCGCGTTCAGCCAGCCAAGTCCGACCCTCCCGATCTACCTCAACGGTGACTTTCTTCGATTCCAATTGCGCTTCCAGCTCGATCAAGAACTTATCCACCACCTGAGCGATAGTGATCGGCGTCAACCCCTTGAACTGGACGATGGCATCGAGCCGGTTGCGAAATTCTGGAGAAAACAACCGTTTGATAACTTCCATCCCATCCGTGCTGTGATCTTGCATCGTAAAACCAATCGAGGGTCGATCTATCAACTCGGCGCCGGCGTTGGTGGTCATCACGATAATGACGTTGCGAAAATCTGCCTTGCGGCCGTTGTTATCGGTCAAGGTACCGTGATCCATCACTTGCAATAGCAGGTTGAACACGTCGGGATGCGCTTTCTCGACCTCATCCAGCAGCAGAACCGCGTGCGGGTGTTTCAGGATGGCGTCGGTCATCAGTCCGCCTTGATCGAAACCGACGTAACCGGGCGGCGCGCCAATCAACCGCGACACGGTATGCCGCTCCATGTACTCGGACATGTCGAAACGAATCAGTTCGATCCCCATAATTCGGGCGAGCTGGCGCGTGACCTCGGTCTTGCCAACCCCCGTTGGCCCGGCGAACAGGAAAGAACCGATAGGTTTCTGCTCGTTGCCCAAACCGGCGCGAGCCATCTTGATGGCGTTGGCCAGCATGTCGATCGCCTCGTCCTGGCCAAACACCACCAGTTTCAGATCGCGTTCCAGGTTGCGCAGCACATCTTTATCCGACGACGACACCGTCTTGGGCGGAATGCGCGCGATCTTAGCGATGATGGTTTCGACATCGGAGACGTTGATGACCTTCTTGCGCTTGGCAACCGGCAACAGCCGCTGGCTGGCGCCAGCCTCGTCGATCACGTCGATGGCCTTGTCGGGCAAGTGGCGGTCGTTGATGTAGCGCGCCGACAGCTCTACCGCTGCCCGCAACGCTTTGTCGGCGTATTTGACGTCGTGGTGTTCCTCGAAGCGGGTCTTGAGGCCGCGCAAGATTTGATACGTTTCCTCGATGGACGGTTCGGACACGTCGATTTTCTGGAAGCGCCGCGCCAG
>DEHU01000281.1 GCA_002352125.1 Competibacteraceae bacterium UBA2792 | reverse complement strand
AACCGCACCATGCCGGTGCGCATCAACCCTTGCTGGATTTCCTTGTTGACCTTGCCTTGCTGGTCTAACAGCGACGTGATTTCGCGCGCATGGTCGCCCAGCGTGTTGCCGATGTTGCCCAAATCGTCGGCGATTTCCATCAGCGAACGACTGACTTGTTGCAACTCGGTAAAGCGATCCAGCTCCAGGGGATCGAATTCCTGTTGGTGCGCCTTGACGCCCTGATCCTGGCGCGATTGGATACGAGACTCGGCTTGCGTGGCCAGATTCGTAACTTGTCGGCGCAATCGAACGATGGTTTGCTCCAGCTCGTTCAGGTTGAAACTCATCGCGCCGACGCCCTGATCGATGCGGGCGCGGAAGATGCTGCTCTCGCCCATCTGGTTGACCAGCGCGTTGAGCAGCGCGGCGCTGACGCGAATGCTGTCGGCCGCTGCGGCCGCTGCGGCAACAGGCTTTTCTGCGGGCCGTGCCGCGGGCGTGACCGCCACGGGAGCAGGCATTGCCGGCAACATCGGTTTGGATCGTTCGGCGGGCCGGGCGCCGAGCACGCCGTGCAGTTCGTCGATCAAATCCTTCTGCGCCGACGGTTGAACACCGTTAAGCACGCCAGCCAACATTTGGTGCAAGCGATCCAACGCGCGCTGGATGTGATCCAGGATCAGAGACGATCCCTTCAGCGTACCCTTGCCGAGCGCATCCAATATCGATTCGGCCGCGTGGGCCAGCTCGCCGATCGTCATGAAGCCGGCCATGCGCGAACTGCCCTTGAGCGTGTGCATCTCCCGGCGTAGATCGTTCAACAGTTCGACGCTGTCTGGCTGGCTGCGCAAGCGTTGTATGATCACGTCGCTGGAATCGAGAATCTCGCCGGCTTCGGTCTGGAAAACTTGCACCAGCTCTTGATCCAGCTCCGTCATGGCCTGGAACGCGCCCGGTTCCGGAGCCGTGGCCGGGCGTTGCCGCGCACTGATCGGCTCGGCCGGACGTTGCCGCGCGCTGATCGGCTCGGCCGGACGTTGCCGCGCACTGATCGGTTCGGCCGGACGTTGCCGCGCGCTGATCGGCTCGGCCGGGCGCGAAACGATTGGCGCTGGCCTCGAAACGACCGGTTCGCCAGCGACGAGCGTATCGGCCAAGCGGTGCAAGTCGTCGATCAAATCTGTCGCAGCAGCCGGATTGGCGCCGCTGGCCGCTTCCGCTAGCATCCGATTCAGGCGATCCAAGGTATGCTGTAGCGTGTCGAGCACGACCGGCGATGCGTGGCCGGCACCTTTGCCGAGCGCGTCCAGCACCGATTCGGCCGCGTGGGCCAGATCGCCGACGGTCATGAAGCCGGACATGCGCGAGCTGCCCTTGAGCGTATGCATGTTCCGCCGCAAGTCGTTCAGCAGCACCGCATGATCGGCTTCGGTCGCCAGTTGCTGCAAAATGAGGTCGCTGGCATCGAGAATTTCGGTGGCTTCGTACTGGAAAACCTGCGCCAGCTCCAAGTCCGCCTCGGATAACGCGACCGGTTCCGGAACAGCGGCCGGTGCGACGTCCGCCAGGGGAACGCTCCCGCTGGGCGCCGGCGCCTCGATCTGGATCGGTTTGGCCGGCTCGCTGGGCTGGACCGAAGGTGCGGCAATACCGGCCTGCGCGGCTTGCAGCAGCACGCGGGCGCGCGACACCAGCGATTCCAAGGCCATCATGGCCTCGCCGTCGGCGGGCATTTTGTCGATCAACGGCTCCAGCGCGGTCGCAGCCTCGCCGATCAATCCAGCGACTTCGGGCGAGGCCGTCAGCGTACCGCTCAGAACCTGGCTCAGCAGGTTCTCGAATTCCCAAGAAAAATCGCCGATCACGGTCGCGCCGACTACGCGGCCGCTGCCCTTGAGGGTATGAAAAGCCCGGCGAATAACGGTCATCGCTTGGCGATCGGCCAGGTTCCGCTGCCAGATGGCTTGCTGCGCACGGATATTGTCCAGTTCGCCGTGCGCTTCTTCCTGAAAAACCTCCAGAAATTCCGGATCGATCCCCATGGCCATTTCGATCGCGGGAGGCTCGACGCGCACCGGCGGTGCCGTCGGGACCGGTGCCGCCGGTGCCGGTTCGACGCGAATCGACGGTAGCGTGACCGGTTCCTCTTCGGCCTGGGTCAACGCTTTGGCTCTCGTCACCAACGCTGGCAAAGCGTCTAGCTCGCCCCCTCGCAACGGAACCTCTCCCACCAGCGGCGCCAGCGCCGCGACCGCTTCCGCAATGGCATCGGCGATAACCGAGCTCCCGGTCAGGCTCCCGCTCAGAACCTGGTTCAGCAGATTCTCGAATTCCCAAGCAAAATCGCCGATCACGGTCGCGCCGACCATTCGGCCACTGCCCTTCAGGGTATGAAAAGCCCGGCGAATAGCGGTCACCGCCTGGCGATCAGCCAGATTTTTTCGCCAGCATTCCAACTGATCCCGTATAGCGATCAATTCGCCGCGCGCTTCCTCCAGAAAAACATCCACGAATTCGGGATCGGCGTCCGAAAGTCCCATAAAACTCACGAGATCGATCGCTTCTTCCGCCTCCGGCGATGGCGAGCCGGCAACGAACGCAAGCGATTCGGCAAGATCCGGTTCCGGCCAATCGACGGCAATCGCATCGTCGTCCGGCGCGGCAACGTCTTGCTCCACCAGCGGCCACGCTGCTGCGGGCGCTCGCGCGTCCGGCGATTCCGAAGCCGTCGGAACCGGCGTAGGCGAAAACGCGGGCTCCGCGATCGGTTCGAGCGCCAGCGAGACGGTCAGCGCGGTAGCGGCGGGCGACGATTCGGCCGCCGCCGGCAGCTTCAGCAACGTTTCCAGTTGCGCCAGATGCTCTTCCGCCGCGTTCAGGACAATGGCCGGAGCGGGCTGGTCGCCGTCCAATTGCTCCAGATGGTGCCCCAGAGCCGCCAGCATCTCCGCGAACATGCCGGTCGCGAGCGGGCCGTAGTCGGCGCCGGTGGCCAATGCTCCCGCGACCCGTTCCAGCCGCTCGAACATCGAGGTGGCGTGCATCCAATCTCGCCCGGCCAGCATCCGGCGAATGGTTTGCAGTTCGTCGCGCAACGATCCCCATGCCTCGGGCTGGTCGATAGCGTTCTCCACATCGACGGCGACGGTCTGCTGCAATCGCTTCAGCGTATCCAAGACCGCATACGGCGTCGCAGAAGACTCCGGTACGGCTTGCGGCACCCCATCGTCGCCGGCGACAACCGGAACGTCTTGCTGACGCGCTTGGCGCAAGGCATCGATCATTTTGGCCAGGTCGGCATCCGGCCACCGCTGGCCGGGAGACAGGCAGGATTCGAGATACCCCGCCAACAGCTCGGCCGCTTGCCGTAACGCCATCGGGTTCGAGGCATGGAGCTCGCCTTTTACCAAGCCCAGAGTCAGCAGGCGCATTTCGTCCAAGAGGGCGACCGCTTTCCGATGATCCAGCGCCACCAGCGGGCCGCGAATTTGGTCGAGGGCATCGATCATGGCCTCCAGCGGAGCCGGTTCGGCTGGATCCTTTTGATACGTATCCAGATTGTGTCGAATCCGCTGTAGCGCTAGCGACAGATCGTCCTTGAGGACATCCAGTCGGTTGTCGGCGACACGATGCGAAACCATCACGCTACCTCCGCGCGGAGAATCTGCTCCGCAGGTGGTTGTCCTTCGAGGCCGAGCCTATCGGAACTACAGCGACGCACCTTTCGCATCCCGCGCTCCGAACCAATCGACTCAAGCGGGCAGCCGGAAATCGGCCACCGCCTGACGCAACTCCCGCGCCAATTGATTCAGCTTACCGATAGCGGATGCGGTTGCCACGCTACTTTCGGCGGTCTGCCCGGTAATTTCGTTGATGGAAATCATAGAGGTCGATACTCGCGAGGCCATCTCCGAGACTTGGCCGGCGGACTTGGAAATTTCGTCGATCAGTTCGGCTAGCTTGGCAGACACTTTTTCGATTTCCTCCAACGCCTCGCCGGCCTTCTCGGCCAGTCCCGCACCGCCGACTACTTCGGCGGTACTTTTTTCCATGGAGATAACCGCCTCGTTGGTGTCGGCTTGAATAGTCTTGACCAGCGTTTCGATGCGCTTGGTCGCGTTACTGGATCGCTCCGCCAGTCGTTGCACCTCGTCGGCGACCACGGCGAAACCGCGGCCGGCATCGCCCGCGGCCGACGCTTGAATGGCGGCGTTGAGCGCCAAGATGTTGGTCTGGTCGGCAATGTCGTTGATCAGCGCCACGATATCGCCGATTTCCTGCGAAGATTCGCCCAGCCGCTTGATGCGCTTGGANNGCGTTCATGCCGTTGATGGTGCGCCGCACCCGGTCGCCACCTTCGTGGGCGATACCCACCGATTTCTCGGCCACTTCGGCGGATGCAGCGGTCTTGGACGACACCTCGTCCATCGAATGCGCCATTTGCGTCACGGTCGCGCTGACGTTTTCGATCTGTCGGGCCTGGATCTCGCTGGATTTGGCCAGCCGGTCGGCGATGGCGCTGGTTTCCTGCACGGCGGCGGCCACCAATCCCGACGTATTGTTGATGGTGGAAACCAAATCGCGCAGCGCTTCGATAGCGTAGTTGACGGAATCGGCGATGGCGCCGGTGATGTCCTCGGTGACGCTGGCCTGCACGGTCAAATCGCCTTCGGCGAGGTTGCCCAGCTCGTCGAGCAAGCGGAGGATCGCGTCCTGATTGCGGCGGTTCTGCTCTTCGGTTTCCTGCTTGCGTTGTTCGCTTTCCAGCAACCGCCGCCGGCTTTCGCGGTTCTGGACATAGAACAGCACGAACAGCAGGATCAGGGCGAGAATGCCCAGAGCGTAAGCGACCTGGTAATTGAGCGGCACGCCGAGCAGCCGGAATTGGCGGCTGTTCTCGGTGTAGGCTTCGAGCAGCTTGGTGGTGGCTTCCAACAAGCCATCACCCTTTTCGGCGATGTTTTGGGCGGCGTTTTGGGCTTTGACCAGCTCCGACGCACGATCGGCGACGCGCGAAGTTTCGGTTTCGAGCGACTTGAATCGCTCGGCGAGATCGGTCAGCTTGCCGGCGCTGTCGGGGAGCGTCACGCGCTCGACACCCAATCGGGCATCGCCGTCGCGCATCCCCTTGAGAACCCGGCCGAACAGGTTGATGTTGCGGCTGAACCGGTCGGCGGCGGCAGCGACGGCGGCACCGCCCTCCGCCAACATTCGCTTCAGATCGCTCTCGATTTGTTGCCCCAGCCGCAGTTGGTAGGTGGCCAGATAAACCTGCTTGGGATCGACGCGGTTGTTGGCCAAACTCTTGGCGATCTCGTCGGATAAGGTGACGATCTGGGTCAGGGAACTTTCCAGCAGCGGCACGAAATTGCTGACCGACACCACCGGTTCGCGCCCGGCCAGCAAGATATCGATTTCGGCCTTTATCGTCTTCCAACCGTTCTCCAATTGATCCAGTTGTGGCCGGACCACCTCCGGCGAAGGCGACAAACCGAGCGCGGAATTACCGCTCTTTTGATCGTTCAGCGCCTGCTCGAAGCGGTCGCGGTCCTCCTTGAGCTTGGCGAACGCCGCCTCCTTGCCGCGTGCGGCTTCAAGGGCTTCCGTCACCAGCGCGCGCGACAGGAAGCGCTGCTCGCCAACGAGCTTGAAACGGATTTCGTTTTGGTCGTCTTGCCACGCCAGGACGGTGAAGATGATGCCCATCAGCACGATGAACAACACCAGCGTGCCCAGCAAAGCCAGGTAAGTGACAGAAAATCCTTTCGACGCCGAATGATCTCGCGAGTCACGCATCTCTGTTTCTCGTTGAACTTAACCCTGATCCACCCCCGCCTGCTCGTTCCGACGGGGAAATTCTGGAAAACGACGCTAGTCGGCCGCGTTCAAAAACTTGGGTTCCGCCAGCAATTTCCTGGTATTGAAGACCATCCAGCATTGGTTGTCGCTCCAAAATGCTTCCACAACATAAAGCCGCAGGCTTTCTTCTACGGCGTCCAGCGACGGCAACCGGTGCTGGGGACCAAAGTGCCGCATTCCGATGATCTCGTCCACCAGCAGACCGTAATCCCATTCGTTGACCCGGAAGATGACGATCTGGCTGCCCGGCGACTGCACGGTGGGCCGGTCCGTCACAAAATCCCGCAAATCGGATACCGAGATCACCCTGCCGCGCAGGTTGGCGATACCCAGCAACCAGCGTTTGACGCCCGGAACCCGGGTAATGTTGCGAGGGATCGGAATGATTTCGGCGACGTCATCCATGGAGAATAGCAGGTTCCAAGAGCCAAGGCGCGCGGCGAGCTGGCCTCTAATTTCCGACAATTGCGCGCTGGCCTCTACGGTCGGCGCCCGCTCGCGGACGCGCTGATCGAGCTTCGACAGGATATCGAAGGGATGTAGCGGAGAGGGCGCCGCAGAGGGAGTTATTGCCGCATCTGCCACCTGATAGTCCTCATAAAAAATACGAAATTCGGGACCGAACGGCCGTTGCGCGACTCAGTTGAAATCGCTGTTATTTTTTGTCTGTTCGAGCAAAGCCCTAGATCGAAATGCCAAGTTAATGGTCTTTTTATTATGTTTTTTAGCATACTAATGACCACGATGCCACGATAGAAATCGATTCGGCCTTTTCGCGCCCTTGCGGCGGACCAATCGACGCGCCAACGAGCAGCCCAACGGGCGCGCCGGTCATCCGCGTCAGCCGAATGACCGATCGAGATCGCGAACCCTTACAGATCCGCCTATATGACTATCAAGCTCGGCGTGGTGATGGACCCCATCGCCACCATCACCATCAAAAAAGACACGACTTTCGCCATGTTGCTGGCCGCTCAAGCCCGCGGCTGGGAACTGCATTATTTCGAGCAAGCCGACCTGTACGCTCGCGGCAACGAAGCGCTCGGCCGCGCTCGCTCGTTGAGCGTCCGGGACGACAAACGCGGCTGGTTCGATTTCGGCGGCGAGCGGGAATTGCCGCTGGCGGAATTAGACGCGATTTTGATGCGCAAAGATCCGCCTTTCGACATGGAATATATCTATACCACCTATTTGCTGGAGCTGGCCGAGGCGGCCGGAACGCTAGTGGTCAACAAGCCGCGCAGCCTGCGCGATGCCAACGAAAAATTCTTCGCGCTCAATTTCCCGCAATGCTGTCCGCCGACCCTCGTCGGCCGGGAACCGGCGCGACTCAAAGCGTTTCTGGCCGAGCACGGCGACATCGTGGTCAAACCGCTGGACGGGATGGGCGGCGCGTCGGTGTTTCGGTTGCGGCAGAACGATCCGAACCTCAACGTCATCCTGGAAACGCTAACCGCTGGCGGTCGACGCTTGACCATGGCACAACGTTACGTACCGGAAATTTTAGCCGGCGACAAGCGCATCCTGTTGATCGACGGCGAGCCGGTTCCCTACGCGCTGGCGCGGATTCCGCAAGCCGGCGAAACCCGCGCCAACTTGGCGGCCGGCGGTCGCGGCGAAGGGGTGCCGCTCGGCGAACGCGACCGCTGGATTTGCGCGCAAGTGGCGCCCAAGCTGCGGGAAATGGGCTTGCTGTTCGTCGGGCTGGACGTGATCGGCGACTACCTGACCGAAATCAACGTCACCAGCCCCACCTGCGCACGGGAGCTGGACGCCCAGTTCGGGCTGGACATCGGCGGCGATTTGATGGCTGCCATCGAACGGCGGCTAGGGCGCCGAGCACCAGCGGTGACGGATGAACACCATCGCCCGGGGCCCGGATGACGCCAGCCGGCTGACGCTGGCGCTGCTGCTGGCGCTCGGCCTGCACGCCGTGCTGCTTTTTGGCATTCCGGCCGATTGGTGGTCGCTTCGCTATCCCAAGCCGCTTCGCTTCGATGTCGTGCTATTGCCGCCGGCGGAACGATCACGCATTGCGAAACCGGCTCCTTCGGCGGCGACGGTGCCGGAAACCGGTTCCGGCGCTGCATCCGTCGCCGTTGCTGCCCCGAATCCGGTAGCCGCTCCAGCGCCGGAACCGCTGCCGGTCGCTCCGCCGCAATCCGCGCCGGTCGAGGAGCCTGCACCTGCATCGCAACCATCGCCCATAGCCACAGCCAAACCAACGCCACCTCCTCCGCCACAGCCGGCGCCCGCGACCAAGCCGATATCGAAACCGGCCACACCAGCTAAACCACCTGCCGCCGCTAACATTGCACCAGCACCGCGAACGGCTCCCAAACCAGCCCCGTCACCAAAAGCGGCCAAACCGCCCGAGAAAGCGGCATCGGCCCCATCGAACAAATCGGCCACTAAACCGCGTGAAACGATATCTCCACCGATCAAATCGACCGTGCCGGCCATCGCCAAACCGGCCCCGGCAGTGACCGCACTCGAACCGGCCCGGCCCACTCGACGGTCGGGGCAATCGGCAGGAAGCGCCCCTCGCGGCCGGTTGGATAGCGGTGCGCTACTCGGCCAAATCGCCGGTTTGGAGGCGGAAACCCAGCGGCGAGCGAACGCCGGAATCCGCAGCAAGCGAGTCAGCCCGAACGACACGCAATCGCTGGAAGGTTTTTATATCGCGGCCTGGGTTCGCAAGGTCGAACAAATCGGCGAAATGAACTTTCCCGAAATCGCCCGCAAATTGAATTTGAACACCGGTCCGGTGCTGGATGTCGCCATTCGCGCCGATGGCACTTTGAAAGAGGTTCGAATCGTGCGTTCTTCCGGCAATGCCGAGCTTGACCAGGCAGCGCAACGCATCGTTCGGCTCGGTGCGCCCTACGCGCCTTTCTCGTCCGAATTACGCCAGCGTTACGATGTTTTGCTCATTTCCCGCCCTTGGCGTTTCGAGCCCGGCGGGCGGGTGCGGTCCCGCTGAGCACGAATCGAACGAGGAGGCAGAAACCACGACTCAACAAAATCCACGTCCTGTAGCGGATCGTCCGAGCTGCGCTGGTAATGCGGCCACGACACCAGATCGACTACTTCCCGATACAAAAACTGGAAAAAATCCTCGATAGCAAATCGTCGGACGTAAATTCGCCGGTAATTTCCGACAGGGCGTTTTGCGCCTCGCGCAACTCTTCGGCGACCAGTTCGCCGGCGCGATAAATTTCCAGTTGATAGACCGCGCGCTCCAGCGCCGCCGTCGCCTGTTCCAGCGCCTCCAGATGCCGGCGGCGAGCCATGAATGTTCCCTCTTCGCTGCCGTGATAACCCATGCAGGATTTCAAATGTTCGCGCAATAAGTCCAAGCCCGCTTCGGTCTTGGCCGACAGCAGAATTTCCGTTCCCCACTGGCCATCGCGGACCAACGGCGACCGGCCACTGAGATCGATTTTGTTGTAAAGCACTGTGACCGGCGTATTCGCAGGCAACCGCTCCCGCAGCGCCTTTTCTTCGGTGGTCAGACTCAATCGATCGTCCACCACCATCAAAATCCGGTCGGCGGTTTCGATCTCGGCCCAAGCGCGACGGATACCTTCCTGTTCCACCAAATCGTCGCTATCGCGCAAACCGGCGGTATCGATGACGTGCAAAGGCATTCCGTCGATGCTGATGTGTTCGCGCAACACGTCGCGCGTGGTGCCGGGAATGGCGGTGACGATGGCCGCCTCGCGCCCCGCCAGATGGTTGAGCAAGCTGGATTTGCCGGCGTTCGGCCGTCCGGCGATCACCACCGTCATACCATCGCGTAGTAATCGTCCCTGGCCGGCGGCGGCTTGCAAGGTACTCAGTCGTTCCCGTAACTCGCCCAAGCGCGTCGCAACGACCCCATCGGCCAAAAAATCGATTTCCTCTTCGGGAAAGTCGATGGCCGCTTCGACATACATCCGCAACTCGATCAACCCTTCGACCAAGCCTTGCACCCGCCGGGAAAATTCGCCTTGCAACGAACGCAACGCGGCGCGAGCGGCGGCGGCGGTGTCGCTGGCGATCAGGTCGGCAATCGCTTCGGCTTGAGCCAGATCGAGCTTGTCGTTGAGAAAGGCGCGCTCGGAAAATTCGCCGGGGCGAGCCGGTCGCGCGCCGAGTTCCAATACGCGCGCCAGCAGCAAATCCATGACCACCGGCCCGCCGTGGCCTTGCAGTTCCAGCACGTCCTCGCCGGTGAAGGAATGCGGGGCGGGAAAATAGAGGGCAATCCCTTCGTCGATGACCTCGCCATCGTTGGAACGGAAGCGGCGCAGGATCGCTTGACGCGGCGCCGGCAATTTTCCGAGCAGAGCCGCAGCGATAGCGGGCACCACCGGCCCGGACAGCCGGATCACGCCGATGCCGCCCTTTCCGGGTGGCGTGGCGACGGCGGCGATGGTGTCCATTGCCATGCTACCGGGCCGATGATGCCGCGTGGCGGCAATGTGGACCCCGGCGGTCGAACACGACCATCTCTTTACGCGAATCGTGCATAAACCCCCGCATTCCGCTCCGGATAACTCTCGTACACATGCTCGAACACCGCCGAACATTTCTGCTGGTACAGCTCCGGCGTGTAGGCGCGGGGCAAACCGGCATCGAGGGTATCCTCGATGGTCAGTTTGAGCTGCGAGCGGGCGGTCGATTTCTGCCGCCAGCCGAGGACCAGCAATCCCCTGAGTTTCGCCAGTAGCTCGCGCGCGATCTTCTTCACTTCGGCGCGTTCTTCGGCGGTCAGTTCGGGAGCGGGACGGGTGAGGATATCGAAGATCACCAGTTCTTCCTCGCTCATCTGCTCGCGAACGTGGCGCCGTTGTTCGTCGTCGAGGCCATTGGAAAGCTTGAGCAATTCTTCGAACAGCTCCTCGATGCTGCGGCTACCGGCGTTGTAGTTCTCGATCAGCGCCTCGAACTTTTCGGCGAAATCGGCGCGGGTGCGGTTCAACTGGATCATCTTTTCCAGTTGGGCACGGATCGCGGCCTTGAGCACTTCGAGGTCGGTGTTCTGGTGCTTGGATCGTTTGAAGCGCTGCGCCAACGCCTCGAAGTCGATCTTGGAGAGATCGAGCGCTGGCGGTCCCTGCTCGCGGATTGCGTGGCCGGTGATGGATTCGTCGAGCAGGCCGTTGATGCTGCCCATCACCTGCGCGATGCCGGGCGGGTTCGGGTTCAGCGTGGCGCGGATGGCTTCGGCCAGCGCGGTGAGCCCAGCGACGCGGCCCGCGAACTCCAGCGCCGCCGGATCGGGTTTCACCGCCCGGTAGAGCGTGCTCACCAGCCGTTCGTGTCCGAGGAAGTCACGGCGTAGCGGATCGGGCGAAATCAGCGCGTTCATGGCGTCCTCCATCGCCTGCAAACGCTCCAGTCCACCGGCCGGAAGCCCCTCGATCCCAGTTAGCATCACACCCTGCTCGGCGCAGAAAGCCGTCGCATCGATTATCGCCTCGCGCAGTGCTTCGACCAGTTCCCGCTTGTCCTTGACCGGACTTTTGCCGTCCTTGCCTGCTCCGTAGATCGCCAGCGCCTGCTCCAGCGAGGCGAAAACGTTGGCGTAATCGACGATCACGCCGCTGTGTTTACTGGGAAAGACGCGGTTGGCGCGGGCGATGGTTTGCATCAGCGCGTGATTGCGCATCGGCTTGTCGAGATACACCGTCGAGCAGCTCGGCACATCGAAACCCGTGAGCCACATGGCGCAGACGAAAACCAAACGCAACGGGTCATCCACATCCTTGAACTTCTCGTCGAGGCCCGGCTGCGACTCGTTCATCCGCTGGCGGTGCGGCGCGATGTCCAGCCCCAGCGTCCGCATTTGGGCGATTTCGTTCTGCCCCGGCGAGACGATCACCGCCATGTCGGTGGTGGTGAGCACCGCGAGGCGTCGCCTCAACGTAGCCAAACGCAGATCGCACCGGGCCTGTTCTGGCGATCTTTCCCCGCCTTGGGGTTGGTAGACCAATGTATCGAGTTCCTGCCGCACTCGCTCGGTTTCCGCCACCCAGTGCCGCTTGACCTTGTCGTGCATCTTGAGCGCGGTCGCCTTGTCGATGGACACCACCATCGCCTTACCGATGAAACCACGCCCGAGAAAATGCCGCACGATGTCCTGCGCCACCGTCTCCAGCCGGTCGTCGCGGGTGATGAGGTGGTACTGGCGAGCGAGTTCGCGCTCCAGCTTGGCCTCCTGTGCAGGGTCGAGTTCGGCATCCTCGATCAGCCGGTAGAGGTCGTCGTTGAGGTCGGGATTGACGAGCTGCAATTCCGGCGTGCGGTTTTCGTAGAACAGCGGCACGGTGGCGCCATCTTCAATCGATTGCCGGAAATCGTAGATCGAAACGTAGTCGCCGAAGACTTCCTTGGTGCGCTCTTCGCCCGCGATCAGCGGCGTGCCGGTGAAGGCCAGGAACATCGCCTTGGGCAAGGCGGCGCGCATGTTGAGCGCCAAGGTATCGTACTGGCTGCGGTGCGCTTCGTCGGTCAGCACGATCACGTCGGCGCGGTCGCAAAGCCGTTCCGGCATTTGAAACTTGTGGATCAGCGTGAAGACGTAGCGGTGGTTGCCGCGCAGCAGCTCGCGCAGATGGGCGCCGCTGGCGGCATGGCAGGCGTCGCCTTCGGCTTCCGATACCGCGCCGGTGGCCTTGAAAGTCTTGGCGATCTGTTCGTCCAGCTCCACGCGGTCGGTAACGATCACGAAGGTCCAGTTGCCGGCCAGTTTCCGCAGCACCTTTTGTGCGAAGAACACCATCGAGAAGCTTTTGCCGCTGCCTTGCGTTTGCCAGAACACGCCGCCGCGTCCGTGGCCGAGCTGGCGCGCTTCGAGCATCGAGGCGATGGCGTTGTTCACGCCGAGAAACTGGTGGTTTTGGCCGATGATCTTGACCAGCCCGGCCTTGTGTTCGGAAAACAGCGTGAAATTTTCGGCCAAATCGAGCAAGCGGGTGCGGTCGCAGGTGCCGCGTAGCATCACTTCCAGCGACACGCGGCGCGGTTCGTCCTCGCGCTCGATGCGCTTCCACTCGAAGAAGCGGTCCCAGCCGGCGGTGAGCGAGCCGACGCGGCTATCGGTGCCGTTGCTGGCGATGAGTAGCGCGTTGAACCAGAACAACGCCGGAATCTGTTGCTGGTAGTGGGTGAGGTTCTCGTCGAAGGCGGCGCGCACCGGCACGCCGGGTTTCTTGAGTTCGATCACCACCCAGGGCAGGCCGTTGACGAAGCCGACGAGATCGGGCCGGCAGGTGTAGAGGCTGCCGACCACGCTGAGCTGNNTAGAGCGCGCCGGTGACGCTGAATTGGCTGACCAGTAGGAAATCGTTGTTTTCGGGATGTTCCCAGTCGATGACGCGCAGCCGCTCGGTGGTTTGCCCCCCTTGCCCCTTGGGAGATGAGCCGGAGGTGAGGATTTCGCGGTCGGGCACCGAAACCGGAATACCGTCCTTGAGCAGCCGATACACTTCGCGGTTAGCCGCTGCCAAGCTCATCGCCGAGCGGTCGCGGGTCAGTTCGTCGATGGCGGCGCCGAGCGCTTCCGGCGGCAGGGTGGGATTGAATTTGCCGAGGGCAGCGCGGAGGCGATTGAGCAGCACCACCTCGCTCTTGGTTTCGCGCCCCAGCCAAATTCTCCCATCGCCCTCCGGGAGCGGGGCCGGGAGTGAGGGTCCGAAGGTCTCCCCCATCACCGACACCGTTTGCCAGCCGAGCGCGGCGAACAA
>DEHU01000131.1 GCA_002352125.1 Competibacteraceae bacterium UBA2792 | reverse complement strand
CGCAGCACTTCCGCCGCCGCTGGATTATCCAGGAGGGCCAGAAGCAGATGTTCCACGGTCATAAATTCGTGGCGCCGATCCCGCGCCTCGCGGAAAGCAAGATTGATGGAGAATTCCAGATCCTTGCTTAACATAATTCAAACCTCGAATCGCGCTGGAGTGGTTTTCAATTCAAGCCTCTTCCATGGTGCATAACAACGGATGCTGGTGCCGACGGGAGAACTCGTTCACCTGCGCCACCTTGGTTTCCGCAATTTCATGAGTATAGACCCCGCACACCCCCCGACCACGGGTGTGGACATGCAACATGACTTGGGTTGCTTTTTCCCGATTCATCCCAAAAAAGTTTTCCAATATCCGCACCACAAAATCCATTGGCGTATAGTCATCGTTCAGCAACACCACTTTGTACAGCGGTGGATGCTTGAGTTCGGGCTTTGCCGGCTCCACGACGAGACCGCGTTCCTGATCGGGGGACGACGAATATTCCTTGCTCATGGTGCTAGCGCTACGTTTGGCGACGAGAGAACGATTTTCGGACGTTTGGCGGCAACACGAGGCACGCCATTTCGTTGGTTGTCATGGGCTGACATTTAGATAATACGCACCCCACAAGTTTCCTCAAGAGTCTTTCGTGCGCAAAAAAACCCGGGCGGCTACCGGCGCCATAAAGGTGATGCGGTCGTCTCGCGGACGAGATCGACAAACGCGCGCAATCCGGCCGGCAACCGCTTGCGGCCTGGATAATAGAGGAAGAAGCCGGGGACTGCTGGGCACCAATCGTCCAATACGATAGCTAAACGGTTGGTATCAAGGGCGCCGCGAGCATATTGCTCGTAGACGTAGGCAAGACCAATTCCATCTTCGGCAGCCCGGACCATGAGCGCCGTATCCCCCAACGTCAAAGGACCATCCACGTCTGCCTCTATCTTTTTGCCGTCCCGAACAAATTCCCAGCAGCGATAAACGAAGCCATCGGGAAAACGCCTACAAATACATGCGTGGTCGCGGAGATCGCTTGGACATTGGGGTACACCGTGGCGCTCCAAATAAGCCGGACTTCCCACCACGACGAAACGCTGGCGTGGTCCCAGAGGAATGGCCACCATATCTTGCTGAACGGTTTCTCCAAAACGGACACCGGCATCGAAACCTTCCTTCACGATGTCCACTAAAGCGTCGTCGGTCACCATCTCGATTCGCATCCCCGGATTAGCGGAGAGATAGGGCGCCAAGAGAGGCGCGAGAACCAGCTCGGCCGCCGCTCGGGGGACGTTAAGCCGAAGCGTGCCGGTGGGAGTGGCGCGAAAAGCGTTGACCTCTTCCAGCGCCCCTTCAATTTCCTCAAAGGCAGGGCCGAGGCGCTGCAACAACCGATGGCCTACTTCGGTGGGCGCCACGCTGCGCGTGGTTCGGTTGAGCAGTCTTACGCCCAGACGTTCTTCTAAGCCTCGCAGGGTATGGCTCAAGGCCGATGGAGAAACACCCAATGCTACGCTGGCCTTACGGAAACTGCGCAAGCGGGCGACTGTGACAAAGATATGCAGTTCCGACGTAGGGACCGATGGCATATTGTTGAAAATTATTCAATATTGTAATGAATTTTATTTGGATTGTCGCGCACTCTATCCCCCAGTAGGCTTGTTTCATCGGATCCGGCCTCGGATTCTCTGCTCAAGCGCATCCATCAAGCTCCTGGTCCAGATTTTTCAGCTCTCAGCGTTTGCGAGGAGGTTGCTATGGAACAACGCCAACTTGGTCGTAATGTTATGGTTTCCACCCTTGGTATGGGCTGTATGGGCATGAGCGAATTCTACGGCGAGAGCGACGACAGCGCCTCTCTGGAAACATTGGCCCGCGCGCTCGATCTCGGCATCAATTTCTTCGATACCGCTGATACCTACGGCCACGGTCACAACGAACGGTTGCTCGGTCGATTTCTGCGAGGGCGGCGCAATGCAGCCGTCGTTGCCACCAAATTCGGTATCGTGCGCGAACCGGGACATCACGAGCGCCGTATCGACAATTCACCCCACTACATCCGCGCCGCCGCCGAAGCATCTTTGTCGCGCCTTGGAATCGATTGTATCGACCTTTACTATTGCCATCGCCGCGATCAAGCCGTGCCTATCGAAGATGTGGTTGGCGCCATGGCGGAGTTGGTGGCCGTCGGCAAGGTTCGCCAAATTGGCCTGTCGGAAGTATCGTCCGATACCCTGCGCCGGGCTTCGACGGTACATCCCATTGCCGCGATCCAGAGCGAATATTCGCTTTGGAACCGGGAACCGGAACAGGCTATGCTGGCCACCTGCACCGAGCAGGGAACCACGTTCGTAGCATACAGCCCGCTGGGCCGGGCTTTCCTCACTGGCGCTTTTGACACCACCAATCTGGCCCAGAACGATTTCCGTCGCAACAACCCGCGCTTTGTTGGCAGTGCCGCCGAGAACAACCGCCAATTGGTGGCAGGCCTAACGACCTTCGCCGACGCCCGGAATCTCACCAATGCCCAAGTCGCTTTGGCATGGCTGCTTTCCAAGCATCCGCACGTCGTTCCGATTCCCGGTACGCGCCGTATTGCCTATCTGGAGCAGAACATCGCGGCAGCGACCATTCGCCTCACCCCTGCCGAGATCGCAGAACTCGACAGCCTATTTGAGCCAGAACGGGTAGCGGGCGCGCGTTACCCCGAATCCGGTATGGCCGGGATCGAAGGATCCTCCACTCCGCCATTGTAACTAATGGCAATCACATGCTATCGAAATTTTCCAACTGCCGCCTCGTTATCCCCTTCTCGGGTTTGCGGCTGGAACGATCCACGACATCGATAGTATCAAGCAGCAAGCAGCGCGTGACCGACGGTGCGCGTCGCGATACCTACCACCGCACCGAGTACCGCCGGACGCCAGACGCTAGCAACGCGATGGCCAGCCGAAACGAGGACCGCAACGCCCGCAAGATCGAGCGGATGAATCAAGAAACCAGCCCCGCGATTGAGGGTGGCCACCGTTACGGCGCCGCTGCGAAGCATCTCGTCCATAACTCCCATCATTGCCGTACCACCGGCGATGTATTTGGTCAGCGTAGGCAGGATCATGGCCGGATCCAAACGGAGCATCGCCATGAAAGACGCCAAGTAGTGGGTGAGCGCGTCGATCGCACCGACCGCACGCAACGCCATCACCGCCACCAAGGCGAGAACCAGCATCGGAATCGATCCCACCGCGATTTTGAACGCTTCGGCGCCAGCTCGATTGATCACGTCGAGCACACCCTTCGTGCTGTTCGCCACGGCGTGGTGCAAGGTTTCGTCCAGCGTACCCTCTTCGACGGATAAGCCCCGACCGAACCAGTGGTACGTCGCGGCGGCTGCCAGCAAACCACCGAGTACCGACAACCCGAGCGTCATACCGAAATCCAACCCTATCGCCGCCATCGGAATCACGACATTAGCTTGAGCCATCGCCATCACCATCGCCAACGTGGCAGCAATATGGCGATCTGAAACACCACGCTGTTCCATCATCGCGAGCGTTGCGACGGGCGCGGCGAAACTCACGAAACCGATTTGCAGCGCGGCGAAAACGCCAAGTCCGGTCAAGCCGATCGGTTTGAGCAGTGGCGTAAACCGATGCACGATCCAATCGAGCACACCCCGCGCTTCCAACAGGCGCATCAACGACAGCATAACCACCATTACCGGCAGCAGCACGAACAGCGACAATTCCACTGCCGAGCGACCAGCACGCAAGATGACGTCGGTCAGAATGTCCATAGATTTAGCGAACGGCCGAGCTTCCGAACGTAAGCTGGCACCGCCAAAGATCGGCGAAGAGTCGATGCATGGTTTTGCGGCGTGGCACTGGCCGAAGAACTGGCCAAAATCGGTTTTTCGACCGCTAGCGTTGCGGCGGGCATTTGCCGATCCGTTGGAGAACGCCCGCCATCGTCATACTTTATTGCCATCAATTCTTAATCAATGCAGGTAAGTGTCTTCAATCCCAAGCGATCAACCTCAAATTGATCCGCGAAAACCTAATCGATGTCCTTCGCGATTTGTGGGCTGTCCAATCCCGCCTTACGGAAACGCAGGAATGGTCGGCTCCGTACCTTCGGGGTGAGCTTCGGGGTGATGGGTTGCGACCAGTGCGGTGATCTCCTCTACCCGATCGCGTGGCACATCGATCATCATCAGTAACTCGCCTCGCTCGATCGCCTCTTCGAAAGGTTTTAGCCGGGTATTCCCGACATTTAATCCCACCATTCCGCTGATCCAGGCTCCGACGCCGGCGCCGGCCAGTCCACCGGCCAAAACTATCCCGCCGCCCGCCACCACCAAGCTCACCGGGCCGAGCGCAACAGCGGCCAAACCCGCGAGCGTACCGACCGTACCACCCAGCGCCAAACCCCGCTCCATCGCTGGGATCAAGTCGCTTTTCTGCAGAAAAGAGGCTTCGGGTAAATCTTCGAGCGGGGTGCCGCGCTTGGCCAAAAGGTGGATGTGTCGTTCTTCGATGCGAGCGAGCAGCAGTTCGTCCACGATCTTTTTCGCTACATCGATGTGCGGAACCAAGAAGTAAATACGCTTCATTTCGATCTCCTTTTGCATGGCTGCCCTGAATGATCGGTCAAGCGTTTTCTTTCGATGCCTGCCGAGCGAGAATGAAGTCGAGATCGGCGCCGGCCTCCTGCAATCCGGCCAAGATATTTTGGCAAACTAAACAGTCAGTCAAAAGCGCTTGAGGGTTCGGCAAACGGATGCGACCGCCTGGAGCTTCCCGCAAAACGTTCAGATGCGCGCGAACACTCGCCAAGCGGCCGAGATCGTTGCGTCGATGTCTTCGTCGGTGTGCGCGGACGACAGGAAGCCAGCCTCGAAAGCCGATGGTGCCAGATACACGCCTTCCGCCAATATGCCTCGAAAAAATACTTTGAATCGCTCGATGTCGCACGCGACGGCTTGCGCGTAAGTGGTAACCGGTTCTTCCGCGAAAAAAATACCGAACATTCCGCCGACGTAGTTCGCCGTCAACAACACGCCCGCTTCGCGGGCCGCAGTGACCAACTCGTCGCACAGGCGTTGGGTTTTGGCTGCGAGTTCGTCGTGGAAACCGGGCGCGGAGATCAATTCCAGCGTCGCCAGTCCCGCCGCCATCGCCACCGGATTACCCGACAGCGTACCGGCCTGATAGATCGGACCGAGCGGCGCCAGTTTCTCCATGATCGCCCGTTTGCCGCCAAATGCGCCGACCGGCATCCCGCCGCCGATAATCTTGCCGAGCGTGGTGAGATCCGGGGTGACGNNATCACCTCATCGAAAATCAGCACGCTGCCATAGCGGTCGCAGAGCTGGCGTAGCCCAGCCAGAAAACCCGGTGCAGGCGGAATGCAGTTCATGTTACCGGCGACCGGCTCGACGATGATTCCGGCGATTTCCTCGCCGATCTTGTTGAATACCTCGCGGACTTGCAGCAGGTTGTTGTAGGGCAACGTGACGGTATAAGCCGCCAGCGCCGCCGGTACGCCGGGCGAAGTCGGCACGCCCAAGGTCAACGCGCCAGAACCCGCTTTAACCAGCAAAGAATCGGAGTGACCGTGATAGCAGCCCTCGAATTTGATGATCGTGTTGCGAGAGGTGAAACCACGGGCCAAACGGATGGCGCTCATCGTGGCCTCGGTACCGGAGTTGCACATCCGCACCAGCTCCATGGACGGAACCAATTCCTGAATTTTGCGGGCCATCGCGGTTTCGAGCGCGGTGGGAGCACCAAAGCTCAGACCGTTGGCGGCCGCTTCTTGGACGGCGCGAACCACCGCCGGGTGGGCATGGCCGGCGATCATCGGCCCCCAAGAACCAACGTAATCGATGTAGCGACGACCATCCTCATCATATAGATAAGCGCCTTCGCCACGCTTGAAAAAGATCGGTGTACCGCCGACGCCGCGAAAGGCGCGCACGGGCGAATTGACGCCACCGGGAATATAGCGCTGCGCTTCGCTAAACAACTCTTCGGAACGGCTCATTGGTAGTACTCCTCAAGCGAACAGGACAGCGAAGCGGCAGGCAGCGCCCCGAACGTCGGGTTGGGCAAACACCGCGCTGACCACGGCCAGCGCATCGGCACCGGCTCCCAGCAATAACGGCGCGTTATCGGGAGTGATGCCGCCGATGGCGACGATGGGGATATTCAAGGTAGCCCTGGCTTCCCGCAGCAGGCTAAGCGGGGCATGGACCTCTTCCGGCTTGGTCGGAGAAGGGAAAAACGCACCGAACGCGACGTAATCGGCTCCCGCGCGTTCCGCGTCCAACGCCAAGTCCAACCGGTCGTAGCAGGATACGCCGATCAGCGCGGTCTCCCCCAATCGAGCGCGAGCGGTCGCGAACGCTGGGTCGTCCCTGCCGATGTGGACGCCCGCCGCACCGACTCGGGCCGCAAGATCCACGTCGTCGTTGACGATCAACGGGACTTCGTGGCGACGGCACAACTCGTTTAGCGCGTGCGCTTGGCTCAACCGCCGGGCGTCGTTGCGGCTTTTATCGCGATACTGAACCAGGCGGGCGCCACCGAGTACGGCTCGTTCGACTGCGGCCACCAGACGGTCGTCGGGCAACAAAAAGGCGTCGGTGATCGCATAGAGACCACGACAGGCCGGCTTGCTCATGGCCGATCTCGGCAAGCGGTGGCCCAAAACAACCGATTGGGCAACAGTTGCCCGCCACCAGCCCGATATCCCGCTTCCAAAGATCGCCAAGTATAGTCTTGAGCCCGGTAGATGACGGAATTGGAAGACCCCGAATGCAGCGTGTGGCCTTGAGCGAGCAAGGCAGCAATAGCGGTAGCCAGGGTACAGCCGGAACCGTGATACTGGTTCGGCAGGCGCGGCCAGCGAAAGGTTTCCAGCAGGCGATTGTTGCCGTACAGGGTGTTGACGACATCTGCGGTCGGCTCGTGTCCGCCGCTGATCAGCACGTACCGACAACCGCGCGCTAGCAAGGCCATGGCACAGGCATTCAAGGTATCGCCCTCCGGCGCCAGCCGACGCGCTTCGATGCTGTTGGGCGTCAGAACGGTGGCGAGGGGCAGCAGCAGAGTTCGGATGGCATCGATCAACGCCGCGTTGGCCAACTCGGTACCGCCACCGGCGGCCAGCACCGGGTCGAGAACTACCGGAACGTCGGGATAGTCGGTCAACAGATCGTGCAGGACAGCGACATTTTCGACGCTACCGACCACCCCGATCTTGAATGCTGCCACCGGCATATCGTCCAGAATCGCGCGAGCCTGGGCCACTATGTGCTCCGAATCGACCGGTAGCAACGCTTGGACGTCGTGAGTATTCTGCACGGTCAGCGCGGTGATGACAGGAGCAGGATGGCAACCTAGGCTGACGATGGTTTCGACATCGGCGGGAATACCGGCTCCACCGCAAGGATCGTTCCCGGCCAGAGCCATGACGACGGGTATAGTTGACGCGCTCGTTGGGATCAAAGCGAACTCCACGACGGAACAGGTAGCCGACTGTACACCAAATTGAATTCTAGCAAACGCTTCGGGTTTTTCGCGATGCGTCGGCATGGGACAATAGCGTTCGCAAAAATTCTCAAAATTCCTGCAACCGGAAACAACGAACCAAATGAAAAAATATATGTGCTTGATCTGTGGATTTATTTACGACGAAGAAAAAGGCTGGCCCGAAGATGGTATTCCACCCGGCACCCCTTGGGAAGACGTGCCGCTGACATGGACCTGTCCCGAGTGCGGAGCGACCAAAGATGATTTCGAAATGGTGGAAATTTAAGCTCGTCTTCCAATCAATCGCATCCTACCCGGCGGCAAACCGATTGCTGCGCCAACGCCGCCGGTGAACCCAGGCTACTCCAAGTAGCTCGTTACGAGCGGCGCTTGCCCCGAACGCCATCTTTCTGGCGGGGTTTGTTTTTCGTTTCCTTCACCACGGCAACTTCCGCATATAAATCATGCTCGTCCGTATCCAGAATCCGAACTTCGGCCAACTCGCCGACCGGAAGATTCGCGCCGTTCGCCACGTATACTACTCCGTCAATTTCCGGCGCATCGGCGGTAGATCGGGCGATGGCCGTTCCTTCTTCGTCGATGGCATCGACCAATACGGCGAGAGTGCGGCCGATCTTGCGGCGCAGGCGCTCCGCGCTGATCGTCGCCTGCAACGCCATCAGTCGGGCCTGCCGTTCCTGTTTGACCTCTTCGGCAACCGGATCGGGCAACTGGTTGGCCACGGCACCGGCGACCGGCGAGTACGCGAAGCAGCCGACTCGATCCAGTTCCGCTTCTGCAAGAAACGCTAGTAACCGTTCGAAATCTTGTTCCGTTTCCCCCGGGAACCCGACGATAAAAGTGCTGCGCAAAGTCAAATCCGGGCAGATTTCCCGCCAGCGACGGATGCGTTCCAAAGTACCGCTAGCGTTGGCAGGCCGCTTCATGGCTTTCAAGATTCGCGGACTAGCGTGCTGGAGTGGCACGTCTAGATAGGGAAGCAGCCTGCCCTCCGCCATCAGGGGTACCACTTCGTCCACATGGGGATAGGGATAAACGTAATGCAATCGCACCCATACCCCAAGTTCGCCCAGCGCGGCCACGAGAGAGGTCATATGCGTCTTGAGGGGGCGGCCGTTCCAAAAACCAGTTCGGTAACGCACATCCGCTCCATAGGCACTGGTATCCTGAGAAATGATCAGCAATTCCTTGACACCCGACCGGACCAAAATTTCCGCCTCCCGCAGCACCTCGCCCACCGGCCGGCTAGCCAAATCGCCGCGCAGTTGCGGAATAACGCAAAACGTACAACGATGATTGCAGCCTTCGGAAATCTTGAGGTACGCGTAATGGCGAGGAGTCAGTTTGACACCCTGCGGTGGCACCAAATCCCGGAATGGATCGTGTGGCCGAGGCAGATGGGCGTGGATTGCCGTTAACACTTCTTCGCAGGCGTGCGGGCCGGTAACGGCCAGCACGCTCGGATGTATGTCTCGCACTACACTGTCCTTCGCACCCAAACAGCCGGTGACGATCACCCTGCCGTTCTCGGTCAGCGCTTCGCCGATAGCATCCAGCGATTCGGCGACGGCTGCGTCGATGAAGCCGCAGGTGTTAACCACCACCAAATCTGCTGTCTCGTAGCTTGGCACCACACCGTAACCCTCGGCCCGCAAACGAGTTAGAATTTGCTCGGAATCCACCAACGCTTTTGGACAACCGAGGCTGATAAAACCGATCTTGGGTTGGTGATCCATCGGATTTTCCTGGATGGCGAGATCGAAAAAACGCATCTCTAGAGATGAGATGAAGAGAGCTTCCTGGAATCAAGTGCATGCGGTCTTGCGTGCCGACTCCGAGACTAGCTATAGTGCGACGTTTAAACTATCTACCAGATACTGGTAACGGCGCGCTGGCAACGGTGCGTCACAAACCGGTCTCACCACCTCGACAACGTTTTGGCAACCATGAAAAAAGACATTCATCCCGCATACCGCGAGGTTGTGTTTCAAGATATTTCAACCGACTTCGCGTTCCTCACCCGATCCACCATCAACACCAAGGAAAAGATCACCTGGACCGATGGCAAGGAGTACCCTTTGGTCAAGGTGGAAGTATCTAGCCACTCCCACCCCTTCTATACCGGGAAGCAGAAAATCGTCGACACCGCCGGCCGCGTGGATCGCTTCCGTCGCAAGTATGGCTTGTCCTGAGCCGTCCTCGCTCCCAGCCCGACAAAAGGCATCCGCGGGATGCCTTCATTTTTTGCTCCTACTCGTCGATCGGCGGGAAAAGCCTTTTGGTCCGGTTCCGTCCCGCGTTGCCGACGATTAATTTCCCGACACGCCAGCCCGCTTGAGAAGTGCCTGGGCATGACAGATCGGAATCGCGTAGGTAATGCCGCTCGGCCTTTCTAATGCGGCTTCCTTGCTTTCCTGGACAAACACCTTGTTGATGACACCGACAACTCGACCGGTACGCGGCTCGTAAAGCGGACTACCGCTGTTGCCAGGATAGGCGATTGCATCCAGTTGCAACACCTCGAACGGTTCGCTCCTCAGCCGGTTGACGATGGCGCCATCTAGTTGCGCCGACGACGAGGCGGGAATGGCGACCGGGCTGATGGCAGAAATGATGCCTTTGTGCGTCACCGGAAACAGGCCCAGCACGACTCCGAGCGGGAAGCCGGTGAAAGCGATATCTTGGCCCTCGCGCAACGGCCGCGACGCGCCCAGCGATAACGCCGGCAGCGACGAACCCTCGAATTTCAACAAGGCCAAATCGTGTATCGGATCGATGGCGACCTTGGTGGCTTTCCGCGATTCGACCTGTTTGCCGCGACCGATGAAGATCGCCAATGTTTCCTTGCCTTGCGGATCGAGCATGTCCGGCAAACCATGCGCGTTAGTCACGACATACCGACCTTCGCCTACCACAAAGCCAGTAGCCAAAAATTCGGCCGGTGGCTGGCGGGCGGGCCGAACCGTGCCGACCGCCACCACACTGGCCTTCAGCTTGTTGACGGTATCGGCCAGATCGGCCGCCTGAATCGACGAGACCGGCAGGATGGCAAACAGCAACCCCGCCGACAGCGCCAGAAGGCGACAGCGCCAGAAGGAGGGAGTCACTTGGATCACGGATACGATGTTAAAGATACTGTACGTCCACGATCTCGTAGGTTTTCAGACCACCTGGAGTCTGGACATCGACGACATCGCCGGCGAATCTACCGATCAAAGCCCGGGCGATAGGCGAACCGAAGGAAATCTTACCTTCCTTGATATCGGCCTCATCCTCCCCGACGATCTGATAGCGTTTTTCTTCCTCGCTGTCTTCCTCGCTGTCTTCCTCGCTCAACAGCACCGTCGAACCAAATACTACTTTGTCCGAAGGCGGTAACGTGGTCACGTCGATGATCTGGGCGTTCGCCAGCTTAGTCTCGATTTCGGCGATGCGTCCTTCCGTAAAACTCTGCTGCTCGCGAGCGGCATGATATTCGGCGTTTTCCTTCAAATCGCCGTGGGCGCGCGCTTCGGCGATGGCAGCAACGATACGCGGTCGCGCCACGGCCTTCAGTTCGTGTAATTCCGCGCGCAGCTTGGCAGCGCCAGCGATAGTCATCGGTACCCTAGTGGTCATGCTTGCAATTCCCGGTGCAGATCCTGGAGACAATTCACGTTTCCGTTGTCGAGTTCACGCAGGGCCTGGCAAGTGGCCCGCGCAGCAGCGATAGTGGTGGTATAGCTGACTTTGTGCATCAACGCCTCGCGACGGATGGAAAAGGAATCGGCTATGGCTCGCTTGCCTTCGGTCGTATTGACGATCAAATGAATTTGGTCGTTCTTGATCATGTCCACGATATGCGGCCGGCCTTCGCCCACTTTATGCACGGTTTCGCAGTCGAGACCACGGGCGCGCAAGGCGTTCGCCGTCCCTTTGGTCGCGATCAGCACAAAACCGAGCCGCGCCAACTCGCGAGCCACATCCACCACCTTGAACTTGTCGGCATCCCGCACGCTGATGAAAGCCATGCCACCAAGCGGCAGTTGATCGCCCGCCGCCAGTTGTGCCTTGGCAAACGCCTCGCCAAAGGTGCGCCCCACCCCCATGACCTCGCCGGTAGATTTCATCTCCGGCCCCAACAGCGGATCGACGCCGGGGAATTTGGCGAAGGGAAATACCGCTTCCTTAACCGAATAATAGGTGGGAATCACCTCGCCGAACACCCCTTGCTGACGCAGGCTCTGCCCGACCATGCAACGGGCGGCGATCTTGGCCAACGCCCGGCCGGTAGCCTTGGAGACATAAGGAACCGTTCGAGAGGCGCGTGGGTTCACTTCCAGCACATAAATATCATCGCCTTGGATGGCGAACTGGGTGTTCATCAAGCCGACCACGCCCAGCTCCAGCGCCATTGCCCTGACTTGGGTACGCAACCGGTCTTGAATCGCCGGGCCCAGCGAATACGGCGGTAGCGAGCAAGCCGAATCGCCGGAATGGACCCCTGCTTCCTCAATATGCTCCATGATACCGCCGATGATGACTTCAGAGCCGTCGCTAAGCGCGTCCACGTCCACCTCGACCGCATCGTTGAGGAAGCGGTCCAGCAACACCGGCGAATCGTTGGAAACCTGCACCGCCTCGCGCATGTAGCGACGCAGATCGTCCTCCTCGTGGACGATCTCCATCGCCCGGCCACCGAGCACGTAAGAGGGTCGCACCACCAGCGGATAGCCGATTTCCCGAGCCAACCGCACCGCCTCCTCCGGCTCGCGGGCAGTGCGATTGGGCGGTTGTAGCAAACCGAGCCGGTCGATCATCTGCTGGAAGCGCTCCCGGTCCTCGGCGCGGTCGATGGCATCCGGACTGGTACCGATGATCGGCACACCGTTGGCTTCCAGCGGCCGGGCCAACTTCAGCGGCGTCTGGCCACCGTACTGAACGATCACGCCCTTAGGTTGCTCCTTGCGAACGATCTCCAATACGTCCTCCAAGGTCAGCGGCTCGAAATACAGGCGGTCGGAGGTGTCGAAATCGGTGGACAC
>DEHU01000119.1 GCA_002352125.1 Competibacteraceae bacterium UBA2792 | reverse complement strand
TCCTGGTTGACCGGGTTATCCTCCGCCACCAACACCCGGCTGTCGAAGCGCGGCGATTTTCCGAGCATCGAGGATCGGCGGCTCGCCGGTTCCACCGTCTCCGCAGGCCGCGCGAGCCGGCACAGGGTGTCGTGGAGTTCGGCTTGGCGCACGGGCTTGGGCAAGCAGCGATTGATCCCGGCGGCGGCGGCTCGGTGACCACCATCACTCGGGTCGCTCGACGTGAGCATCAAAAGCCGCAGCATGCGCAGGTCCGGGTCGGCGCGAATCTGGCGAGCGAGCTCCACGCCGTCCATCTCGGGCATGTGCCAGTCGAGGATGGCAAGCTCGTAAGCCGCGCCTGCCCGGACGGCCTGGCGCAGCATGGCGAGCGCTTCGACTCCATTCGCCGCGCCGGTCTCGCGCATTCCCCATGCGCTCAATTGGTGGTGCAAAATTTCGCGGTTGGTGGCGTTGTCGTCCACCACTAACACCCGCACGCCTCGTAGATCGGTGCGGGGCGATCCACCCGGACGCGATACCGCCTCGGCGCGGGCCAGATCGAGCGTGAACCAAAAAGTCGAACCGACGCCCGGTGCACTCTCGACCCCCATTTCGCCGCCCATCAACTCCACGAGCCGTTTGGAGATGGCTAGCCCGAGCCCTGTTCCGCCGAAACGGCGGGTGGTGGAACCGTCCCCCTGGGTAAACGATTTGAAGATTTTGGCTCGATCCGCCGGTTGAATTCCGATCCCCGTGTCGCGCACCGCCACCCGCAATCGCACTGCTTGCTCGCCTCGCTCCAGCAACCGCAGCCGGATCACCACTTCGCCCTGCTCGGTGAACTTGATGGCGTTGCCCGCTAAGTTCATCAGAATCTGCCGCAACCGGGTCGGGTCGCCGCACAGTGCGGCCGGCAGATTCTCAGGCAGATCGACCGCCAGCTCCAGACCCTTGCTGTGCGCCCGCCCGGCCAACAGCGCGGCGGTTTCCTCGACGAGTTCCCTCAGGTTGAAGGCCACGCTTTCCAGCTCCAGGCGGCCCGCTTCGATCTTCGAGAAATCCAGCACATCGTTGATGACCGCCAGCAACGCTTGACCCGAGTGCAAAATGATGTCGACGAACCGTCGCTGCTGGGCGTTCAACCCCGACCCCCGCAACAATTCCGCCATGCCCAGAACACCGTTCATCGGGGTACGGATCTCGTGGCTCATGGTGGCCAGGAACTGCGACTTGGCGAGATTCGCCGATTCGGCTACCGCCTTGGATTCGGCCAACTCCCGGTTGCGTTTGACCAGGCGTTCGGTCAGCGTTTCTAGCACCCGGACTATGGCGGCAATTTCGTCCTGGTTTGCGGTCGAAATGGGCTCGCCGGTCACTTCGACGGCAGTTCGCTCGGCTTGCGCGCGCAGCCGGCGCAAGGGCCGCATGACGAAGCGCAAGGTCAGAATTCCGAGCAGGACACTTCCCGCCAGAATCAGGGCCGCATAGGCCGCCGAAAGCTGTAAATCTTGATCTAGCAACCGGTAAGCCGAGGCGCTGTCGAGTTGAATCAGGATCACGAAAGCCTGATCGACGAGGAGTATCGGCAGGAAGACACGGGTCTTGCGCGAAGCGACATCTTCGCGGTAGATAGGTATTTTCTTCTGAAAAGCCTCGATCATGGCCTGGGAATCCGGATCGAAGAGCAGCGCGGGGTCCGAAGCCACTCCCTGACCGGAGCGCAACAGCAGCGCGAGATCTGCGTTGACCTCGCGTCTCAAGGACTTGATAAAGCTTTCGTTGAGGTACAAACCAACGCTCAGCGTGCCGACGATCTTGCCTTCGGTCCGCAAAGGCTCGATAGCGCGAACCTCGACACCTCGCGCACTGAGCGCGCTGACCAGCAAACTGTCGCCGGCCAAGGCTTCGTACACCCCCCACCCCGTGGCGCGATCCCCCCGGCGCATCGGGTCGTGGGCTCGATAGACCACGATTTCCTTATCGTCGGTGACTTCCAAAAGCGCCGCCTCGGAGATGCCTTGGAGTCGGTCAAAAAGCGCCGCAACCGTCGCGGTGCGATCCGGCTCCTGGCGGGCAAGCCCGGCCGATAGCTCGCTATTGGCCGCCAAGAGTCGCGCTATTTGCTGGAGATGCACGCTTTGTTGGGCGATCAATCGCTCGATGACCCGGCCGATCGTGTCGATCTTGTCGATCTCGCGTGCGCGTATCGTAGCGCCCAGCAGATCGCTCGATATCCGATAGGCAACGCCTTGCGAGAGCGTCGCCAGCAAAGCAAATACCAAAACCAGCGCCATGTTGGTGTCGAGGCGGAACTTCATCGGCCAAGCACCCTTTCGCTCAAGATTCGATTCCCGCCGTAACGCGCGGCACGCCGGTCAAGCCCGGTCAGTTGCTGGAGACGGTGGGCAAAATGCCGTGTTCGCGCAAGATACGTTCGCCAGCGGGCGACCGGACAAATTCGAGAAATGCTTTACCCGCTGGCGTCAAGGCGTCGGGCTTGTAGATCAAGCCAAGTTCCAACCACGCTGGGTAGAGTCCTTTTTCCAGATTCTCCGCTGTCGGTTCGACGCCGTCGAGCGCCAGATGAACGATCTTGCTGTTGCAGGCGCCGAGGGCTGATTGGTTGAGGACACCGAAGCTGGTCGGAAACCGATCCAGCAACGCGATCAGCTCTGGGTCGAGATGCACGACCTTGACGTTCTCGCCGTATTCGATGTTCTCGAATGGCTTGATCACGCGGGTGATCGCTTGCCTGGATGCGTCGGTCGGCTCGCGCCCGATGGCCCGGATCGGACCGGAATCGCCACCCAGTTCGCGCCAATCGGTCAGCTTGCCGCTGTAGACATCCACGGCCTGCGCCGGCGTGATATTGCGTGCCGTGACACCTGCTCCCGCCGCAAACACGACCGGATCGCGCCCGAGCGCAACGTAAACGATGCCTTTTTTGCGCTCGTCCTCCTTGAGCGGCCGGCCAACTCGCCCGAGGCTGGCCGTCCCCACCTCGACATCGCGCAGCGCGCCGGCGGTTCCGGTCGATGTCGGTATCGTCACGGTGTGCTGGTTCTGTCGTTGGTTGAATGCCTTGGCGAGTTGCGTCAGGACATACTCCGGGTTGCCGCTACCGGGAATGACCAATTCTTCGGCAAAGACGGCACCAGTCAACGTCAGCGCCGCCAGCCATGCGGCGATCAGGTGTCGAAGGCGAAAGAAGATCATGTGGGTTTTCCTCTAACTATTTGCGTCAGCAGCGGTAAGCAAGTGCCAATCGGCGTTCCGGGCCATGCGCTGACGTCGCTCGTAAGATTCCATTTTCTTCGGACTGGAACCGCCGCCTCAGTCCTCCAACAGCTTCCCGGCCTGACGGTAACTCAACGGTTCCGGACCGGCCACCTTGCAGAACTTCTGTCCCGGCCGAACCAGCCGTTCGGTCATGCGAGCGAACAGCAGACCGGCGGTTGCGGCACAAATCGGCGTCCGCGCCGCGCCGGGCGGTTCGCCGAGCGGGTCCACCAGCTCCGCCACCACCTCGCCGGAGGTTACCCAATCGCCCAACCGCTTGCGATAAACCAGCACGCCGGCGGCCGGCGCGGTCAACACATCAACCCCATCCAACGGCGTCGGCTCGCAACGCGGCTCCGGCAATGGCCCCGGATCGCCGGCAACGATGCCGCGCCGTTGCAGGAAACGCAGCAATGCCGCCGCGTCGGCCGTCGCATAGTCGTCGTTCACGTCCGCCTGACCGCGCAGTTCAACCGTGGTCGCAAAACAGGCCAGCGGTATGGGTCCCTCCCCAGCCAACGATTCGCGCAATTTCCACCAAGGTCCGGCACAAGCTTCATCGAACGGGTTACCGCCCGGCTCTTCCTCCAGCAAAATTGCCGCCGCCCCCAGTTCCGCACCTAGCGCTACGGCCTCGTCGCGCTGCCGCTTGGATGCGTATAGATGTAACAGCGCTTCTCCGTCGCAATGCAAATCGAAAACGTAATCGGCATCGATGGCCAAATTCAGCAACGCTGCCCTCAAGACATCAGCTTCTTTATTTAACGAATGATTTAATATAGTTACACACAATGCTTCGCGAATCAAGGCAACGTTCGCCGCCGGATCGGCGGTCAAACGCCCCCGTAACCGCTCCAGCGCGAGCGCCGCCAAATCGGGAAAGCTGCGATTGAAATTGCCGGTGCCCTCGTGATCGAACCGCCCCAACAGCCGCCCGTTCAAATGCTGGCTCAACCCGATAGGATTGGCGACCGGCACCACCACTACCTCGCCGGCGATCCGTCCTTCTGCTTGAGCTTGTTCCAGAGCGCACAGCAGATGTTGCGCTACCAGCAAACCCGGAATTTCGTCGGCGTGGATAGCAGCCTGGAAATACGCTTTGGGCCGCGCACCAAGCACGCCGTAACGATGGACCTGCAACATCCGTTTCGTGCCTGGTGCGGGCGACGGCAATTCGATTTGGATCGTGGTGGTCGGCATAAGCAAGATTCCCGCAAACGTGCGGATGGTGGATCAATCGAGAAGTTTATCAGGCCATCATTGGCGTTGCCCGAACGATCCTCTTGCGCGGCACGCTTGGCCTTCCTGGAAGCTTATAATCCGTTACGGAATTATCCTCACACTCCCTGGGAACTCGCATGGACATCCTCGTCCTCACCCGCCCCGACGACTGGCNNTTCGCCCGCGCCATCATCATGCCTAATCTGCGACCGCCGGTGACCACCACCGAACGGGCACTCGCCTATCGAACTCGGATCCTGGAGGCAGTGCCAGCAGGATTGCCGTTTCAGCCGCTGATGACCCTGTATCTGACCGACAATACCCCGCCTGCCGAAATCGGCCGCGCCAAGAAATCGGGCCATGTTGTCGCCTGCAAGCTCTATCCTGCCGGCGCGACGACGAACTCCGATTCCGGCGTGACCGACGTTTACAATATCTACCCGGTATTGGAAGCGATGCAGCTGCATGCATTGCCGCTGCTGGTTCACGGCGAGGTTACCGATCCAGAAGTGGACCTATTCGACCGCGAGGCAGTTTTCATCGAACGGGTTCTGATTCCGCTGATTCGCGACTTCCCCGCCTTAAAGATCGTCTTGGAGCACATCACTACCCAAGATGCGGCGGACTTCGTGCGCGAGGCGCCGGCCACGGTCGCCGCCACGATTACTGCTCACCACCTGCTCTACAACCGCAANNGCCACCATCACCGCCCACCACCTGCTCTACAACCGCAACGCGATCTTCCAGGGCGGCGTCCGGCCGCATTATTACTGCCTGCCGATTCTCAAGCGCGAACGCCATCGCCAGGCCTTGATCCAGGCCGCTATCAGCGGCAACCCCAAATACTTTCTCGGCACCGACAGCGCCCCGCATCCGCGCCATGACAAGGAAGCCGCTTGCGGCTGCGCTGGCTGTTACACCGCCTACGCTGCGCTGGAACTGTACGCCGAAGCGTTCGATTCGGCAGGATCGCTGGACAAACTGGAAGCTTTCGCCAGCTTTCACGGCGCGGATTTTTACGGCCTGCCGCGCAATACCGGATCCATTGCCCTGCTCCGCCAGCCGGTACCGGTTCCCGACCGTTTTCCGTTCGGCGCAGATGAATTGATTCCCCTGCGGGCCGGGGATACTTTGCGCTGGCGGCTGGCAGATTGAGCCTTTTACTCCTGTTCCTAGTTTTTTTCTCGCAAGTGGACGAAAGGTGCCGGTAGTGTGTTCACTCTAATTTTCGTTGCTACAGTAAACATCAAGAAAACGGGATAGCCGCCGAGATGAACGAAAAATCGGCATTCTGATCAAAGCCTTGAATTGAGGAGCATCACAATGGCAACCGTAGCGATGAAGAACATCACGGAAACCCCCATCGCCACCAACATCCGCGAATCGGCCAATAAAATCTGGCTGGCCGGACTGGGCGCTTACGCCAAGACCCAGGAAGAAAGCGAGAAGCTGTTCCAGTTGCTGGTCGAGGAAGGCGAGAAAGTCGAAAAGCAAGCCAAGAAAGCCGCCGAGGCTCGCTTCGAAGAGGCAAAGGGTAAGGTGGTCAAGTTTCGCGGCAAGGCCAGCCGGCAAATCGGCCGGCTGGAGGAGCTGTTCCAAGAGCGCATCGCCCAGGTTCTGAACCGCTTGGGCGTGCCAACCCAAGAAGATATTCAGGAGCTGACCAAACGAGTCGAAGCTCTGAACGAGAGCATCAAATCTCTGAAGAAGTAAGCGGTTTCGTCGCGTCGGTTCGAACCCAAGGCCCCCGGCTCCGCGCTGTGGGGCCTTTTCCTTTTCCGGATCGCAAAGCGTTCTGACGCCTGCCGGAACGATGGCAAAACGGTCAAACCTGTTGCTGCACCCAGCGGTCGAGAGCTTCCACGGCATGAACGACGTTAGGGCAATAAAGCTCCGGGAAGGCCTTTCGTCCATCCCGGATGAGCTGGGTGCTTTTCTCGTTGATGGCCAAGGTGGCGGATTGCTTCAACCCCCTTACGTTGAGGTTCAGGTGAACGTTGCGACAGACCGGCGCCTACGCAGAACGCCGCGGGCTCGATCCGCGCGGTTATCCCAGTTCCAGCACATCGCCGTTGCCGATGAACAGATTCGTTTGCGAGCCATTGCGAGCTGTGCCGCGCACCACCGGCAAACCCCGCTCCAGCATTTTCTCGACGGCGGTGCGCCCGGTGCAGTGATTGCACGCCACTTTGGCGATGCCGTAGCCGCCCAAGACATTGACGACTTGCTCCCGCGCCTCGTCCCAATCTTCCAATGGCGAAATGTGCAATCCCCCGTAGATCGCGTGGATGCGCTCGCCGCCTTGGAACGTCCGGCGGGCGTAGTCCAACAGATTCAGCACGCCGCCGTGACCGCAGCCGGTCACCATCGTCAGGCCCCGGTCCTGAAGATTGGCGTACAGGACGTTTTCGCCATCGACTTTCAAGAGGGTATGCATGGGGAAACCAGCCAGCGCCAGCCCAGGAAACAGCACCAGCGGTCGATCGGTCGGCACGGTGACCACCTCGCCGGTATGTCCCTGCTTTTTGATGTGCGCAAACCCCGCCGGATGGAAACCTTCGGGGACGTAAATCGTGATGCCGGGACAATGCTTGAGCGTCGAGCCGATCCCCCAGAAGTGATCGAAATGCTCGTGGCTGATGACCAACGCCTCGATTTGGTCTTGCCGCAACAGTTCGTCGATACCCTCCTCGGCGAAACGGCGGTCCATCCAGGCCGGATTCCAGCCGGTATCGAACAGCAACCGGCGCGCGGTACCATCGGTCGCCTCGGCTTCCAGTAGCGCCGAAAAGCCGGCTGCGTTATCCGCGTGCAGCGCGCCGAACGGCGGCCAGGGAATAGTATATTGATCGGTTTCGGCACCGCCGGCTTCCTTGATGTCGCCGAACACGGTGGCGGTGTCGAACCAGCCGGTTTCGGAAATGCAGCGAATCGTCAATCGTCGCAGGACGCCGATATCGAGGGTTTGAGCGGTGGTTGACATGGCGATAACCTCCTTCGGACAGATTCGTTTCTGGACCGGAACCCGGCGAGCGCGCCGTCGTCCGCGCTATGGCCGGTTCGCGACTGCCAAGAACAACGGATATTCCCGCACCCCCCGGTCGGTCGCCTTTTTCATCGCGTAGCAGGTCGAAAAATCCACTTCATCGAACCCTGCGCGCATCAGTTGCACCCGCAACGCAGTTCGGTCGAAACCGTTGTGGCCGGTAAAACCGGGGCCGTGAAACGAGCCGTCTTCCCGATCCAGATCGGCGATGGCCAGCCAACCGCCCGGCCGCAGCAGGCCGTGCAAAGCTCGCAACAACCGGCCGACATCGGCGACGTGGTGCAAGGTCATCAGGGTGTAAATCAGATCGTAGCGTTCGGCAGGCGGCGGGTCCGTCACCAGATCGAGCGCGAGCGGATGCAGATGGGAAAAACCAGTAGCGGCAATCTTGTCCTCCAACACCGCCAGCATCCCTGGCGAGCTGTCGGCCAGCGTGATTCGGCTCAATTCGGCGTGCAAGGCGAAACTCAGCAGTCCCGTCCCGCAGCCGTATTCGAGCGCGTGCCAGTCGGACGATAACGGTATTCGCCGCCGGATCGCGGCGGCGACGGCAAATGCTCGCTCCCGCTTGATCGGATCGGAGTCCCAAGTTTTGGCCTTGTCGTCGAAATGCATCGCGATGCTCGGTGCGCTGAGACCCGCTGCCAGCGGGTCGAGTTGTATGGACCGTTCGATCTTAACTCACCAAGTCAGCGTCTTGGTATTGTCTTTGAATAAGGCGCCACCGGTGAGCTCGGGGTTCCCTACTTTCAGGCCGGGCAACAAATCGGCTTCTTTCACGCCGTAATGCTTCATGCACATCGGGCAAACCAAAACGACGGCGCCTTTGCTCGCCAGTTCGCCGAGCATTTTCTGGTGGTCGGCGAATTTTGTAGCATTTTCCTTGGAGCCGATGAGGACGCCTTTGTCGTTGAGGAAAATCGTCAAGGGATGCCCGCGTTCCAGTTGACTTTTGCCAAAAGAGATTCCCATATTGGCGCGATGCGCATCGTCCGTAGTGAGATTTACGAAAAGCGGGTCATCATTTCCCGCAAAAGTCGGGTTGACGGCACCGCCAACGACCAAGGCAAAGGCTAGCATTACTCGTAAAAAAAACTGCATGGGTCGCTCCTTATCGGATAGCTCGATGGGGGTTATGAAAGCAATGGTGACGGACGCTCGTCTTTCCCGTGAGCGTGCGGTTTCGGCGATCCGATCGCCAGCGATCCGTCCAGGTAGGTGATGACCGCCCGGTCCGGGTCAGTTTCCGAAGTAATCAAGGCGACGATGCCCTTAACGGCAAGGCGGTGGCTCAAACCGGACCCCATGCTCCCGGCGATCAGCACTTGCACGGCATCCAACGGATGCGGTTCGCGCGGCGAACTCTCGTGAAAAGACTGCTCGATAGGCAGCTCCAGCAAGGTCTTGCCCGCGATTTGACCGTCTTCGATATCGTAAACCCAGAACTTGCGGCATTTGCCCGCATGCTCGGTAATCGTCCGCCGATTCTGGCTCGTGACGGCAATTTTCATGTCGATGTCTCCTTCGCGAACTCTCGCGAAACCTTCGAAGCTCTACAGCGCTCCTAATCTGGATCAGCTACTGTTTCTCGAAACAAGACCGTTGCGCGCAAACGCGGATGACCTCATGAAATCCATTTCATCGCCGACGATTGGATCGGACGAAAGCAAATGCCTCCATTGTGCGATTCGCGACTCGGCGCTGTTCGCCGGGCTGGAAGAGCTGGGTTTTCGCCATATCCATCAGCCCATCGAAACGGTGATTTTGGCTCCCCGGGCTTTCTTGTATCGCGCGCAGGAGCGGCGCGATACCCTGTTCACCCTGCGAAGCGGCGCGATGAAACTGGTGCAATACCTGCCCGACGGCAGCCAGCGCATCGTGCGCCTGTTGCGGGACAGCGATGCCCTCGGTCTGGAAACGCTGGTTCGCCAACCTTACCAGCACGACGCCATCGCTCTCACCGATTGCGACATCTGCGCGATCCCGGCCGACGTCATCGACGAGCTGGGCCGCGAGCAGCCACGCATCTACCAGGCGTTGATGGCACGCTGGCAGCAAGCACTAAACGAAGCCGATGCCTGGCTGACTCAATTTACCACCGGCACCGCCCGCCAGCGGGTAGCGCGGCTGTTGCTGCGGCTGGCCTGCCCGGCTTCCGACCATCGCCTGCGGCTTTTCGGACGCGAGGACATGGCCGCGATGGTGGGGTTGACCACCGAGACCGTCAGCCGCACCATCGCCGAGCTGCGGCGGCAAGGATTGCTACGCGATCAGGATGCTCATCTCCAGAATTGCGACCAAGAAACCTTGCGCCGTATCGCCGATGGCGAGGAATGATCCGCAAGCCCCGCACCACTGATGGCCAGACCCCTTAGCCCTTAGCATTTGTTGGCTTGATAGCAGCATGATCGGCCATAAAACCTTACAATTAATGCGAACAAGTGCTAGCGACGCACCGGATTCCTGGCGCGATGCCACGAGTTCCGCTCGTCCCAGCCAACCAGCCGGCATCCGTTTTGCCAGTTTGCCACCCAGTTAGCCTTGGATGCATTGCGAATTCTCAAATACTCGAACCGGCTCTTCGCGCATCGAAGGAACCTTTCCCGCCCCGTATCGGGCCGGCGGCGAACAATAGCTGTCCATGCGAGCCAAAACATCCATTCACCGCCCAATCCCGGCGAAATTTCAACGGTCGGAAAGCGATCATGCAACCATCAACCCCCGTGCAACCCCATTGGCACGCGCTGCCCGTCGAACAGGTCTTGCGCGAACTGGATACCGCAGCCGGCGGATTGAGCGCTTCGAAAGCCATCGAACGGCTCGCCGTCCACGGCCCCAACCGGCTGCGCCCCCCCACGCAGCAGGGACCGGTGATCCGCTTCCTGCTCCAGTTCCACAACGTGCTGATCTACGTGCTGCTGATCTCGGCTGCCATCACTGCCCTATTGGGCCACGCCGTCGATACCGGCGTGATTCTGGGCGTGGTCGTCATCAACGCCATCGTCGGTTTCGTGCAGGAAGGCAAAGCAGAATCCGCGCTGGCCGCTATCCGCAAGATGTTATCGTTGCGCGCCTTGGTGCTGCGCGACGGTCAACGCCGGGAAATTCCCGCCGAAGACTTGGTACCGGGCGACTGGGTGCTGCTGCAATCCGGCGACAAAGTGCCCGCCGATCTGCGGCTGATCGAAACCAAGAACCTGCGCATCCAGGAAGCTGCGCTGACCGGCGAGGCGGAAGCGATCGAAAAAAACATCGATCCAGTGACAACCGAAGCAGCCATCGGCGACCGGACCGACATGGCTTATTCCGGCACGCTGGTCAGCTACGGGCAGGGCGTTGGCGTGGTGGCAGCGACCGGCGAACACACCGAGATCGGCCGCATCAGCGTGCTGCTGGAACAGGTGGAAAGCATGACCACCCCGCTGCTGCGGCAGATGGCGCAGTTCGGCCGCTGGTTGAGCGCGGCCATCGTGCTGGCGGCGGCGGCGACCTTTCTGCTTGGCGTATTCTGGCGCAACCAACCGGCCGACGATATGTTCATGGCGGCGGTCGCGTTGGCGGTGGCGGCCATTCCCGAAGGGTTGCCGGCCATCATGACCATCATCCTGGCTATCGGCGTCCAGCGCATGGCCCGACGCAACGCCATCGTGCGCCGGCTGCCGGCGGTGGAAACGCTCGGCGCCGTGAACGTGATCTGCTCCGACAAGACCGGCA
>DEHU01000311.1 GCA_002352125.1 Competibacteraceae bacterium UBA2792 | reverse complement strand
GAATCGTAGTTCGGCGGCACCCGATAGCCATTGTAGATGTGGGAATCGACCCGGATGCCCGGTCCGCCCGGCGCATGGTATTGGGTGATGATGCCCGGCGACGGGGCGAAGGTGTCGGGATTCTCGGCGTTGAGCCGGCATTCGACCGCGTGGCCGGTGATGCGAATGTCCTTTTGCTGGTAGTTCAGCGGCTGACCGGCCGCGATCAACAGTTGTTCCTTGACGATATCCACGCCGGTGATCAGCTCGGTGATGGGATGCTCGACCTGCACCCGGGTGTTCATCTCGATGAAATAGAACTTGTCATCCTGATACAGAAACTCGAAGGTGCCCGCTCCCCGATAACCGATCCGCCGGCAGGCTTCGACGCAGATTTGACCGATGCGGCGGCGTTGCTGAACGGTGATGCCCGGCGCCGGCGCTTCCTCGATGACCTTCTGATGACGGCGCTGCATCGAACAATCGCGTTCGCCGAGGTGGATGGCGTTGCCGTGGGTGTCGGCCAACACCTGGATTTCGACGTGGCGAGGGCGCTCCAGATACTTTTCCATGTACACGGTCGGGTTGCCGAACGCGGCGTTGGCTTCGCTGCGCGTGAGGTCGATGGTGGTCAACAGCGCCGCTTCGCTGTGGACCACCCGCATACCGCGCCCGCCGCCGCCACCCGCTGCTTTGACGATGATCGGATAGCCGATCTCGCGCGCCAGCCGCAGAGTTTCTTGGTCGTCGTCGCCCAGCGGTCCATCAGAACCGGGCACACAGGGCACGCCGGCTTCCTTCATGGTCTTAATCGCCGACACCTTATCGCCCATCAGCCGGATGGTCTCCGGGCGAGGTCCGATGAAAATGAAACCGCTTTTTTCGACCCGCTCGGCGAAATCGGCGTTCTCGGACAGGAAACCGTAGCCGGGATGAATCGCCACCGCGTCGGTGACTTCGGCGGCGCTGATGAGCGCCGGCATGTTCAGATAACTCTCGGCGGCGGGCGGTGGGCCGATGCAGACCGTTTCATCGGCCAGGCGGACATGCTTGAGGTCGCGGTCCACCGTGGAATGCGCGGCCACGGTGCGAATGCCCAGTTCCCGGCAGGCGCGCAGGATGCGAAGGGCGATTTCTCCGCGATTGGCGATGACGACTTTTTCGAGCATGGCCGAGCTATTCGATGACCAACAGCGGTTGGTCGTACTCGACCGGCTGGCCGTTTTCGACCAGGATGCGGGTGATGGTTCCCGCGCGGTCGGCATCGATCTGGTTGAACATCTTCATCGCTTCGATGATGCAGACCGGATCGCCAACGTTGATCTGCTGGCCGATTTCGACGAACGGTTTGGAGCCGGGCGAGGCGGAGCGGTAGAAGGTGCCGACCATGGGCGCGCGGAGCGTGTGTCCCTTGATCGCCTCCGGCTCGGCCGCCGGCGCGGCGGACGGCGCGGACGGCATCGGCGAATGCGCGGGCATGCCGGGCGACGGCGCGCAAGGAGGAGCGGCCCATAACGTTTGCGGCAGTGCGATCGCCGGGGAGCCGCCGTGCGGATGCCGGCTGATCCGCACCGAGTCTTCGCCTTCCTTGATTTCGATTTCGGCGATGCCCGAAGTGTCCAGCAGCTCGATCAGCTTTTTGATCTTACGAATATCCATCGGCATGGCAGCGGTTACCGGCGTGGCGTAGCGAGGTAATGATCGGCGGCGCGCAGCGCCAGCTCGTAACCTTGCGCGCCCAGTCCGCCGATGACTCCGACGGCGATGTCGGATAAATAGGAATGATGGCGGAACGGTTCGCGGGCAAACACGTTGGACAGATGGATCTCGATGAACGGAATGCCGACTCCGAGCAGGGCATCCCGCAGGGCCACGCTGGTGTGGGTGAACGCGGCGGGATTGATGACGATGAAGGCGATTCCGTCCTGGGGGGCTGCGTGAATGCGGTCGAGCAGGGCGTGTTCGGCGTTGCTCTGGAAGCAGATCAGTTCGTGCGGCCCCAGTTCCCGCGCCAGTTCCACGCAACGCCGCTCGATGTCGGCCAGGGTGGTGGAACCGTAGACGCCGGGCTCGCGGGTCCCGAGCAGGTTGAGATTCGGTCCGTTCAGCAGCAGCAGTTTAGCCATGAGTCAAGCGGTGGTCCTTACCGATCGGAGGGCGCGATTCTGCATCAACCCTCGTAGCTTGTCCAGCCAAGGGCGCGGCCGGTTTGCTGCCGGGCGCACGCGTTGACGACAGAGCGCCGGCAAGCGCGGGACATATACCGATCCGGTTGGCTAGCGAAAACGCCGGCGGGCTTTCTTCATTTCCGCTGTCCCAGCAGCGACTGTATTTGCTGCGCAAAAGATCCAGCTTCCACGAATCCGACCACCCGGTATTCGTGGCGTTCTCGCCCGTCCGAGCCGAAGAACAGAATGGCCGGCGGGCCGACGATGCCGAAGTGCTTCAATAAATCCTGATCGGCTGCATCGTTGGCGGTGACGTCGGCTCGTAGCGTCACCGCGTCCGCCAGCGCTGCCCGCACCCGAGGATCGGCGAAGGTATAGCGTTCCATTTCCTTGCAGCTCGCACACCAGTCGGCGTAAAAGTCCAGCAATGCCGGACGACCGCGAGCAGCGAGCAGGGCCTGGTTCACGTCGGCCACGGTCTTGACCCGGCGGAACGCTATTGTCCCCGCGTTGCCGGCGGCGTTGGCGACGAGACTCACGCCGCGCAGCGGTTGCCAGGGATCGCGACCGCCGGCGGCTACGCCGACCAGCAACAAAACCCCGTAAATCAGCAGTACCAAGCCCAATCCTTTGACCAAAGTACGCCAAGCCGGTGCGCCGTGGACTATCGGTTGCAGCGCGCCCATATACGTGGCGGTCACGATCAGCAGCGTCGACCACAGCACCATGGTGGCGACTGCCGGCAGGATGCGCTCCAGCAACCAGAGCGCTACCGCCAGCAACAGCACGCCAAAGACGGTTTTGATCCGCTCCATCCAATGGCCGGCGTGCGGTAACCAGTGACCGGCAGAGGCGCCGATGGCCAGCAGCGGTACGCCCATGCCCAGGCTCAAGGCAAACAGCGCCGCTGCCCCCAGGACGAGATCGCCGGTGACGGCGATGAAGGTCAGAGCGCCGATCAGCGGCGGCGCGACGCAGGGACTGACGATCAGCGCCGACAACAGGCCCATCACCGCCGCGCCGGCATGGTGGCCACCGCGCTGGCGGTTGCTCCAGTCCACCAGCCGGTTTTGGAGAGAGGTCGGCAATTGCAGGTTGTACAGCCCGAACATGGATAGCGCCAGGAGCACGAACAGCGCGCTGAAAGCGCCGAGCACCCACGGATTTTGGAACCATGCCTGGATATTCTGTCCCAAGAGTGCCGCCAGCAGGCCGGCAACGGTATAGGTGGTGGCCATCGCCAACACGTAGGTGAGCGACAGCAGGATCGCCCGTCGGCGGGTCAGGCTGGCGCCTTGGCCGACGATCAGGCTGGACAGAATCGGAATCATCGGAAACACGCAGGGCGTAAACGCCAGCAGCAAGCCGAACCCGAAAAAAGCCGGAATCGCCCAAAACCGCTGCTCGCCCAGCAAGCGCGCCAATCGATCTTGCTCCGGCTCGTTGCCGGAAACGGCCGGGATCGCCAAGGCCGATGGAGGGGGCGAGCCGATAGTCGAAGTGCCGCCCGTTACGGTCGCCGCGAGCGGCGCGGTCGATAAGGGCGGCAGATCGACGGCGATGATCCGGCTGATCGGCGGATAGCAGACGCCGATTTCGGCGCAACCCTGGTAGTCGGTTTTCACCCGCACGGTTTGGGCGCCGGGCGCGTCGCGGCGCAGGCGGACCCGGATCGTCGCCTCGTCGTGAAATATCTCTTGGCGACCGAAATAGGGATCGTCTTTCGGCTCGCCGGGGGGGATGTCGATGCTGGCGATGCCGACGCCTTGCGCGTCCACCAAGCTGAACCGGAATTTGTCGCGATAGAGGTAATAGCCGGGCGCGATGGTCCAGCGGGCTTCTACGATTTCGGGGCCCGAGACGCTAACCGTCACTTGGAAGGCCTGATCGGCATCGAGAATTCGCTCCTGCGGGGAGCTGTCCAGGCGGTCGAACAATCCGCCTATCGCCGGTTCCGCCAGCGACACCAACAGCGTCAGCAGAGCTGCCAGACACACCTGGAAGGACCACTTCATACCGGTGCTCCGGTGTTTTCGGCGAGCCAGTCGAGATATGCGGCCGAACCGGCCTGAATCGGCAGCGCCACGATCTCCGGCACATCGTAGGGATGCAGTTCGCGGATGCGGGCTTCCAGCAGCCAGTAGACCACTTCGCGGGTTTTCATGATCAGCAGCAGTTCGAGGTCGCGCTGCACCTGACCCTGCCAGCGATAGATGGAAATCAGACCCGGCACGATGTTGGCGCAGGCGGCGAGATGTTCGCGGACCACGGTTTCGGCGATGCGCTCGGCCACGGTCTGATCGGGACAGGTGCAATAAACCACTAGCGGTTGGCTCTCCATGATAGTCCTCCCGGAGCAATCGTGATGGATGTAACGCGCGCAAGTTGTCCACCCACGCGGCGGCGCGGGTCAGGCTTGCAGCCGCCGGCGGCGCGCGTGACGAGCGTAAAGATAGACTCCGCATCCCGCAATTTTCTTCGCGACGCCCCCTTGAAATTCGTCGCCCGCCGCCCCACTTCACCGCCGACCCCTTGACAGGGTGTTTTCGCCGACTATGATTAGCACTCACTGATGGCGAGTGCTAACAAAAGCGGCGCCAACCTCAAGTCAACGAACCTCGCTTAAGGAGATATCATCGATGAATATTCGGCCGTTGCATGATCGGGTGCTGGTCAAGCGCGTTGAGGAAGAAACCAAAAGTCCGGGCGGCATCGTCCTGCCTGGCGCCGCCGCCGAGAAGCCGTCGCGCGGCACCGTGCAGGCGGTGGGACGCGGCAAGCTGCTGGAGAACGGCGATGTGCGGCCGCTGGACGTCAAGGTCGGCGATCACATCCTGTTCGGCAAATATTCGGGCAGCGAAGTCAAGGTGGACGGCGAAGAGCTGATCATCATGCGCGAAGACGAAATCATGGCCGTCATCGAGAAGTAAGCGCGCTTCGTCTCGCGGAACCTTCTCTTCCAAGCGATTTACAGAACGAGTTTTAGAGGAATTCCCCAATGGCTGCAAAAGAAGTCAAGTTCGGTGACGATGCCCGTTCGCGCATGGTGCGCGGCATCAACGTTTTGGCCAACGCCGTCAAGGTGACCCTGGGTCCGCGCGGCCGCAACGTGCTGCTGGACAAGGCGTTCGGCGCCCCCACCGTGACCAAGGACGGCGTGTCCGTCGCCAAGGAAATCGAGCTGGAAGACAAGTTCGANNCTGAAGCGCGGCATCGACAAGGCGGTCACCGCCACCGTCGAGGAGCTGAAGAAGCTGTCCACGCCTTGCACCGACGACAAGTCGATCGCGCAGGTCGGCACCATTTCCGCCAACGCCGACGAAGCCATCGGCCGGATCATCGCCGACGCGATGAAGAAAGTCGGCAAGGAAGGCGTGATCAC
>DEHU01000150.1 GCA_002352125.1 Competibacteraceae bacterium UBA2792 | reverse complement strand
TGGTGGTCTTGCCCACTCCGCGCGTGCCAGTAAACAGAAAAGCGTGGTGTAGCCGCTGGCGGTCGAGCGCATGGGTCAAAGCGCGGACTACATGCTCTTGGCCGACCAGTTCGTGGAAGGTGCGAGGCCGCCATTTGCGGGCCAAAACCTGATAGCTCATGCGGCGGTCCGACGGATCGAAAAAACAGCGTTTCTTTTGTCCGGTCTCGAAGCGTTGCAGCAAGCGCGGCGCAACGTTCGGCGGCTTTCTACTGCACGCCGTGCGCTTCGCATTTTGGAAAGGGCGGCGACCCCTACCAGCCACACCCCGGCGCCNNTTCACAGCTTGTCGTCGCGGGGGGACCGGTACGGGCCGCCATCGAAATCGGCTGCCGGCACAACAACGGCAAAACGACGGTTGTCGGCGGCGAACGAACCTCGGCGGATTTGGCGAAAAAGGCAGTCACATCATTTTTTCGAGGGTTTGGTTCAACAACCGATTCCATAGCCGCGCTTCGCCGGCAACCCCAGATTGTGGCTTCTGCCCACTTCGCCAGATCGATGCGTTCATGATAGTCCATAACGTCGCGAGGTGTCGATAGACCGCTTGGTCCAGCGACCGGCCACGTTCGACGCCTCGCGGTTTGCCGCTGCCGCGCCGGCAAAGCCGAGGTGGTCGCGTTTTTGCTGGCACTTGCATCACCGCTCTCTGTCGCAGTCGATCAAAACTCGCGCCGGTTACGCTGTCGTCCGATCACCGCGTAACGCCAGCAGCCAAGCCCGCACCTGCTTTTCCAGCCAACCCCCCTTTTGGCGCTGGGTCAGCGTCTGCAGCTCCAAGGCCGCCCGCTGGTGGCTGATGCGCTCGTCCGCCAAATCCCGGTAAATCCGGTCGGCGAGCTTGCGGCGCTTGACCGCGTCGCCGGCATCCAGAAACGCCTCGATGGCGCCGAGCAGCCGAGCCAATTTATCGGGCTGGCCACCGGCGTCGGCTTGCAGTTGGGCTTTCACAGCCGCCGAGGCCTGCTCTAAACGGGATTCGATCAAGGTCAACTCCGCCTGGAATTGCTCGCTCTGCGCAACAGGGCGATGCCGGACTGCCGAAACCGTTTCCCGCACCCTCTGTTCGCTCAACTGGCCGAACGCCTGAAGCCCGGCCAGTTCGCGCAACCCTTGCCGCGCCGTCACCAGATCGGGATCGCCCAACCGCTCGCAACCATCGTGGCAATCCTGCCACGCCTGCCAGCGATAGACGAAATTCAGCCCTGGCCCTTTGATGTTCTGCATGCCCATGACGCGGTTGAACAGGCCCGGCGGGGTTTCCCGGACGATCCGGTCGATGATCTGCTCGCCGCTGGCGTGAGGGTCGCGGATCACCACCAGCTTGCGGCTGAACCAGCGCCACAACTGATCGTGAAAGGCGGTCTCCAGCGCCGGCCGGCCGGCGGGTTCGGCCGCTGCCACCCGATCGGCCAGCGCCCGGTATTCCTCATAATACTGGCCCTCTTCCAGCAGATGCGCGGCGATGGCCTCGCCGTGCTCCGCCGTGCCGGCCGCTGTCAGATAATCGCGCAAAGCCGCTGGTTCGCGCCAGAATCCGGCTGGCGGTTCGGGAATGTCCGCAATGTCCAACCCCCGCAACAAGGCTGCCAAACGCTCGCGCAAATGCCGTTCCTCGGTGGGAATCCGCTGCCAGCGCGCCTGCCGCTCCAAAATGCGCTCGGCGGGCTCCGCCCCCGCCGTGGCCGGCCACAGATGGAGGCCGGCGATATACGGCTCCCAGGCTTCGCGGATATAGCCTTGCAGGCCATCCAGGTTGGTGCCGATCAAAAAATGCCGGTCGGTGCTGACATCGTTCACCAGAATACCGGCGAACACCCGCGAGCGGGGAATGCGGTCGGCGCGATTGTTGACCACCGTGGTGATCCAGACGCCGGGCTCCTGGTAACGGTCCTGCCGGTCGAATCCCATGCGCACCCAGTTGTTCAGGCAACCGAAGCGCTCGTTGGCCGACATGCCGTTGATGAACTCCAGCCGCCGGCCTCGCACCCATGCGGCCGGGTATTTTTTCAGCACGCCGATATCCATCACCACCCGGTCGGCCATTTCCTTGAGCGCGTAATCCCGCTCGACGCCCAACTCCTCGGCCAGCGCCAGCACCAGCGCGATGTTGTAGGGATGCTCCTCGTAGGGAAAGCGCGCCAGCACGTCCGGGGTCAGCAGACCGGCCTCTAGCCAGCCGACCGTCCGCAACCGGGTGCCCAAGTGTTCAGCGGCGTCGCGCAAAATCGGCAGCATCTGCTCTTCGCTGGTCAGCAGCGTCGAGCGCCGGGGAATGAAGTTGGTCATCACCTCCGGAATGTTGTAGCCCGCCGGCCCCTGCACATCCTCGTGATCCGGATAGGTGTTGGTGATGGTGGCTAGATCGTCGCGCATCCACTGCCGTTGCAGGGTGAGGACGTAAGCGGGGGTCAGCCCCATGCACTCCCACAGAAACACCTCGGCGCGCAGGCGATCACCCAATCGCAGCACATTGGCCTGTTCCCAGATGGTCGCCTTGTCGTAGGGGCGATAAAGAAACATTTCCCGCAGCGTACCGTAGGGATCGGCATGCAGAAACATCGCTTCGCAGCCGGTGGTCTTCGATATCACGCCGAAACCCAAGGCGTTGACCAGTGCCGCCTTGAGGCGCTCGGTACCGGATTTGCCGCGCGTGCCCCAACCGCCGATCACCAGCGGTAACCGGTCGCGCGCACGCCGGATCAGTGCATTGACGACGATATGCCGCCCGAAAAACAAGCCGCCGAGCGCCGCCAGAAACACGCTAAGATCGAATAGCGAATTCTGGTAAACCGAGAAGAAATAATCCCGAAACCGCTCCCAGAGGTTCGACCAGTCGCCGAGCGGCCACAACGCCAGCGCCTGGCTAGAACCGGCCCACAAAGGCGCTGCGGCCGGTTCCTGAACGCCGGCGGGTATCGGCGCCGCGCCGGGGGTCGTTTCGGGAAAAAATCGCCGCACCAGCGGATCGACGGTTTCGGAAAAACCGTCGGCGGCGGGATACGGGACGAAACGGATCGCGAACCCCAGACGGGTCACTGCCCCCAGGTAAACGGAAGGATCGGCCTGTGCCCCCTCCTGCCAGTTACGCAGCCGCGCGTAACCGGCGAATCGCGCGGTCAGCACGGTCCGCGCCCACAAGCGTCGCCACAGCGCTGGCGGCGCGACGATTTCGGTCACGCCCTCGCTGGTATAGCGGTGCAGCCGCCGGTCCCACTGATCCAGGCAGGACAGCAGTTCGTCCACCAGCGGCAGATAGGGCCGCCAACCGGACTCGGTGCCGCAATACAGCGGCTCGCCGGGCACCTTGGTCTCGGCCAGTTCGGCGAGGATGCCGGAGGGCGCGTACAGGTTGCCGCGATACACCCGGCCCACGGTATGCCGAAACGCTTGCCGCTTGTCGGTGGCGGGATGGCGCAGCTCGTGCAGCCAGCGCCAGGTACGAAATCGCAGCACTTGGCCGCGCGTCAACCACGTCCCCAGCCAGCCGCGCGCCACCACGCAGCCGTGATCGTCCTGCGCCAGCAGCGCCAGCAACCGGCCCAGCGTCGCGTCCTCCACAGCGGCCAGCGCCCGCGACAGGCGACGGCAGCGGCCGGCGGG
>DEHU01000006.1 GCA_002352125.1 Competibacteraceae bacterium UBA2792 | reverse complement strand
GATCCCGGTGTGATCGAGGTCAACATCCATCCCGCCCACGACTGGGAGGAGCTGAAACACAACACCCAAGTGTTGTACGAAGAAGCGCGGCAATCGCGGTTGGGCACCGAAAAATTTATGCTGGATGGCCGGCATACCGGCACCGGCGGCGGTAACCATGTCACCTTGGGTGGCGCGACGCCCATCGATAGCCCGTTTTTGCGGCGGCCCGAGCTGTTGCGCAGCCTGATCGCGTATTGGCAACACCATCCCAGCCTATCCTATCTGTTCTCCGGCTTGTTCATCGGTCCGACCAGCCAGGCGCCGCGCGTGGACGAGGCCCGCAACGATAGCTTGTACGAGCTGGAGATCGCTTTTCGCGAAATGCCGGCCGGCGTGGCGCCGCAGCCGTGGCTGGTGGACCGGTTGCTGCGCAATCTGCTGGTGGATTTGACCGGCAACACGCACCGTGCCGAATTCTGCATCGATAAGCTGTATTCGCCGGACAGTGCGACGGGGCGGCTGGGGCTGGTGGAAATGCGCGCGTTCGAAATGCCGCCGCACGCTCGTATGAGCCTGATGCAGATGCTGCTTCTGCGGGGTTTGGTGGCGCGATTCTGGGAACAGCCTTACCCGAATCGGGAACTGGTGCGCTGGAATACTCAGATCCATGACCGTTTCATGTTGCCGCATTACGTTTGGGAGGATTTCAAGGATGTCACGACCGAGCTAAATCGATCCGAGTTCCCGTTCGAGAACGACTGGTTCCTGCCGTTCTTCGAGTTTCGTTTTCCCCACTACGGATCCATCGTCCAGCGCGACATCGAGTTGGAGTTGCGGCAGGCGCTGGAACCGTGGCACGTTTTGGGCGAGGAGCAAGCCTTGGGCGGTACTGCCCGCTACGTGGATTCCTCGGTGGAGCGGCTACAAGTCAAAGTGCGGGGCATGACCGGCGAACGGCATGTAGTGGCCTGCAACGGCCGGCAGGTGCCGCTGCGGCCGACCGACGTTCCCGGCGAGTTCGTGGCCGGCGTTCGGTATCGCGCTTGGCAGCCGCCGTCCGCCTTGCACCCGACCATTCCGGTGCATACGCCACTGGTGTTCGACATCGTCGATACGTGGAACCAACGCTCTGTCGGCGGCTGTACATATCATGTCGAGCATCCCGGCGGGCGCAATCCCGATACCTTCCCGGTCAATGCCAACGAAGCCGAAGCAAGACGCTTTGCCCGGTTCTGGCCGTATGGACACACGCCGGGACCGATGACTGTACCGGCTGAAGAAACCAACCCCAATTTTCCGTATACGTTGGATTTACGGCGCCGGCAAGGGTAGATGGGATCACGGATTGTGATCAGGCCGGATCGGGCGGGTGGCCGGTCGAAGCCCGCTAGTCCGATCCGCCGGCTGTTGTTCCTGCTCGCGCGCCCTCGAAATTTTGGCCCGGTGACGGTCAGGATCGTTTGCCATGACCCCTTTGCTGGCCGGTTGGTCAAGCTTTTGATTGTCTGCGGTTCCGTCCACCGCACGAAAATCTGACCGTCACGGATCGATTAGTCGGTCGCTATTGCGAAATCGAATTTGAAAATTTCGATTTCGCTCCTTGTTATCACTCGTCCCAGCGAGCTTACGCGAAGTGGATATGTTCAACACCAAGCCACCATCTTTGAATGCTATTGCTGTTGTTTGGTGACAATCAGTATAATATAGTGTAACCATAAAGCTATTTTTTGCGATATATGCTTTTATTTTTGATGCTACAAGGAGAATATTGAGACAAAACTCGATAATAATAGTTTGTTTTTAGTTAGTTTAAACTACATAGTATGTGTCTATAATTTGACTTAAATAATAAAGGGGCAAGACAATGGATTTTGGAGAGTATGTCCGGCAACTTCGCGAACAACGTCGCGAAGTAAACCGTCGTTACTCGGTTCGGCAGACCGCTCAACGGATCGGAGTGGAGCCTGCCTATCTTAGCAAGATCGAGCGAGGCGACGTATCGCCGCCGTCGGAAGAAACCATCAGGCGGCTGGCGGCCGATTTGGGAGAAGATGCGGATTTGCTATTGGCTTTGGCGGGTAAGGTGTCCAGCGATATTCGCGATATCATCATGCAACGGCCGATTCTGTTCGCCGAGCTGATTCGCGGCCTGAGTGACGTGCCCGATAACGAATTGACCGTGTTGGTGGGTAGGGTTCGCAACGACGAGTGGTAGGGCACGCGTTGTATCGGTTTCGAGAACTTTGAAGCGATTCCGCTCGCCGACAAAGCCGGCGAGCGGGTCGCGAGCGTTTAATGACGATGATGAAGGTCGTTCAAAGTTGGGATGATGGCGTGGTGGACGATGTCCAGCTAACCGAACTGCTGCGCCGGTATCGAGCCAGCGCAACGTTTAACCTGAATCCCGGTCTTCATCAGCCGCAGCGATCATTCAGTTGGAAATATGGCGATAAAGAAATCTGGCGATTGGGACAAAGCGAAACGGCTGCCATCTATGCTGGATTCGAGATCGCCAATCATTCCCTGACCCATCCCAACCTGCTCGATTTATCCCCGATGGAGCTGGAACGTCAAGTAGGGGAGAGCCGGCGTATTTTGCAGGATTGGTTTCAACAGCCGGTTTCGGGTTTTTGCTACCCGTTCGGCAGTTTTGATTCGGCGGCGAAAGAAGTCGTGCGCGCCGCCGGTCATGTCTACGCCCGTACCGTGCAATACTGCGATTCGGTATTTCCGCCGGTTGATCCGTTCGAGTTTGGCGTCAGTTGCTGGTTTGCCGATCCGGCATTCTGGACCTTGTACGAACGCGCCAAAACCACGAACGGCGTTTTTTTCTTTTGGGGCCACAGCTACGAGCTGGTCAACGACGCCATGTGGGCCGATCTGGAGAATAAAATCGCCGGCATCAGCGCCGATCCAGCAGCGGAGTGGGCGAGCCTCGAAGGGTTGTTCGCCGGTTGAAATCTTCATCGCCGGCCTCTCGGGTTACTCTTCCGGTTCGTACCCCAGGTTCGGCGCCAGCCACTTTTCCGCCTGCGCTATCGTCCAGCCCTTGCGCTGGGCATAATCCGCTACCTGATCCCGATCCAGCCGGCCCACGCCGAAATAGCGCGCCTCGGGATGGCTGAAATACCAGCCGCTCACCGCCGCCGTCGGCGTCATCGCGAAACTCTCGGTCAGGTGAATCCCGGCGTTGCGGTCCACGTCCAGCAATTCCCAGAGCAAACCCTTCTCGGTGTGATCGGGACAGGCCGGATAGCCGGGAGCGGGGCGGATGCCGCGATAGCTTTCGGCAATCAGCTCTTCGTTGCTTAACACCTCATCTGCCGCATAGCCCCAGAATTCTTTGCGTACCCGTTCGTGCAGGCGTTCTGCAAAGGACTCCGCTAGTCGGTCGGCCAAGGCTTTCAACAGAATGGCGCGATAGTCGTCGTG
>DEHU01000099.1:22760-37028 GCA_002352125.1 Competibacteraceae bacterium UBA2792 | reverse complement strand
ATCGTGGTGGACAAGCATCGGGGTACCCTGCATTTCGACAGCCTACCCGGTCAGGGCACCACCTTCTACATCCGTCTGCCGGTCGGCTAACCACAAGGATCTGCAATCCGCCATGAGACGAATTTTGTTCGTGGACGACGAGCCCAACATTCTGGAAGGTTTGCGCAATCTGTTGCGTCGCCACCGTCGCAAGTGGGATATGGCTTTTGCCGTTGGCGGCCCGGCAGCGCTGGAATTGCTGAAAACCGAACAGTTTGATGTCATCATTTCCGACATGCGAATGCCGGAAGTCGATGGCGCGGCGCTGCTGACGCGCGTGCAAAGCCAATATCCCCGCACCGTGCGGATCGTGCTGTCCGGCCACATGGAACTGGAAGCTGCGCTGCAAGCCATCCCGGTGGCGCACCAGTTCCTTAGCAAGCCTTGTGATGCCGTGGAACTGGAAAACGTGATCGAACGTGCCTGCGCGCTTCAATCTCTGGTGGAAGACCCGAAGATTCGCCAAGTGCTGGGCAGCATCCAACAGTTGCCGGCGCTGCCTCAGATTTATCATCGACTGATGCAGGCGCTGGTCGAGGATCGAACCCAAGCCAAAGAGGTGGCCGCTCTGCTCCAGCAGGACATGACGATCTGCGCTAAGCTGTTGCAGGTTGCCAACTCCGCCTTTTTCCGGCTGGCCCGGCGCATAACCAATGTCGAAGAGGCGGTGCGCTACCTCGGCTTTACCATGGTGCGCAATCTGGTGCTGACCATCGAAGTGTTCCACCCCGGTCCGCAATCCGCCGGTTTTTCGTTTGATTCCCTGCAGCGGCACGCTCTGCGCGTGGCGAGCCTCGCCCGCGAGATCGTCGCCGACCGGCTCCACGCCGACGATGCGTTCATGGCGGGCATGCTGCACGACATCGGCAAGCTGGTGCTGGCCTTGCGGCTGCCGGAGCAATTCCGGCAAACGCAGGAACGGTCGCGCCAGCATCGACTGCCATCGTGGCAAACGGAACGCGAATTGCTGGGTATTTCGCACGCCGAAATCGGTGCTTATCTGTTGGGCTTGTGGGGGTTGCCGTATCCGATTATCGAAGCGGCGGCGTACCATCATCAGCCTCTGTCCGTGCCCCAGCACGCGTTCGACGTGCTGGCGGCGGTGTACGTCGCCGACGGCTTGGCGCACGAGACCTCGCCGCCGGCCGACGGTGTGTTTGTCGAACCGCTGGATGAAACCTATCTGGCCACGCTGGGCGTACTCGACAAGATGGCCGATTGGCGGGCGCTGGCCAAGGCTCAAGTCGATGCGCTTGCGGAGAGTGACCGAGATGATTGATCGCCCAAAGGTGCTGTGCGTCGACGACGAACCCAACGTACTGGAAGGGTTGAAACTGCACTTGCGCCGTCATTACGAAGTCCAAACCGCCGGCGGTGGCCAGATGGCGTTGGAGTTGCTGGAGCGGGAAGGTCCCTTCGCCGTGGTGTTGTCGGACATGCGGATGCCGGGCATGAACGGCGCGGCGTTGCTGGGTCAGGTCCGCCGGCGTTACCCCGACACCACGCGGATGCTGTTGACCGGTCAGGCCGATCTCGATTCGGCCATCGCAGTGGTCAACGAGGGCCAACTGTTCCGCTTCCTGACCAAACCCTGCCCACCGCCGGTGTTGCTCCAAGCGTTTGAGGCCGGCGTCGCCCAACACCGTTTGATCACCGCCGAACGGGTGCTGTTGGAGCAAACCTTGCGTGGCGTGATCCAGACTTTGACCGACGTTTTGGCCCTGACTCACCCAATTGCCTTTGGTCGCGCCAACCGTCTCAAGCGCCACGCCGTCGATCTGGCCAAGCAAATCGGTGTCCAACAGGATTTGTGGCAGTTGGAAGTGGCGGCCATGCTGTCGCAGCTCGGTTGTATTGTCGTGCCGGACGGGACGCTGGAAAAATTGTATCGAGGCGAGCTTCCAAACGAGAAGGAGCGGGCGATGGCGGAACGGATACCGGTAGTGACCGGGCAACTGCTGGGCAGCATTCCCCGGCTGGAGCCGGTGTTGGCTATCCTCGAAAATCGAGACAAGCCCTATCGGTTCAATCCGGCCGAACTCGACACCGTCCGCGTTGGCGGGCCGATCCTGAAGCTCGTTGCGGATTTCGATACCCTGATCAATCAAGGGAATCCGGCGCAACTGGCGCTCGATACTTTGCGGGGCCGGCGGGGGTGGTACGATCCGGCCCTGCTCGATGCATTTGTCGCCATTCGTAGCACCACCGGCCAGCGGAGAGTGATCAAGGAGGTTGCCGTTCTGGCGCTCCAGGTGGGCATGGTGTTCGCCGAGGACGTGCGCACCAAGACCGGCGCCCTGTTGGTCACGCGCGGGCACGAGGTGACGCCGGGACTCTTGGAGCGGCTATGCAATTTGCAAGACGCGCGCGCCTTGCCGCCGGTGAAAGTCGTCATGGTGGCCGATGCTGGGGACGGTTGAGGTTTCTGCCCGGCCCACCTCGCCCGGAGGGCGAGAGGGATTTTCATGCGGCTCCAGAATCGGAGCCAGCGGCGGCGGGGGGATCGGTCAGCGCCGAGCGTAGGCCGGCGAGCAGAGATGGCAGTTCGGCAGCCAAAGTTTGGAAGTCCCGCTCGATCTCGTCCGCCCCGGCGCCCCGGCGGATCGCCGCCTGCAAAGCATCCGCCGCCGTTTGGACTGCCGTCGCCCCCAGATTGCCGGCGGACCCTTTCAAGGTGTGAGCCAACCGTTGGACCGCCGCCAAATCGCCAGCTTGCAACCGTTCGCGCAAGCGTTCTACCTCCAGGCCGTGCTGGTCGAGGAACAGGTTCACCAAGCGGAGGTAGAGCGGCAGCTTGCCGCGCACCACCGCCAGCCCGCGTGTTAGATCGAGCCCGGCGATGGCCGCGAGGCGCCGCTGCCAGGGAGCGTCGTTTTCCGCCACCGATGGGGCGGCGATGGGCAGCCGGGGCGGCGCGTCGATGGGTGCCGGCAGCCAGCGCCGCAGCGCCGCGTAGAGCACCTTCGGCTCGACCGGCTTGGCGACGAAATCGTTCATGCCGACGGCCAGGCAACGTTGCCGGTCTTCGTCGAAGGCATTGGCGGTCATCGCTAGGATGGGGGTCGTCTCGCGGCCGGGCAGGGCGCGGATCGCGCGGGTCGCTTCCAGTCCGTCCAGCACCGGCATCTGCACGTCCATCAGGATCAGGTCGTAGGCGATAGCCCGGGCTTTGGCGATGGCGTCTTGGCCGTTTTCCGCCGTGTCGGTTTCGAGGTGGACGGCATGGAGCAACTCCAAGGCGACCTCTCGATTGATGGGGTTGTCCTCGGCCAGCAGAAGCCGTGCGCCAGCGTGGCGCCGCCGCAGTTCGCCTTCGGCGTCGCCGACACCGGCGGTCGGAGCGGTGAGGATGCCCCGCCCGCGTTGCAGGCGGGCGGTGAACCAGAAGGTGCTGCCTCGACCGAGCTGGCTCTCCGCCCCGACCTCGCCGCCCATTAGATCGGCCAGCCGCCGCGTGATCGCCAGCCCCAGCCCGGTGCCGCCGTGCTGGCGGGTAGTGGAGGCGTCGGCTTGCGTGAAGGCTTCGAACAGGTGGGAAAGCGATTCGGGAGGAATGCCGACGCCGGTATCCTGAACTTCGAATCGCACCAGGATATCGTCGCCGGCGGCATCCAGCAGCACGGCGCGCAAGGCGACGGTGCCGTGTTCGGTGAACTTGACGGCGTTGCCGGCGTAATTGAGCAAGGCTTGCCGTAACCGGGTGGCGTCGCCGCGCAACCAAAGCGGTACGTCGTCGCCGTCCACCGTCACCGTCAAGCCTTTGGCCTTGGCCGCGTCGGCGATCAGGGAGCGGACGTGATCGAGCACGGCGGAAAGATGAAAATCCGCGTGTTCCAGCTCCAGTTTGCCGGCCTCGATCTTGGACAGGTCGAGCACGTCGTTGACGATGGACAGCAAGTGGCGCCCGGCGGTATCGATCTTGTCCAGCCGTTCGGCTTGTTCGGGCGCGACGCCGTCCCGGCGTAGCAGGTGGGTCAGCCCGAGCACGGCGTTCAGGGGGGTGCGGATCTCGTGGCTCATGTTGGCCAAGAACGCGCTCTTGGCTTGATTGGCCGCTACGGCCCGCTCGTGGGCTTCGGCCAGTTGGAGGGTGCGATGCTCGACCAGCTCTTCCAGATGGTGGCGGTGGCGGTCGAGTTCCTCGCCCAACCGTTTTTTTTCGGTGATGTCTTCCTTCACCGCGATGTAATGCGTGATGGTGCCATCGGGTTGGCGCAGTGGAGCGAGGTGGGCGAATTCGATGTATTCGCTGCCGTCCTTGCGCCGGTTGACGAATTCCCCTTTCCACGGTTGGCCCCGCGTCAGGGCAGTCCACAGTGCCGCGAACGTTTCCAGCGGCGTCCGGCCGGATTGCAGGATGCGCGGGCTTTGGCCCAGCACCTCCTCGCGGCTGTAGCCGGTGATGCGGACGAACGCTTCGTTAACGTATTCGATGCGTCCGTCGAGGTTGGTGATGACGATGCTCTCTGGACTCTGCTCCACCGCCATAGAGAGTTGGCGCAGTTGCGACTCGGATCGGCGAGCGGCGGTGATGTCGCGGGCGACGCCTAGCACGCCGACGAGCCGCCCTTCAGCGTCGAACATTGGGGTCTTGACGGTTTCCAGCAGTTCGCGGTGGCCGTCGTCGGCGTAGGTCACCTCTTCTTCGTTGGTGGAGGGTTTGGCGGCGGCGATGGCCACGCGATCCTTTTCGCGGAAAAAATCGGCCAGCTCTCGATTCACGAAGTCGTAGTCGGTCTTGCCCAGAATATCCGCCTCATCGGCCCCGAAAAACCGCTCGAAACGGGGGTTGCAGGCTAGGTAGACGCCCTCCGGGTCCTTTAGCCAGATCAGGTCGGGTACTGTTCGAACGAGTGTTTTGAGGAAGCCGCGCTCCCGCTCCAAGGCTATCTCCGCCCGCTTGCGTTCGGTGATATCGCGGTCGGCGCCACTTCGACCCAAATATGCACCGTTCTCGCCGTAGACGGTCTGGCAATGCTGGCTGATCCAGCGTTCGGTTCCGTCTTTTCGTAAGATGCGAAATTCCAGTTCATTTTTATCGCCGGCAGAATGATCCGCCAGATGTTGTCGATATGCCGTGCGGTCGTTCGGGTGGATGATACGGACCATCAGGTCGGGATCGGCCAGAAATGCTTCGGGGCTATAGCCGAAAACCTGCTCGCAGGACGGCGAGATATATTTGAAACGGCCATCCGGTCCAAGCCAGAAAATGCTGTCGGTCGAGTTTTCGGCGAGCAGGCGGTATTTGGCTGCCGATTCGCGCAGCGCGGTGCTGGCCGCTTCGGCGTGCGCCTTCGCCGCGAGAGCGTCTTCCATCAGGTTCAACGCCGCTAGCCGGGCTTGGCGCTGTTCTTCGAGAGCGGTGCTTTGGGCGGCGAACAACGCCAGCTCGGCCCGTTTGCGCCCGGTGATGTCCTGCACCGTGCCGTGTAGCTCCACGACGGTGCCACCCGCATCGCAGACCGCTTCGCCGCGGGCAACGATCCAGCGGCTGCCACCGTCCGGACGCATCACCTCGACATCGCATTCGTAGGCGGTTCCTTGCGCCAGCGCGGTTTCCACGGCGGCAGTCAAGCGTGCCCAGCTTTCGGGAGCGAAGTACTGCTGGACCTCCGGGTAAACGGCTGGCGGTAGCGCCGGATCGCGCCCGTAGAGGCGATAGATTTCTTCGGACCAAAAATGCTGGCCGGTTCGAATATCCCATTTCCAGTTACCGATGCCGGCCAAACGCTGTGCATCTTTCAAGATCGATTCGCTTTGTTGCAATCGATCTTGGATGACCATCAGTTGCTGCTGTCGGGTGGTTTCGCGTCGCCGCGCACGGTGCAGGAGTTCGCTCATGAGGCTCACCAGCATACCGTTGGCGATCAACATCCCCCACTGGAAAAAATCATGGCCGGCGGCGATGACGAAACTGTTGATCGGGGGAATGAAAGCGTAAGCTGTACCGGCAGCGGCCACTGCGGTGGCTGTGAGGCCGGGGCCGAATCCTCCCAACAAGGCGCTGGCGATGACTGGGAGCATGAACAAGATCAGCAATGGCCGTTCGCCGAAGGAAACCGGTAGTCCGTTGCGAACGAACAGCATCGCAAGCGATAGCGCTATGGCTAGGGCATACAGTGCCGCGCGCTGCCAGCGTCGTCGGACGGCCGGATCCGAAAGCGGCCGCTGACGGTTCCATGCGGTCATGTTTTTTCTCCATGAGCTGGCCTATCCGAGCCAGGCGTACTCAAAAACGCCAGTGCATACGACGGTTCCCGTCCGAGCTCGCGCGATAGGTCGTTGACTTGCTGTTTGAGCGCGATGATGTCCATTTCACGTTGGACTGCCACACGGTTGAAGCGTTCGAGTTCCTCGTTACGCTGGTATAACTCCTCGGCTTGCTGGCGCAACGCCTTTTCGGCGCGCTTGCGTTCGGTGATATCGCGGGAAATGCCAAAAGTGCCGATGATGTTGCCCTCATCGTCGCGCAACGGTCCCTTGGTGACCAGAAAGATCCGCTGCCCATGCGGCATGTCGAGCGTCTCTTCCCGGGTGCGAATGCGATTCTCGGCAAGCGTTTGACGGTCGATGGTCATCAGCATCCTGGCTTGCTCTGCCGAAAAGATGGCCCGGTCGTCGCAGCCGAGTATCTCGTCGACCGATTTACCGACGAATTTGCTGGCGGTCCGGTTGCAGAGGATATAGCGACCCTCCGGGTCCTTGGCGAAAATAGCGTCATCCGAGCTATCGGCGATGCTGTCTAGCAATCTCAGAGCACGCAGGCGTTCGGCTTGGGATTGCCGGATGGCCTTGGCGAGCTTCAGGCGTTCGCGCTGGCGTAGCAAGATCGTGCCGGCGCCGATGGCGAGCACAGCGAGCAGGCCGGCCAGGGCGATCCGGATGGCGTCTCCGACGATTTCGCCGTATAGCTCAACCCGATCCAGTTTTGCCACGAGGAACCAGTCGGTGCTTGGGATAGGTATTACCACGCCCAGAGCCGGTACGCCCCGATAATCCACCCCTTCGACCAAGCGACCCGGTGGCGCATCGCCACGCGCTACTTGTGCGGCCAGCACCGCATTCCCAGCTATCGGTACGCGTAGCTTCAGCGCCGCATCGGCTACGTGGCGCAACTCGTTCAGAAAAAGGACGTGGTCGCCTTCACGGCGGAAGATCAAGGTTTCACCGCTGGAACTGGGTACGGGCCAGGTTTGGAGAGCGGAGTACAACCAGCCTCTCGGGTCGGTGTGCAAGATGATGATTGGGGTCGATTCGGCAATGGTCGCAAGCGGTACGACGAAATCCAGACGCGCGCGTCCGGCGATGTCGAGATAGGGACCGATTTGGCGAATTTCGTGGTCTTGCGCCGCCGATTTTGCTGCTGCCTGCGATGCCGGATCCAGTTCGGCGGAGGCGTCGGTGGTGTTCCACAAGGGCCGTCCCTCCGGGTCGAGCAGCGTGACGGCATCGAAACCGTAGATCTTGCGAAAAGTATCCAGGCGGGTTTGCAGGGTCACGCCGCTGGCCGAATCGCCCGCTTCGCGCCAGCGGCGGTATTGTTCGGCGAAAAAGATGCTACTCCGGATGAATTCCGCATCGCCTCGACGCTCTTTCAGCCAGTCGGTGATTTGCCGGACCTTGAGATCGGCGATAGCCTGTAAGCGGGCAGATTCCTTATCTCGTACTTGCACCGCAACCCGGGCGATGCCGAAACCGGTGATCGCAACGATAGCGATCACCAGCAACACAAAGGTCAAACCTAGATCGCGTCGGATGGGCTCGGCGTCTTCTGGGCGAGGCATGCCGCTATCGACGCGGCGCCGCAACAAGCCGTAAAGCAGTAGCGAAGTCAGAGCGACAAACAGCCAGCCCTTAAGGGTTCCGGCCAGGACGATCTTGGCGGGATCGTCGAACAGCCATTCCACCACCTTGTCGGAGAACAATATCCAAAGCGCCGCGCCGACGGTGTAGGCGAGGACGATACCGAGAGAACCATACTTTGAAGAGTCGGGGTTTCGGTTCATAGTATGCGTGTGATCGAGCGCTGTCCAAGTTGAGAGTCGGCAATGAGGACGGGTTTCGTTAATAGGGAGCAAACAGGGCGTCCGATCATGCTCGAATCGAATTGATTTATCTCGACTAACTATAAATATAGTGGGTTTGTTGGCCACCGATCAGTGATTGTACCTAAATCTAGACATCGTCGCATCGATGTGCTCGAACAGATATAGGTGGATATCAATTGCTAGCAATCCTTCCGATCCCCCTATAATCCCCTCGTTTTCGACCACCAGCATCCGTCGCCAATACGGTCAACTCGATATCGGTTTTTACGATGCCTGCATCCGTTACTGCCACTGCCGTTCCGCTGCCCGCACGGGAGCAATTGGAAACTCTGGTCGGCGACATTCTCGCCGAAGCGCACGCCCAAGGCGCCACGGCTGCCGAGGCAGCCGTCAGTTTCGGCAGCGCCCTATCCGTCACCGTCCGTTTGGGCGAAGTCGAGACGCTAGAACATCATCGCCAGCGGGGTCTCGGCGTGACGGTCTACATCGGCCAAAGCCGCGGCTCGGCCAGCACCGCCGACTGGCGGGCGGAGACGATTCGCGACACCGTGCGCGGCGCTTGCGCCATCGCCCGCCATACCGCTGCCGATCCCTATGCGGGATTGGCCGATCCCGAGCGTCTGGCCCGGAACATTCCAGACCTCGATCTCTACCATCCTTGGCCGCTGTCTGCCGAGGAGGCCATCGCGTTGGCCCGCGAGTGCGAAGCGGCGGCGCTAGCGCGCGATCCGCGCATTCGCAACTCCGAAGGCGGCAGCGTCGCCGCTCGTGCCGGATTGGTGCTCTACGGCAACTCGCACGGTTTTTGCGGCGGTTATCCGACCACTCGTCACTCTATGAGCTGCTCGGTGATTGCCCAGGACGACGGTGGGATGCAGCGCAACCATTGGTATACGGTGGGGCGCGATCACGACGATTTGGAGACACCGGTCGCGGTCGGACAAGAGGCTGCACGGCGAGCGCTACGTCGGCTGGGCAGTCGCCGGCTGGGAACCCGGCAAGTGCCGGTCTTGTTCACGCCGGAGCTGGCGCGCGGTTTGATCGGTCACTTCGCCGCAGCTATTCGCGGCGGGGCGCTATACCGCAAGGCGTCGTTCCTGCTGGATCGACTGGGTACAGCGGTGTTTCCGGAGTTCGTGACGATTCGCGAGCGGCCGCATCTGCCCAAGGCTTTGGCCAGCGCTCCGTTCGACGGCGAGGGCGTGACCACCACCGACCGGGATTTGGTGGCTGGCGGAGTGTTGCAAGGCTACGTGTTGGACAGCTATTCGGCCCGCCGACTAGGCATGGAAACGACCGGCAACGCCGGTGGTATCCATAACCTGATCGTCGAACCGGGCAGGCTCGACCACGAAGGGATGTTGCGGCAACTGGGGACCGGCTTGTGGGTGACCGAATTGCTCGGCCACGGTATCAATCCGGTGACCGGCGATTATTCGCGCGGTGCAGCGGGTTTTTGGGTAGAAAACGGCGAACCCCAATTTCCGGTCCACGAAATCACCATCGCCGGCAATCTCGATCAGATGTTCAAAAGCATCGTCGCCGTCGGCAACGATATGGATATCCGCGGTGGTATCCGCTGTGGGTCGCTGCTCGTGGAGCGGATGACGATAGCGGGGGAATAAATCAGGTTTCCCGCTTGCGTAGTAGAAAATAATAGCGCCCGTTATCCTCGCGCGCGTCCAGCAAAACGTGGCCCATTTGCCGGCTGAACGTTTCGAAATCCCGGACCGATTCGGGATCGGTGGCGACGATTTGCAGCACTTGGCCGCTGCTCAGGCTGGCGAGCGCCTTCTTGGCCTTCAAGATAGGCAACGGGCAATTCAGGCCGGATGTATCGAGTTCGGCATCGAAACTGTTCATGACAAAGCGAATTTGGTTTGATCGATTCGCGGCGATTGAAACATGCTCGCTTCATCGGCGCAAACTTTGGAACCTCGGACCCGGTACTGAGTCCCAAGAAAGATGCCATAAACCGTTTGCGGTAATCCTATGTCTCGACGCCTGTTTCCTCTTGCCCTGAGCCTACTCATCGGCTTGACGCCTGTCGCCCGGCCCTTCGCGCAATCCATCGCATTGCCGGATATCGGCGATCCCTCCCAGGTTTATTTCGGTTCCGACGAAGAACAGCGGTTGGGCCTGGAAATCATGCGGAAATTGCGCGAGCGCGACATGGTGTTGGACGATGTGCAACTCAACGCCTACCTCGATTCCATCGGTCAAAGTATTGCCACGTACGCCGACCAGCACGGCGCTCCCTTCACGTTTTTCGTGGTACGCAGCGGCAGCATCAACGCTTTTGCGCTGCCGCACAATTTCATCGGCGTCAACGCTGGTTTGTTGCTCGCCACGCAGCGGGAGGACGAATTGGCCGGTGTCGTCGCCCACGAAATCGCCCACGTTTCGCAGCGGCATATCGTGCGCGCCGTCGCCGATATGAAGCGCATGGCGTTACCGCTGGCCGCCGCCATGGTTGCGTCTGCGGCCTTGGCAGCAGCCAGCAAACAGGCCGGGCAGGCGGCAATGGTGAGTTCCATGGCGGCGGGCGCTCAACACCAGATCAGTTTTACTCGCGCCAACGAGCAGGAAGCCGATCGAATCGGTATGCAATTGCTGGCCAAAGCCGGTTTCGATCCTCGGGGCATGGGCGATTTCTTCGCGAAGCTGGAACGGCTGTCCGGCAGTTCGAACAACCAGATTCCGGAAATGTTGCTGACCCACCCGCGGCCGGAAAGCCGTGTTGCCGATGTCCAGGATCGCGTTGAGGTTCCCCGCGTCCGGCGAACCGTACCTCGCGATCGCAAGGCCTACGATCTTGCCAAAGCGCGAACGCGGGCGCTGATGACCGAAGACGTTCAATCGCTCATGCGTGAACTGGAATCCACGCTGACCCGAGGTGATTCCACCAACGAAATGGCTACGCGCTACGCGTATACGTTGGCTCTTCGCCAAACGGGCCGTTACGACGATGCCCAACAACAAATCGTCCGTCTGCTCAGGAGCGATCCGGACCGCTTGGCGTTCCGCATCGAAGCGGCGGAAATCGCGCTGGCCAAGGGCGAGCGGGCGCAGGCTTGGCGGCAGTTCGAAGAGGCGCGGCAATTGTATCCGGACGATTTTACCCTGGCGATGCAGTATGGTCGCGCGCTGGCCACCCAAGGCGATCCGAAACTGGCATTGCGGTTGTTGCAACCGCATTTGTCTCGCCGCCCCAACGATCCCCTGCTGTATGCGACCTACGCGCAAGCGGCTCAACGGGCCGGCGACATGGCGGCGACCCATGCCACCATGGCCGAATATTATTATCTAAACGGCGAATTGTTGCCTGCCATCGACCAATTGGAATCCGGGCTACGGAATCCGGGTCTTTCCCCGAACCAAGAAGCTCAGTTGCGCGCCCGGCTCAAGCAGTTGAGGGCCGAAGCGGTCGCCCAGAATCTACCGGTTTCCAAACAGGCTACGCCCTGAACGAACGACATCGCATCGTTTTTCGAGCGCCATCGCCGCGTTGTCCGACTATACTGATTTCAATGTCGGAATCCTTCGATCAAAACCCGTTGCTATGGCCGATCAAAACCGCGCTTCTTCTCCGAAACCGTTCGATGCCGATTTTCTGTTCGAGCAAGCTCGTGGCTATCTGGCGTTCGGAGAGCAAATATCCAAACTGGCCGAGCAGTTTCGCGACGACGCCCCAAAAGAAACCGATTGGGGTGCGGTATTGCGCCAGAATTTTGCTCGATTCAAGACCGCTATCGCCGAATCCGCCAACGGTCCAAACGCCGATCCCGACTTGGCGCGGCTCTGGACCCAGACGCTGGACGTGTGGCAACAAACCGCTGCCTCCTTGGGAGTCGTCGCACCGAAAAGCGGGAATGCCGAATCCTGGCAGAGCTACCAGCGGGTACAAGGCCAGTATCTTGGCCTGTTGCGGCGATCTGCCGAAGCGGCGCTAGATTTGATGGAACAGCAGTTGCGCGAGCGTGCGGCCGTCGGCAAAACGGTCGATAGCCTGCGTGAACTGTATAACCTGTGGGTGGATTGCAACGAGAAGACCTACGGGCAAATGCTGCGTGATGCCGAATACAGCGAACTCGGCGGTCGTCTGTTCAACGCTTTGCTGCGCTGTTATTCGCGAGGAGAAACCGCTTCATGATCGGCCTGACGCCCGAACGGATCGCCGAAGAACTCGAACGCTACAGATCCCGCATCGCTGAGGGTGCACAGGTGCTGACGAGGATGGGCGAGATCGAAGCGGGCGTATCGCCTCGCGATCCGGTTTATCGGGAGGACAAGCTGACATTATACCGGTACCGGCCCCGAGCGGCGGTGCTACGCCCTGTACCGCTGCTGATCGTTTACGCGTTGGTCAACCGGCCTTACATGATGGATTTGCAGGAAGATCGTTCCATGATCCGAGGCCTGTTGGATGCCGGTTTGGACATTTACCTGATCGATTGGGGATATCCGGATGCCGGCGACCGGGAATTGACCTTGGGAGATTACGTTCACCGTTACATCGGCCACTGCGTCGATTATCTGCGTGACCGATACCATCGCGATTCGATCGATTTGCTAGGGGTGTGTCAGGGTGGTGCGCTGAGTCTCTGCTTCGCGTCGCTTTATCCGGAGAAAATCCGCAATCTCGTCACGATGGTAACGCCCGTCGATTTCCATACGCCGGATAACCTGCTGACCCATTTGATCCGGCATGTGGACATAGATTTGCTGGTGGATACGCTCGGCAATTTGCCCGGAGCATTATTGAACTTCGCCTTTTTGTCGCTCAGTCCGTTCCGGTTGGCCGGCCAGAAATACGTGGATGTGGTGGATATTCTCGACGATGCCGAAGCCCTGAAGAATTTTCTTCGAATGGAAAAGTGGATTTTCGACAGCCCGGATCAGGCCGGCGAAGCGTTCCGCCAGTTCGCCAAGGACTTCTTTCAGCAGAACAAGCTGGTCGAGGGCAACGTGGTGATCGGTGACCGGCGGGTGAATTTGCGCGATGTCGCCATGCCGGTACTGAATGTTTACGCGACCCAGGATCACTTGGTGCCACCCGCCGCTTCCAAGGCCCTGGCCGGCTGTTGCGGTAGCCGGGATTATTCGGAGTTTTCTTTTCGGGGTGGCCACATCGGGATCTACGTCAGCGCCAGAGCCCAGCGCGAAGTGCCATCGACCATCGCCAAGTGGCTGTCGGCACGCTAGGCCGGCCTTCATCCGATCGAAATACGCTGGCCTTTCATTCCCGATCTTTTTTGCTTTTCCGTTCCTTGCTGGATTTTTCGCGTTCGGTCGAAGAGGTTACCTGCTCGTCTTGGGCGGCCGGTTGGGAAAAGATACTTCCCTCGCCAGCCGTCGGCGGCGGGATATATTGTTGTAATTTTTCGTTGACGCTTTTCCACAGAGACAGGTTGCGTTCTACCAAATCGGTCATCATCGCCAGCGGATTCTTGCCGATAATCGTGCGCATTTGCTCGCGAAACAGATGTTGCTGGTCCACAAAGGCTTGGAGGCTTTTCTCTAGATAGTTACCCATCATGCCTTGCAGCGTGTCGCCGTAGAAACGAATGATGTGCGCCAACACTTCCGTGGTGAAGATCGGATTGCCCTGCTCTTCTTGTTCGCTGATGATTTGCAGCAAAATCCCGCGCGTGATGTCGATATTGGTGCGGGCATCGATGACGTGAAAAACGGCACGATCCAGCACTAACTGCTTGACGTTTTCCAGGGTGATGTAACTGCTGACAGCCGTATCGTAGAGTCGGCGATTGGGGTATTTTTTGATGATGCGCGGTTCGCTCATGGCAGGCCGTGGACAAGCGGCGGCGCCACCGGTTCGGTTGACGCCGCACGGTTCAAAACTTAGTGGTAGTAGAGGCCACCGTTGACGGTGACATCTTCACCGGTGATGTAGCCCGCATCGTCGGCGGTCAGGAAGACCACGGTGCGCGCGATTTCGGACGGCTCGCCCAAGCGGCCAGCCGGAATGCCGGCAACGACTTTTTCCAGCACATCGGGGCGGATCGCCCGCACCATTTCGGTGCCGATNNTAGTTGGTCTGGCCGGCTTGGCCCCGAAGGCCGTTGACCGACGAAATGTTGACGATCCGGCCCCAACCCCGCGAGGTCATCCCCTCGTAGACCTGCTTGGCCATGTTGAAGACGCTGTACAGGTTGGTCTT
>DEHU01000099.1:0-22694 GCA_002352125.1 Competibacteraceae bacterium UBA2792 | reverse complement strand
TCGATCGGGCCGACTTCCGCTTCGATTTTCTTGCACACTTCGGCGCAGGATTCGAAGCTGGTCACATCTGCGAGGTAAACCGGGATGTCGAGACCTTCCGCCTTACGGTCAGCCTTCCATTTGTCCACGGCCTCCGGCTTGAGGCCGCTGTAATCGACCGCGACGGGTTTGCGGCCTGCTTCGGCCAGCGCCTTGCACATGGCCGTGCCCANNCGACGCCCTGGCCGCCGCCGATGCACAGGGTCGCAAGACCCTTCTTGGCGTCACGACGAACCATTTCGTGTAGCAGGGTGACCAGGATGCGGCAACCGGAAGCGCCGATCGGATGACCCAGCGCTATGGCGCCGCCGTTGACATTGACTTTGCCGGTGTCCCAGCCCATTTCCCGGTCAACGGAAATTGCCTGGGCGGCAAAAGCTTCGTTGGCTTCGATCAGGTCGAGTTGATCGGCGGTCCAGCCCGCTTTTTTCAGGCAAGCGCGGGAAGCGGGAATCGGGCCGGTGCCCATGATTTTTGGATCGACGCCGGCTTTGGCGTAGGCGGCGATGCGGGCCAACGGCTGAAGACCAAGATCGCGGGCCGTGCTGGCAGCCATGACCAGAACAGCGGCGGCGCCGTCGTTGATGCCGGAAGCATTGCCGGCGGTGACGGTACCATCCTGTTTGAACGCTGGCCGCAGCTTAGCCAAGACTGCGGCGGTAGTGCCCAACCGCGGAAATTCGTCGGTATCGAACGTGATCGGATCGCCTTTGCGCTGCGGGATTTTGATCGGGACGATTTCGTCCTTGAAACGACCGGCAGCGATGGCGGCAGCGGCCTTGGTTTGAGAGGCGGCGGCGAAGGCGTCTTGTTCTTCGCGGGAGATGTTCCACTGGGCAGCGATGTTCTCGGCGGTGAAGCCCATGTGGTAGTGGTTGATGGCGCAATGCAATCCTTCGTTCAGCATCGAATCCACTAGCTTGGTGTCGCCCATGGTTGTGCCACGCCGCGAACCGGGCAGCAGGTGAGGAGCTAGACTCATGCTCTCCTGCCCGCCGGCGATCACGATCCGGTTGTCGCCGTCGCGGATAGATTGGTAAGCTAGATGTACCGCTTTAAGGCCGCTGCCGCAGACCTTGTTGATATTCAGGCAGGGAACCTCGTTGGGCAGGCCGGCGTTCAGCGCAGCGGTGCGCGCTGGATTTTGGCCGGTACCGGCGGTAAGAACCTGCCCCAGCACGACTTCGTCGATCTGCTCCGGTTTGATCTCCGTCCTTCGTAGCAGGTCTTGGATGACCCTGGCACCTAAAACGTTGGCTGGAATCGTTGATAGGGAACCCATGAAATTGCCGACCGCAGTCCTGGCGGCGGCGACAATGACCACGTCTTCCATCGAGTATCCTCCAGGTAGCATCGTCATGATTTTATAAGTTTTATGAAGAGACACTTCGCATCGCAAAAACAGCGCACGAACGCGGAGACAAAGCAACAAACGCAAGCATCGAAATCGTATCGGATTGTCGTCGATGAGGTCCGGAAAAGCTCCCGGTATTATTTCCAGTATATTTAAATATTAAGCGTAGCATACTGAAGCTTGCGATTGTCTTTGTCAACCAACTTGAGCATTGGGATGGGCCGATTTTGTGGGCCGATGATCTTTGCTGCACTACGTCTAGCACGTTGATGAGGCATTGCGAGGGTCGGGTTTGAGCGGGTTAGCGAATCGACCCTCGGCTTCTGATTTTCGGCGCGCTGTGCCAGAGCGAGGTTGATTTTAGCGCGGTACCGATTCTGCCGTGATGGATGGTACCTCGAAGTAGACTAGCAAGGTCGCCTGCCAACCGTTGCAATTGTCGTCGCTGATCATGAAAAATCGTTGTCCTCGTTGACGGGTCAGACCTTCGAAATTATCCAGCAGCCAGCCTCGACCGCTATCGAAAATCGCTATGTCGGTTACCCGCAACAGCGCTGGTTTGCCCGATTTTCCCGATGCGAAAGGTTCGGTTCGACGCAAGCTGATAACGAGAGGTTGCAGAGGGGAGACGAAGGCGCGCTCCAGCGTCAGCAAACCGCCGCCCGGCAACGCTTCCATCGCCACGAGGGCGCTGTTGGGCGCCTTGCCGAGCGGGTAGAGCCAGAAACGGCCATCGGCGGCGAAAATGCGAATCAAGCCGGCCGGGTCGTTGCGCAGCGAGGTTTCTGAGCCGGTCAAGATGCCCCAGCGCGGATCGATGGTCACGGCCTCCAGCGCCTGGTTGCTGTTGCGGTAGTTGTGGGGATTGCGCAGCGTGGCGATCAGCGGCTCTTCGCTTCGCCACCGGCCGGTGGTGCTGTAGCGAACCACGCGCGGTTTCACTTCGAACGACACGAGCAGTTCCGTGTCGCCCTGAATTTTGTTGTCGCCGCGACGGATCGCCAAACCTTCGGCATCGGCGAAAAGCGGCCGGAGCGGCTTGCCGGCAGCATCGCGCAAGGGATAGCCGGCCACTGTTCGCACCCCGGCCAGATAGCCTCGATCATCGAAAGCCGGCTGCAAGTGAAACAGGACACCTCGGTCGGAAATGGCGTACAGCAGGCTTGCATCTTCGTCCCAGGCTAGCCCGGACAGGCCACATAGCCGCAAACCGTCGATTTCGGTGGGGGTCAACCGAAGGGTACCGAGCAGCCGAATGTTTTCGTAGGTGTCGCCGGGGCCGATTCGGTCGTGCAGCGAAATGGAGGTTGCCTCGAACTCACGAGACGCGCATGCGCTGGTCGATAGCCCAAGAAGCAACACGAGGATCGGTATCAGGCGATGCATGAACACTCCGAAGCGAATGATAGCAAGGCCGGCCATGTTACCATTTTGCGATAGCGGTCGCGGTTTCCGGTTCGGGCGGAAGCGTTGATCGGTGCTGTTCAGTTTCGATGGGCTCCGGGCCCGCTTCCTACAAAAATACGGAAATACGGAAAGGTAAAAGCATGAATGTACCGGTTTGGAACCCGGCGATCGAATTCATGGAACGAGAGGCGCTGGAGCGGGTCCAGCTTGCCGGTTTGCGCAAGACGGTAGCGTGGGCGCTGAAGACACCGTTTTATCGGCACCGGCTCGCCGGGATCGGCTTGAAACATCCCGAGGACATCGTTGATCTGCGGGATTTGCGCAGCATTCCCTATACCACCAAGGACGATTTGCGCGAGGCCTATCCTTCGGGATTGCTGGCGGTCGAGCCGGAGCGGACAGTGCGCTTGCACACTTCCAGCGGTACGACCGGCACGCCGACCGTGATCTACCACAGCCGGCAAGATCTCGATTGTTGGACCGAGCTGGTTGCACGCTGTATCGTTGCCGCCGGTGCCACCGCCCACGACGTGTTTCAGAACATGACCGGCTACGGGCTATTCACCGGCGGGCTCGGTCTGCACTACGGCGCGGAGCGAGTCGGGATGTTGGTGATTCCGGCCAGCTCCGGCAACACCAGCCGCCAGCTCCAGCTCATGAAAAATTTCCGGACCACCGTGGTTCACGCCACGCCCAGCTATCTGTTGCACCTGCATGCGTCGTTGGCGGAAGAGGGTATCTCTCTCGACCAACTCGGTTTGCGTAAAGCGTTCATCGGTGCTGAGCCCCATTCGGAACAGACCCGCCGCAAGATCGAAGATCTGTTTCGGATCGACGCCTACAACTCCTACGGCCTGAGCGAAATGAACGGTCCCGGCGTGGCGTTCGAGTGCGTCCATAAAACGGGTTTGCACCTCTGGGAAGATGCCTTCATTCTCGAAATCATCGATCCTAGGACCCTGCAATCGCTTCCCGAAGGCGAAACCGGCGAAATCGTGATGACCACCCTGCAACGGCAAGCTACCCCCCTGTTGCGCTATCGCACCCGGGACCTGTCGCATTTGGTCGGCGGTAACTGTCCCTGCGGACGCACCCACCGCCGATTGGCGCGGATCAAAGGCCGCAGCGACGACATGTTGATCGTCAACGGCGTCAACGTATTTCCGTCTCAAATCGAGGACGTATTGATGAAGGTCCCGGAAGTTGGAACCAATTATTTGATTCAGTTGGAAAAAAGAGGTTCGTTGGACCGCTTGGTGGTCAAGGCCGAGATTTGCGCCAAGCTGTTCACCGGCGATCCGCGCACTTTGGACGATCTGTGCGAGCGGATCGGCGAATTGTTGCGCTCGGCCGTTTTGGTCAAGCCCACCGTCGAATTGCACGAACCGGGCAGCCTGCCGGTGTCGGAGGGCAAGGCCAAGCGGGTGGTCGATTTGCGGCCCGCGTTCTGAGCGGGGAAGGATCGGACATGGCCGAACAAGTCAGTGTCTTCATCGAAAACAAACCGGGGCGCTTGAATGCGATCACCGACGTCCTGCGCGAACATCGAATCGATATCCGGGCGATGACCATCGCCGATCACCGGGATTATGGTGTGGCCAAACTGTTGGTGAGCGATCCTCGCACGGCGCACCGGGCGCTGATCGAACGGGGTTTCGCCGCCGCGCTCAAGCCGGTGCTGGCCGTCGTGATCGAAGATCGGCCAGGCGGTTTGCACGAGTTGCTGGAAATCCTGGCCGAACACCAAATTAACGTGCTCGATGCCTACGGTTTCGTCGGCGAGCCGCACCGCTGGGCGGTCTGGTGCATGGAAGTCGTCGATCTGGCGGAGGCCGTTCGCTTGGTCGCCGCCCGGGGTCTGCGAGTGCTGGACGGCGACGAGCTGTATCGTCTGTAGGCGGGAAGCGCCATCGACATGGCGTCGTCGTTGGTACAGAGGTTTTGCGGGCGCTGGACGCGGCGCGGCCGCATCCGATTTTCGCGTGCGACCCCAATAACCTTCGACGCGGCGTGTTCTATGCTTTGAACTGTGCTTAACGTGTGATCCGGCTTTGGAGGTGACCCGTGGCGAATCCGACACCTGCTTTCGACGTAAAGCTTGTTCAGGGAAAACTCGTGACCATCGGATATTTGCCGGCGGGCGGTGACGATGGGAAATGGGGCGGAGGGTCAAAACGCGCGCTGATCCGGTTCAAAAGACGAGCCGCGAAATCCCTCTATCGCATTTCCCAGGCGACCGGCGGGCCGGCGGATTGCGCCGGTTCCGATCTGTTTACGGGCGCAGTCAACGATACCGTCGATGCCGCCACGATCACCGAACTCGACAAGTGGATCGCGAAAAAGTGGAAGGCGCCGCTCGGGCGCTTCGCTTTTAAAGACATCACGGGCGGCAAGCTTCGCGAGGATGTCGCCGACGAGTGGACGAAGCTCGTCACTCGGATCAAAGGACTCGGCGGAACCATCGACTCGCCCTACGGCGACACGAAACGCCGTCCCGGAAGAACGAGCAAGTCCGGAGCGAGCAGCTTCAGCTTTCATATAGCCGGCCGCGCCATAGACATCGACCAGGCCCTCGGCGGGCCACCGAATCACCGCTACTACATCAAGAAGGAATCCGACGGCACGGGCACCGTCTGGCGTATCTACTGCAAGACGGACAAACAGGACGGCGCCCAAGGCAAGCAGTACAAAAAGGGCGACGTGGAGTGCTGGAGCTTCTGGGGCAAGAAGGCCTACCAGATACCCGAAGGCTATTACATCGATCTGACCGCCGAAATCGAAGCCAGCGGACAGTTCGAGCGCATTCGAGCCCAAACCGGTTGGGAGAGCAACACCAACAAGTCCGAGTGGTGGCACTTCCAGTGGAAACCCGACAAGCAGGAAACCTTTGGCGATGAACTGGAGTTGGTCGGTTATTCGGAGAAAGATCTCAAAGCGGTGGGCTACACGGAAGCCGATCTCGACCGCAAACCGGGTTGAGCGCCGCGCCGCCTTGCTCGCGCTGCTGCTGGTGATGGCGGGACCGTGGCGGTACGGATTCGCGGAAGCGGCGCCGGAGAACCACGTCCTGACGGGGGTTCTGAACGCGACGCTCACGGAAACCCCCGGCGCGCGGCCGAATGCGATTGCGGCGGGCAACGTCGCCCTCGTCGTCGAATCGCGCACCGAAAACGGGCGTTCGTGGTTTCGCCTCCTCGTCTCTGACGGTTCGCACGGCTGGGTCGCAGCCGCACCGGAAAATTTGCGACCGGCCATCATTCGCCCCGTCATCGATCCTTTCCTCCTGCTCGAACACAATCCCGACGAGACGCCCATCGAGGCGAGTTCTCAAATAAAAGCGGGATCCGAGACCGGGCAGGTTCTTGGCGCCAGCCGTCAGAGCCAACCTCCTTCTCTCGAAGCGATGCGAATTCCTGAACGGATCAACCCCGCAATTCAACCCTGGTTGTGGTTGAAATTCGGCGAATCGTCGGGCTATGCGCCTCTCGATTGGATCGCGATCGATTGGGATTCCAGTATCGCCAGCGATGGCTCGCTAGTGACCGCTCTCGATCATTTGGCGCTGCACGGCATGATTCGGAAACCGTTTCTCGCACCCGTTGCCAACCTCCTCGCACGTGCTGCGCCCAAACGTTCGGCACCCATTTACATCTTGAGCGACAACGGCGCTCCACTGCGCCGAGCTACCTCGAACATGGATTGGACGTTGCCGGAAATGCTCGTCCGGCAGGATGCAGTACGTGATGGTATCGATAGCCTAATCGTCTATGCAGCGCCGGATCGAGCGCGGCTGTTTTCCTTTCGTAACGGTGACGCATCCCCAGTCAATATTTTGGTTGAAGAGGACCGTCCGTTTACGAGCCGAGTGGAAACGCGCGACCTGGACGGCGACGGAAAGCCGGAATGGCTGCTCGAAGTGATTTCCACGTATGGGGACGGCTACTATTCCCGGCTCTGGATATTGGCCGGAAATAGCGTTGAATCGGCGGTGAAATTTACCGCTATCCCACTGTCCCGTTCGTCCGGCGAGCGCGACGGCGACATGGAAGCTGCGTGGTGGCTCGACCCGGAAAATCGCCTCTGGATCGGTCGCGCCGAAAAGCGGCGGACCACCGGCTCTTGCCTGCGGTACGAAAAGCAGGCCGTGGTACCTTGTGGATCGCAACGATCTTTCGCCGTCGCTGTCCTGGCTGGAGATGCCAGCTTTTCCGGTGCGCGCCAACGCTGGTTGGAATGGCGGGCAACGGTTCCGGCGGGCATTTTTCCTGTGGGTGAGGGAAGTGATTTGCGGTGGATCGTCGGCCGTCCCTTTCTCGACAAAGATTCTGCTCGCGCTTGGACGAAGCAGCAGGCGGACGCGAAACTGGTTTTTTGGCCAGCGGGTTCCGGCGACCGGCGCTAATAAGGTGCTGGACGACGGCGAACTGTGCCGCCCATAGGTGAAAGATGGTGTCCACCTGCGGTCATTGTCGGTAGAAGATGCTTTGTAGGTACTCGTCGTGGGCGTGGCGCAGCACGACCGCGATCACCGCCGCCGCCGGTAGAGCTAGCAGAATGCCGAAGAAGCCGAACAGATGCCCCCCGGCCAATACCGCGAACAAAACCGCCACCGGATGCAGGCCGATGCGGTCGCCGACCAGTTTAGGAGTCAGGAACAGATCGGCGATCAGTTGGCCGACGCCAAAAACGATCAGCACCGGCACGATGCTCAGGAAACTGTGAAACTGCAGCAAGGCGGCGATGCTGGCAGCGACGATGCCGATGATGAGACCCAGGTAGGGCACAAAGCTTACCAGACCTGCCAAGATGCCAATCAGCAGCGAAAATTCCAGCCCGATGATTGCCAAGCCTACAGAATAAATGATCCCCAGCGCCCCCATCACGATGAACTGGCCTCGCAGGAACGCGCCGATTACCTCGTCCGATTCCTGCGCCAGTGCGCTCACCGTCGGTTCGATGCGTCGCGGCAACAAATCGCGAACCTTGGCGACCAGCAAATCCCAATCGCGCAACAAGTAGAACGTCACCACCGGTATCAGCATCAGGTTGGCCAGCCAGTCGAATACTACGGTTGAAGAGGATCGAAACGATGCCAGCAGGCCACTGGCCAGATCGCCGATCTCTTGGGCGTAGGTGGCGAGCTGAGTTCGTAGGTGGCCAAAATCGAACAGGTTCGGATCGATGCCCAGCGTGTCGCGCAACCAAGGCAAGATGTCGAGCTGGAACCAATCGATATAGCCGGGTAGCCGCTGCATGAGCCCTTTGAACTGGTGTGCCGATAGGGGGACCAGCAACAGCAGCAACAGCAGCANNGGCGTCAGCACCGGCGCCAGCAGGTATAACGCACCGGCGAACAGAGCGGCAAAGACGAGCCAGAAACGGATTTGGGACTGGCGGTGCATCGCGATATCCTTCCATCTTAAGTTGTGTGGGCGGCTCGGTAGAATCGAATCCGGATTTCGCGCGTGATGGCAACGCCACCCATACTCTACAATATTCCTGAAGCCAATTTGGGATCAGATCATCGGCTGACAGGCAGTTTCGGCCCACTTTCCAGTACAATCTGCGGAGCGCGCACCGTTCCGATGAAGGTACGTTCATGAAGGACATCTACTTCGCTCGTCAACCTATCTATGATCGCGACTTTCAGGTGGAAGGTTACGAATTGTTTTACCGCCATGCCGGAGCCGATTCCGCCCAGTTTCTCGATGCCGAGATCGCGACCTCGCAGGTGGTCTTGAATACGGTCACCGAGGTAGGTCTCGATCAAGTTGTCGGTCAGCACAAAGCGTTTATCAACGTGGCCCGCGACTTCGTCGTCGGGGGGCATCTGGAAATGTTCGTGTTGCCGCAACTGGTTTTTGAGGTGGTCGGCAACATCGTGGTGGACGAGCCGCTGTTGTGTGCGTTGCGGTCGCTGCGCCAGCAGGGTCATCGCTTCGTCTTGGACGATTATACGGACAACGAAGCGTACCGGGCTCTGCTGGAAATCGCCGACTACGTCAAGATCGACATGCTGACCACGCCCGAAATGGAAGTGCGGCGCTTGGTGCCTTTGTTGCGCCGTCATCGAGTCGCCTTGATGGCCGAGCGCATCGAAACGCAGGCGGTACAGGAGCTGTGCCAAACTCTGCGGTTCGATTATTTTCAGGGCTATCACTTTTCCCAGCCCAAGCTGCTCAAGTTTCGCGGTGTACCCGCCAACCATCTGGCTATGCTGCAACTGATCGGCAAACTGCACGACCCTCAAATTGATCTCAAATCCATCGAAGGACTGATCAGGCAGGACGTTTCCCTAAGCTATAAGTTATTGCGCTACATCAATTCGGCTTATTTTAATCTGCCTCGCCGCATCGACTCCATCCAGCGCGCCATCATTCTGCTCGGCATCAACAAAATTCGGTCTTGGGCGACGCTGACCTCGCTGGCCAACATCGAAGATCATCGTAGCGATCTGATCACCCTCGCTCTGGAGCGGGCCAAGATGTGCGAATTACTGGCCGATGCCACCGGCATCAAACAGAAAGAGAGCGGATTTACGGTTGGCTTGTTGTCGGTGTTGGATGCCATAGCTCAAGCGCCGTTGGAACAAGTTTTGGCTTCTCTACCTTTGGACGAGGAAATCAACAAAGCCTTGCTGCAACATGCGGGACCGCTGGGACGCATCTTGGCCTGCGCCTTGGCTTACGAGCGCTGCGATTGGGAGGCGCTCGACATGCTGGGTCTGGAATCCAGCCAGATCAACGATGCTTACATGACCGCGTTGGCGGAAGCTTATCGAGCCAGTTGCGAATTGCTCAAAGGCTGACAGGCGGAGCCTATTTTCGAAGGTGACGGTTGGATTCGCCGCGCGTCTTGCTCCAGGCTCGCTGGCTCCACTGCCACACGTAAGCGCCTCCGCTCCAGCCGGTCGTCAGCGCCGTCAGGTAGATCAGCCCCGCCAACAGCCAAGCCGGAAGAGCGGCGATCCCGTAATTTACGATCACGGCGAACACCAGCATCAATTGCATCAAGGTATTCAGTTTGCTGACCCGCAGCGGGCTGGCTTCAACCGGCTCGATCATAAAGTGATAGCCGATCGCGCCGGCGACGATGATCAGATCCCGCAGAATAACCAGCACCACCAGCCAGATCGGCAGTTCGTTCAACCAACCGAGCGCCAAGACCGCTCCCATGAGCAGCAGTTTGTCGGCGATGGGGTCGAGTATGCCGCCCAGGGTGCTGGTCCAACCGAAGCGCTTGGCCAGGAAACCATCCAGCGCATCGGAAATACCGGCGATCACGAACAGCGATAGCGCCATCCCGTAGCGTTCCTGCAGCAGCAGCCACAGGAAGGGCGACACGAGCAGAATCCGCAGGCCGGTAATGAGGTTAGGTATATCGCTGGCTTTCAAAGGTCACGGCGCCGCGATACCGGCGTCGTTCTCGGTTGGGGTTGCGGTGGAACGCCAAGAACTTCGACGAGGTTCGAACCGCTCTAAGCATACCTAATTTTTGTGCTTTCGAGCCAAGCCATCCGTTGGAATCGCCGTTAGAATGGGCCGGTAAGCAAGCTGAAGTTCCACCGCGGAACCGGTAATCGAGCTTGGGAGAACACAGCATGACCAAACCCACTCATGACAATCGACTCGCTCGGGCATATGACAGCATGATGGAGCGAGTCAAGATTCGTTTGGAAGAACTCGAACAGGCCGAAAAGGCCGCTTTTCCGCGATTGAGCGCCAGCATCGAGCACGCGGCGGAAAAGGCGGTGGAGCTGGGCGAACTGACCCGCGAAGAGGCCCGCTTGATCGGCGGCTATCTCAAGCGCGACCTGGAGGATGCCGGCCAATATTTGGCCGCCACCGGCCGCGATTTAAGCGCTTGGTTGCAGTTCGATCTGGAGCTGATCGAGGATCGGTTATCGGATTTTTTTCAGCGAGGCGTGGATCAGTCGCGGCTGGATTTGCTGGCGTTCGAAACGCCGCCGGCTGAGGTTGACGCAAAGCTGTATCACCGCGGTGAGGTGACTGGACCGGGAACCCTACAGTGCGGAGAATGCGGTGAGCTGGTGGTTTTTCGCGCGCCGACGCTCATCGAACCTTGCCTGGCTTGCAAGGGGACAGTTTTCGTGCGGGTAACCGAAGAGCCGTAACCCTAACTAAGTAAAAACCACGATTGGTTTGCAAATCGTCCCGATTTACCCCGAAGCCGGATTGCCGTTTACTAGCGCCCGCTTAAGCTGGTTTCTACAGCGAAGCGTGTTTTAAGCTCAATATCCTGTACTTTACCGCCAGCCGGATTCGCTGGCGGTTTTTTTATGCCTGAATTATGGCGCATCAAATCGAAAAACTCTGTGAACGCACCGAGCTGCAGACGAAGGTGTCGGCTAGGAAACAATGTCGGCGCAATGTCTTTGGTTCCCGGCTGGTGGCTGGCGTAATCGCTGAGATGGCAAGGCGGGCACGGTGCGTTTCGCTTTATTCTGTGGATATCTATATTGGAGTCTCGGCGAACGAGCATCGTGATCGTTCATCGGAACTTCATCGGTCGTGCGGCAAGATCAGCTTCGAAAATTCGCATCGGGCAAAAAAAAATTTATGAGCTACTCTCAATAAATAATCGAAACGAAAAGAGTAACCGAAGCAAAAAACGGTCCGATTTTCTGGATATCGCCCTCTTGCGCTACCGAAGTCTTGATTCGAGTAGTTGTCGAGAGTGAGGTCGAGGTCTTATCGAAACGACCGAATGCTGGAAAATTTGGACATGAAAAGGAGGGTATATCCGAATGGCTAATCCAATCAGCAAACCAGCTACCGGCAAATTATTGTCCATCGAAAAAGGATCGCCCCATCCTCTAGGAGCAACTGTCGTGGAGGATGGCATCAATTTTTCCGTATTTTCCGAACATGCTACGGGTATCGAATTACTGTTGTTCGATAGCTGCGACGACATCCATCCTTTCCAAATCGTATCGTTCGATCCAACGATCAACAAGACATTTCATTTCTGGCATGTTTTGATCCGAAATGCCAAGGCTGGCATTCATTATACTATCCGTGTCGATGGTCCGGACGATCCGGGTGCCGGGCATCGTTTTGATCGAGAAAAGGTGCTGATCGAGCCTTACTCGAAAGGCAACAACAAATCGCTCTGGAAACGCGGCGATGCCTGTCTGCCGGGCGACAATCTGGCCACTTCGTTGCGCAGTGTGGTCATCGATCCCAGCGGTTACGACTGGGAAGGTGATCGGCCGCTCAAGCGCCCGCTAAACGAAACGGTGATTTATGAACTGCACGTTGGCGGCTTTACCCGCTCGTCGAGCGCTAGGGTCAAACAGCCTGGCACCTTCGCGGCAGTCATCGAAAAAATACCTTATCTCAAAGAACTCGGCGTTACGGCAGTTGAGCTGTTGCCGGTTTTCGAATTCGACGATACCGAAGCCAGGGATTTCGAAGGTCAGCGGCTGACCAATTACTGGGGCTATAGCACCATGAGCTATTTCGCCCCACATCCGGGCTATTGTGTCGATCCGGAAGCTGGAAACCATGTGCGGGAATTTCGCGACATGGTCAAAGCGCTCCATAAAGCCGGCATCGAAGTCATACTCGATGTGGTGTTCAACCACACCGACGAAGGCAATCACCAGGGGCCGGTGTTTTCCTTCAAAGGCATCGATAACAGCAACTACTACTACCTCTCTCCTCTGGATCGGCGCTATTACTACGATTACACCGGTTGCGGTAACACTTTCAACTGCAACCATCCCATCGGCGAGAAATTCATTGTCGATTGCTTAAAGTATTGGGTCAAGGAGATGCATGTCGACGGCTTCCGCTTCGATGAAGCATCTGTGCTGTCGCGCGGCGAAGATGGGGCACCAATGCAATATCCGCCGGTGCTATGGGACATCGAATTGAACGACGAACTGATCGATGCCAAGGTTATCGCCGAAGCTTGGGATGCCGCCGGTCTATATCAGATCGGTCACTTTCCCGGCTACCGCTGGGGTGAGTGGAACGGCCGTTACCGCGACGACATCCGCCGCTTCGTCAAGGGAGATGCGGGAATCATCGGTGCCGTCGCCTCTCGTCTATCGGGCAGTGCCGACTTGTATCAATGGCGCGGGCATTTACCGGTTAACAGCGTGAATTTTCTCGTCGCCCACGACGGTTTTACCCTGAACGATCTCGTGTCCTACAACGACAAGCACAATTGGGCGAACGGCGAGCACAACGGTGATGGCATTAACGAGAATCTGAGTTGGAATTGCGGAGTTGAGGGAGAAACGGACGATGCCGGAATCGAAGCCCTGCGAACTCGGCAAATCAAAAATTTCGCTACTATCCTAATGTTGTCCCAAGGCGTGCCGATGATGGTAATGGGCGACGAGGTGCGACGGACCCAGAAAGGCAATAACAATGCTTATTGTCAGGATAATGACATCAGTTGGTTCGACTGGACTCTGGTTGACAAGCACCCAGATTTGTTCCGGTTCTGGAAAGAAATGATTGCCTTCCGCTTGCGCCATGCCACAGTGCACCGCTCCCGCTATTTCACTGGAGAAGTCAACGAACGGGGTTTGGCCGATCTGACTTGGCATGGTTGCGAGCTTGGCGTACCGAACTGGGACGATCCCAATGCACGGGTTTTGGCGGCCACTTCTGGGGGAATGGGCGACGAAGCGGATATTCACATCATGATGAACATGTATTGGGAACCTTTGAGTTTTGCTATCCCGCCGGTGCAAGGCCGGCGTTGGTATCGCGCTGTGGATACCGGCTTGGCGACGCCCAAGGATATCGCGACCCTAGGCCAGGAAACCGGGATCGATAGCGACCGGTATCCGGTCGGCGGACGCAGCGTTGCGGTGTTGATCTCGAAATGATTTTTTATCTCGATAACCCGAAGCTATGCCGCACGGATGGCCACTAAAGCGGGCGGTCCCAGAAACGCGCCCGGCGTTCCAGCCCATTGGAAGAGGGTGAAAGCCCCGGTTGTTGCCCGAAGTTGCGGCTGAAAAATCCATCGAAACTCGTAGAGAACACGCTATGACCCAAGCACCCGTCAGAGGCATCATCGGCGAGCCGACAAAAGGCAAAATTGGCGTGCTGATCGAGGATCATTTCGATCAGACCGAATTTCGTAAATTCAATGCATTCTTCCCCGAACGGGGGTATCAGGTCGTTTACCTCTCCCATCTGTGGGGCAACGCGGAACTGACCTTTGGCTCGAACCCCGACGAAGGCTATGTCGAGGAGCACGTCATCGTCAGCACCGAACTCGATGACGTGAAACCCGCCGATTTCAAAGGCATCTTGTTGATCGGCGCCTATGCCACGGATCGCCTGCGCTACCAGGCCAACCCCCGCAAAGGTCAACCCAATATGGCGCCGGCCGTGGTGTTTTTGCGCGAGGCGGTCGCCACGCCCAATCTCAAGATCGGCACCATCTGCCACAGCCTTTGGCTGTTCTGTGCCGACTCTGCATTGCTGCAAGGCCGCAAGGTCACCTGCGCCCACAACATCATCTGCGATGTGGAAAACGCCGGTGGCGAGGTGATTTACGACGGCGATCAGACCACCGATATCGTGATCGACGGCAACCTGATTTCCGGCAAGCACCCGGCCGTCACCGACCGCTTCATGGACATCTTTCTGACCGAAATCGAGAAGATCCGCTAAGCCCGCTGTGCCAGACCCCCGTTTTGTAGCTACTCACGCTGGAGAGCTCACGCCATGAATAAAATCGATTTCACCTTCTCCGATCTGATCGCCGGCTATGTCACCAGCTACGACAAGGCGAGTGACAGCTTCGGTTTGAAAACCTCCGATGGCCGCGAATTCACGGTCCATATCGCCGTCAATTGCTACGCGGAATTGGTCCGCAACTTGGGCGAGGCGTTCCATGACGCCAGCGGAACCCTGCGAGGAATGCTGGTTCCAGGACGGTTTTTATTCGCCTATGGCATCTTCTACCCGGATGGCGCCGGCAGCGACTACCCGTTCGATGCAAAGCACATCGTTTTCCTGGGCCGGACCGAGAACGAATTTCTCTTTGAAAAACAGGACTGGTGGATTCACCAGATTCGCCAGTTGGCAGATTTTTATCTTTCTTCCGAATTCGGCGATGGTCCCATCGATTATTCCGTTTACCGGACCAATCTGGGAGTGACCGGTGCAAAGCTGCCTAGCGGACGCCAGGAATGCGATACGATTTCGCGGCTGGTCTATGGTTTTGCCTCGGCTTTTTTGTTGACCGGTTACGAGCGCTATCTGGAAGCGGCGCAAAAAGGTACCGAATACTTGCGCGACCATTTCCGCTTCAGAGATAAAAGCGAAGACATCAGCTACTGGTATCACGCGGTCGATATCAACAACGACGGGAGCGAGCAAAAAATATTCGCTTCGGAATTCGGCGACGACTATCACGCCATTCCCTGCTACGAGCAAATCTATGCCTTGGCCGGTCCGACGCAAACGTATCGCGCGACCGGCAACCGGCTGATCATGGACGACATCAAATCCACTATCAATTTGTTCAACCGTTTCTTCAAGGACAAGAGCGAGAAAGGCGGCTATTACTCGCACGTCGATCCGATCACCCTGAGTCCTTACAGCGAGACGCTGGGACACAATCGGGCCCGGAAAAACTGGAATTCGGTCGGCGATCACGCGCCCGCTTATCTGATCAATTTGTGGCTGGCGACCGAAGCCCAAGAGTACGCGGATTTTCTGGAATACACCTTCGATACTATCGCCCGGCGTTTCCCCGATTACGCGGAAAGCGATTTCGTGCAGGAGAAATTTCACGACGACTGGTCAAAGGATCAGTCATGGGGTTGGCAGCAAAACCGGGCGGTGGTCGGCCACAATTTGAAAATCGCCTGGAATCTGATGCGGATGCACAGCCTGAAAGCCAAGGAAGACTATGCGGCGCTGGCGACCAAGATCGCGGGGTTGATGCCCAAGGCCGGCGGCGATCCCCAACGGGGCGGCTGGTACGATGTGGTCGAGCGGCTTCTCGGCCCGGGCGAGAAATTCCACCGCTTCGCCTGGCACGACCGGAAAGCCTGGTGGCAACAGGAGCAAGGCATCCTGGCCTACCTCATATTGCACGGCGTGCTCAAGGACCCCGAGCACCTACGCATCGCTCGCGAATCCGCCGCGTTTTACAACGCCTGGTTTCTGGATACCGATAGCGGTGGCGTCTACTTCAACGTATTGGCCAACGGGCAACCCTATTTGCTGGGCACCGAACGCGGCAAGGGTAGCCATTCGATGGCCGGCTATCACTCCTTCGAGTTGGCCTATCTTGCGGCGACGTACACCAATCTATTGATCACCAAGGAGCCGATGGACTTCTATTTCAAGCCCGAGCCGGGCGGGTTCGCCGACAACGTGTTGCGAGTTCAACCCGATATTTTACCCAAAGGCAGCATCCGCATCGGCGAAGTCTGGATTAACGGCCATTCCTACGACGATTTCGATGCCGACGCCCTGACGGTGAAGCTGCCCGAGGGGCACGGCGAGATTACCGTGCGGGTGCGCATCGTCCCGGCCGAGGCCAGCTTCGACGCCGATCTGCTCGAAGTGGCCGGCGGTACAGCCAAAATCGCCTTGCAGGGCAAGCTGGGACCGCGCGGCCTCAAATATCTGGAGGAGCAGATCGATGCGGCGCGTTCGCAGAATGCCGGCGGCATCCTGTTCGATATGAGTAAGCTGGAATCCATCAGCAGCGAAGCCCTGCGCTACCTTTTGTTTAGCAAGCAAACCTTCGGGCCGGGCTGCAAGTTCTCGGTCGCCGGTGCGAATCCAGAAGTGAAAAGCGCCATCGAAGCCAGCGAGCTCAACGACGAAATCAGTTGGGTTTGAAATCGAAATGGATCGAAGCAGGCTCGAACAATGAGCCTGCTGCCGGGCTTGATCCGGCGATGCCCCCGAAGCTTGGCGACGGGGGATGCTTCTGCCAGACCTTCACCTCTCACCCGAAGCGGATACACGCCCATGCGTAACCGATATGATCAGATCGTAGTCGGAGGCGGCAACGCCGGAGCGGTGATCGCCGGCCGGCTCAGCGAAATCCCCGACTGCCGCGTCCTCCTCATCGAAGCCGGACCCCATTACCGCAGCGTCTCCCAGACGCCCCAGGATTTGAAGTCCGCGTTTACCACCTCCGTGCAGGTTCACGACTGGCATTACACCGGCGAGGCTGTGCCGGGCCGTTCGATGCCTTATGCTCGCGGCAAGGCGACGGGTGGATGCTCCGCCGTCAACGGCGCGATCGCCCTGCGCGGTCTGGAGCAGGATTTTGCGGACTGGGCCCGTTGCGGTAATTCGATCTGGTCGTGGGACAAGGTCTTTCCTTATTTCCTGCGCATCGAGAACGATCAAGATTTCGGCAGTGCTCCCCATCACGGCCGAAGCGGTCCGTTACCCATCGTTCGATTTCGAGATCAGGAACTGGTCTCTGTCCAAAAAGCGTTCCGGGAGGCCTGCATGGCCAGCGGCTATGGCTGGGTGCCGGATCACAACGATCCCCGTGGCTTGAACGGCATCGGGCCCATCCCGATGAACCGCGATGGAGATGTCAGAGTATCGAGTGCCATAGCCTACCTGCACCCGGCTCAGGACCGGGAAAACCTAACCATCCTGGATAAAACGACCGTGCTGCGCGTGCTGTTCGACGGCAAACGCGCCATCGGTGTCGAGGTCCGGCGCGAGAACGGCACCATCGAGCGAATCGAGGGGGGCGCGGTGATTCTGGCCGCCGGTTCCATCAACACTCCGGCCATCCTCTGGCGTTCCGGCGTCGGTCCACGCGAAGATCTAAAGCGGCTTGGCGCCCCGCTCGTGCACGAACTCCAGGGCGTCGGCAGCAACCTGATCGACCATGCGCAGAGCCTCGTTGGCCTCTATCCGAAGCCGGAGGTCGTCCAACAGGACATGCCAGACGTGCAGCTTGTCCTCGAATACACTGCCCCCGGCAGCCAATACAACAACGACATGCAGATTTACTGCGTCAACAAGCTCGGCACGGAGCGTTTCCCCGAACTCGATAGTCCCGCTGGATTCCTCTATGGGGCGATGTGCGTGATCAACCGTCCCGAATCCCGAGGGCGCGTTACCCTGACTTCCCTCGACCCCGATATCCAGCCGCGGATCGATTTTCGCCTCAACACCCATGCCGAAGACATGCGCAAACTCGTCGATGGCGTCCGGCGCTGCTGGGACATCGCGCATACCGATGCATTCAAGGAATTTTCGACCGGCGTTGCGGTGCTGACTCCCGGCGTGGTCGAGAACGATCGCAAGCTCGAACAATACATCTGGGACAATGCGGCCACCATCTGGCACGCGGTGGGCACTTGCAAGATGGGGCCAGCCACCGACAACCACGCCGTGGTCGACCAATATCTCGGCGTTCACGGGATCGGGAACCTCCGCGTCGCCGATGGTTCCGTGTTTCCCGATCACGTCAGCCGCAACCCGATGCTGACCATTTACCTTGTTGCCGAGCGTTGCGCCGATCTAATCAAGAACGGCAACAGGGTCTAATTGCTTTTCGGATCGAAGCGGGCCGATGAAAGGTAACGTTGGACTCGCTTCCTCGCCCCGTTTGTATTGCTCCGCGCCGGTTATCGCTTTGCTTCCTCTATTTTGAGGATCTTGGCATAAGCATGTGGGGTGTCGATGCGGACGGATCCCATCGAAGGATGATCCATTTCGATCACCACGTAGATGACGACCGCGATCAAGGCTGCCAGCAGGGACATCATGATGATGTGTGCCCAGAAGTTCTCGGTGCCGAACAAAAACGTAAAACCGATGGTGATAATCGCTCCGACCACGACCCCGACCCAGATGACACTCGGCAATTCCTCGTGACTAGCCTGATGGCGGAGATTGTGGTATTTCGCCAGCTCATTCAGGGATTGCAGGATCTGCGTATATAGAATCTGCTCGTGCCCGCTGTCCGGAACGACGCCATCAAGCAATGTAAGCAACTGATTGATGGCAATTTCCGCCGATTCGGCGGATTGTTCGACAGACGTGGGTTCTTGTTCGGCAACTGCTTGGCGGCAATACTTTACAAAACCATCCCTCATGTTGTGAGAAATGGTTTTATCGGGATAAGCCACGATATTCTTGTATAAAACCAGAGCGGTGCTGCTCTCGTTTTGCACATTAACCTTGGCTTCGTTGAACTGTTCCCACACGACGATCACCACGAATGCCAGCAGCACGCCATAGGTGACTCCCAAGGTCGCGAAAACGAAACCCGCCACATCGTTATGAATTTGCCTGACCTTGGTTGGAATGAAACGATGGACGATAAGAAACCCAACAATCGAAAAGGATACCGTGACAACCACCAGCAGGGAGACGGTTACCCATTGTGGCAACATCAGCAGATAAGCGGAAAGTGACATGGCGTCTTCTCCGTAGAGTGATTGCGATGGTCTGACTGGTGCCTTGGCTGGTTGGGTCAGCGATAGATCCCGCTTGATCCGCGCCGTCTCGAAAGGGTCGAATCGTTGCGGTGTCCTGTCCCGAGACTATATCGGGCCGGTAGTTCTCGTTGGCGTCAGGACGATGTTGCCAGTTGCGGCTCGCAGCGAGACAGTTGCGCGCGGTAGCGGTCGGCCTGCTGGCGTACCCGCCGCGCCCGTTCGAGCAGCCAGGTTTTTTGGCGATGCGTACCCTTGGCGAAGCCGCCCTGGCCCTCGTGATAAGCCAAATATTGATTATAGGTGTCGCTCTTAGCGATGCGATTGAATCGCGCGGTTTCGTCCGCATACCAACCGATGAAATCCACGGCGTCGGCGAACTCGTCGCGGTCCGCACCACGGTTACCCGTTGCGGCCACATAGCGTTCCCAGGTTCCATCCAATGCCTGGCTATACCCGAAAGCGGATGAGGGGCGGGGGCCGGGCACGAAGCCGAGATACCAGGTGCGCGGCGGTTTGGCGTCGGCTCGAAAAGCCGATTCTTGGTGGATGATGGCCAGCAGAACAGGCAAGGGTACGTTCCAGCGCTGACTGGCGGTTTTGGCGTCGGCGAACCAGTCGCCGTATTCGGCGAAGATAGCGCAGGCGTCATTCACGTTGCGCGGTGGCGCGGTGGCACACGAGATCAGCAGCAAAAAACCTCCGGTCACGCCGGCGGCCCACGGCCAACGGCGGCGTACCAAGGCGTAGCGCGACGGTCGCCAACGGATGGCCAAGTCGTATAGCGCGCTCCAGCGCAGCGGAAAACGCGGGCGGTTTTCGGTCATGTCATGATTTTGGAATAGGGCCTTGCGAAAAATAAGCTTAACGCCAATAACCCTATCACCAAAATCACCGTTGGCAAATCCCCGAACCGGACGTAAGGCGTCAGGCCACGCAAGGGCCGCACCTCGCCGCGCACGACCTCGGCCCGAAATTGGGTGCCGTGGGCCACGACGCGGCCCCGGTCGTCGATGATGGCGGAGATGCCGGTGTTGGTGGCGCGGGCCATGTAGCGACCCGATTCCAGAGAGCGCATTCGGGCGATCTGCAAATGTTGGTGCGGGGCGGTGGAATCCTTGAACCAGGCATCGTTGCTGACGTTGATCAACCACGTCGCTTCGGGCAAATCCAGCCGGATGTCGGAGCCGAACACTGCCTCGAAGCAGATCGAAACCCCGACTGGCTGATCGCCGGCGCGCAGCAGAGGTTGAACGGGGCCGCCGGGGAGAAAATCGGCCATCGGAATGGTTACCCAGTTGCGGAAGAACAGAAAAAACCACCGCAACGGCAGGTACTCGCCAAACGGCAGCAATCGGCGCTTGTTGTAGAAGGCGAGGGAGCGGCCGACGCTGATTACGCTGTTGTGAAAAATGCTGGTTTCCCACGATCCGGTCGGAATGCCGGTGACGTAATCGACCTTGTCCTGCCGGGCTTTCTCGCCCAGCGCGTCCAAGAAGGGAAGAACGTCCTGGTAGAAGGCGGGAATGGCCGTTTCCGGCCAAACGATCACGTCGCGATGACCGTGTTCGGGCAAGCTGAGCTGGACGTAGCGTTCTAGCGTTTCGTCCAGTATGCCCGGTTCCCATTTCACATCTTGGCCAATATTGCCTTGCACGACGGCGACACGCAGCGGCGATCCGGCCGCTTCGACCCAGTTCGTCTGCCCCAGTCCCCACGCGCCGAACCACAAAGCCGCCAGCAGCCCTAGCCAGCCCAGCCGCGACCGCCAGCCGTTGCGGTTGAGCGCCGTCCACAACAGGCCGGCGCTGAGCATAACCGTCCAACCGATGCCGAATACACCCAGATAGGGCGCGAGTTGGCCGAGGGGCGAATCGATTTGGCTGTAGCCCGGCGCCAGCCAGGGAAAGCCGGTGAACAACCAGCTTCGCACCCAATCCAACAGAGTCCACAACGCGGGGACGAACAGCAGCCAACGATGCGGACCCGGCGGTGGCCCCCAGCGGCCGAGCAGCCAGCCAGCGACGGCTGGATACAGCGCCATCACCGCAACGACGGCGAAAGTCGCGAGGGCGGCGAACGGCGCCGGCGCGTTGCCGTAATCGTGCAGACTGATGTAAATCCAGTAAATACCGAAGCCGAACATCCCCAGCCCGAACAGGCCGCCGCGCAGCGCGGCCCGGCGAGAGGTCGCGCCGTCCCAGCCCCAGAGCAGAATGACTGGAAGCAGGATCGCCAGCGGCCAGAAGCCAAACGGCGCGAACGCCAGCGGCATCGCCGCCCCCGCGGCGAAGACCAGCGAGTCGGCGGCGAAAGGAAAACGTTCCTTAAAATCGTGCATGGCGAAGGGGCAACGGTAGTTGATGATGCTGGCCGGCCAAATTAGCGGACCGACGTTGCAATATCCCGATCATCGCGGCGAGCGCAAACGAAACGCCCTCAACCGGCGAGCGGCGAGGGCGTGGGGCAAGGATGGTCAGACTTCCGACTCGGTTGTAGAGGGCGTTGCTGCCTCGCCGTTACGAAGAGTCATTTCCAGCAGGTGAATGCGCCGATTGTCGGCGCGCAACACCTGGAAATGGAACCGGCCCAGATCCGCTATTTCGCCGCCCTTGGGCAGCCGGCCCAGTTCCATCATGACCAATCCGCCGATGGTGTCGGCCCGCTCGTCGCTGAATTCGGCTTGGAAATAGTGGTTGAAATCTTCGACGGGAGTCAACGCCTTGACGATAAAGACATCGCCTTGCCGGCGGATGAACGCGTTTTCCGCATCCGAGGTATCGTGCTCGTCGTCGATTTCGCCGACGATTTCTTCCAGCACATCCTCGATGGTAATGAGTCCGGCCACGCCGCCATATTCATCGACCACGATCACCATGTGCAGGCGGTTGCTGCGGAATTCGTTGAGCAGAATGTTGAGGCGCTTGCTTTCGGGGATGAACTTGGCCGGTCGCAACAGGGCGCGCAGGTCGAAATCTTCGCGGCGGTCGAAGGCGTGAGTCAGCAAGTCTTTGACGATCAGGATACCGATGACGTTGTCCTTGCTTTCGTCGATGACCGGAAAGCGAGAATGACCGGACTCGACGACTTCGGCGATGAGACGCTCCAAGCTCCAGTCGTGCTCCAGCACGACCATTCGGGCGCGGGGAATCATGACGTCGCGCACTTGGGTTTCCGATACCCGCATGACGCCTTCGATCATTTTCAGTGCCTCGGGATCCAGCAGTTCCCGCTGCTGGGCATCGCGCAACAACTCCATCAATTCGTCCCGATCCTTGGGTTCGCCCATCAGGGCTAGACTCAAACGCTCCAGCCAAGAAGGTTTATGGCTCGATTCGGATCGTTCTTCACTCATGAGTCGAGGGGGTCTCCATAGGGATCAGGGTAACCGAGCCCCGCCAGGATACGGATTTCCAAGGATTCCATGGCTTCGGCCTGCTCTTCATCATGATCATAGCCCAGCAG
>DEHU01000130.1:10292-10795 GCA_002352125.1 Competibacteraceae bacterium UBA2792 | reverse complement strand
GCCCGCTTCGCCGGTGATAGAATAAAGTTCGATATTATCTCTCCGGTCGGGGCTGGCAACCATCCCCTTCCCTCTCGAAGCGACCTTTGCCGATGACCATGTACACCGCAAGCGAAACCGCCGCCCTGCTCGACGACATCCGCACCTTCATCGAACCGGCCCACGTTCGCACCGATCCAGACAGTTGCCTGAACTACGGCCGCGACTGGACTCGCCTGTACGCACCGAATCCGCTGGCGGTGGTATTGCCGGGAACGGTCGAGCAGGTGCAACGGCTGGTCCGCTACGCCAACGAACGGCGCTTGTCGCTGGTGCCTTCCGGCGGACGCACNNCTGGTCGTCTCGCTGGAGCGGATGAACCGGATTTTGGATTTCGATCCCGTGGACCGCAGCGTCACGTGTCAGGCTGGCGTCATCACCGAAGTTTTGCAGAACTTCGCCCGCGAGCAAGGCTTGTACTATCCGGTGGATTTCGCGTCGCGCGGCTCCAGCCAGATCGGCGG
>DEHU01000130.1:0-10275 GCA_002352125.1 Competibacteraceae bacterium UBA2792 | reverse complement strand
GGCACGCTGGGCATCATCGTCGAAGCGACCCTGAAGCTGACCCGGCCCTTGCGCGAACCGAGCGTGATGGTGCTGGGCGTGCCGGATTTGAACGGCATCATGGCGATTTACGGGCTGTTGCGCGGCAAACTGGAATTGAGCGCTTTCGAGTTTTTCTCGGAGCTGGCGCTGCGCCACGTCCTGAAAAAGGGCTTGCATCGTCCGTTCGATACCGAAACGCCCTACTACGTGCTGGTCGAGTTCGAGAATCCAGAAGGATTGCAGACCGACGAAGCACTCGCTTTGTTCGAACACAGCGCTGAACAGGGCTGGCTGGTCGATGGTGTCATCAGTCAAAACGAAACCCAGGCCAAGGAACTGTGGCGGTTGCGCGAGGATATCAGCGAGTCGATTGCCGAGCATCAGCCTTATAAGAACGACATTGCGGTACGGATTTCGCGGGTGCCGGCGTTATTGGCGGAAATCGACGAGCTATTGGCGCGGGAATATCCCGACTTCGAGGTGCTGTGGTATGGCCACATCGGCGACGGCAATTTGCACATCAACATCCTCAAGCCGGCAGACCTGGAATCGACAGCGTTCGCGAAACAATGCGGCGCCGTGAGCGAGCATCTATTCGCGGTGCTACAACGCCACGGCGGCAGCATTTCCGCCGAGCACGGCGTCGGCCTGACCAAGAAGCCGTATTTGCATTACACCCGCGACGAGACCGAAACCGGCTATCTGCGGGCGATCAAGCAAGCGTTCGACCCGAATGGGATCATGAATCCGGGGAAGGTTTTTGATTGATTCACCAAGGATTTCAAATTCCATGCTAACGCACGACCAACTTTCCGTTCTGCTTTCTGATCTGGAACTGGATCGTGTCGAAAGAACCATTTCGACCAAGGACACCGACAAATTCGGCGAAGCGATCTGCGCCTTTGCCAACGATTTGCCCAATCATCGCCAACCCGGTTATCTGCTGGTTGGCGTAAGGGATAACGGTCAACGGTCTGGATTGAAAGTCACGGACGAATTGCTGAAAAATCTCGGCGCCATCCGCTCCGATGGCAACGTGCTACCGCAACCGGCAATGAATGTAGATCGTTTCAGCTTCGACGATGGCGATGTGGCCGTGATCGAAGTTTTGCCGTCCGACCTGCCGCCCGTGCGCTACAAAGGGCGGGTATGGATTCGAGTCGGACCGCGCAGGGGTATCGCCAACGAACAGGAAGAGCGCATTCTGACCGAACGGCGCGTTGCGCTGGCCCGGTCTTTCGACGCCCGCCCATGTCTGGAAAGCACCTTAAGCGATTTATCCTTGGCGCAATTCGAAGCCTATCGCCACGAAGCCATTGATCCTGAAACCATTGCCGCCAACCAACGATCCATCGAACAACAAGTTGGTTCCTTGCACTTTTTCAATCCTGAACGGGGCTGTCCAACTTATGCTGGCATCCTGCTTTTCGGGAAAAATCCCCGTTATTTTCTACCCGGCGCCTATGTACAGTACCTAAGATTTCCTGGTAACGACATTACTGAAATTCCAGAAGATCAGGCGGAAATTTTTGGTGATTTACGAACCGTTCTGCGCGAACTGGAATTAAGAACTAAGATATTGATTCAAAAGAGTCTTAAACCAATCTCAGGCTTCCAAGAAAAAATAGTTCCCGATTATCCAGAATGGGCGCTGCGCGAACTGTTGATGAATGCGGTCATGCACCGAAATTATGAAAGCAATACGCCAATTCGATTTTATGTCTTCGGCGATCACGTTGAAATCATGAGTCCTGGTGGCCTGTATGGGGAAGCCACGCGGGAAAATTTTCCCACTCGCAACAGCTACCGCAATCCCATCATCGCTGAAGCTATGAAAATCATGGGTTTCGTCAACCGCTTCGGCTATGGCGTGCAACGGGCGCAAGCCCTGCTTGAAGCCAACGGCAACCCGCCCGCGCAATTTGAATTGGATGAAGGCTCTGTTTTGGTCAAAGTAAGCAGAAGACCAAGTTGAGTTAGTGAGTCGAATTAAGCGGATAGGCATCCTTGTACTGGCGCAGCCAGCTTTCGAACAACGGCACGCGCATCTGCCAAGCTCCATCCCGCTCGACGATGAAGCCGTATTCCGCCAGCCGCATCCGGCTGGCCACATCGGTGGGCGATTCGCCGCGCAGGATGTGTTCCACGCTCCGCCGCAGGGCTGGCATGGCGCATTGTTTCCAGAACAAAGGATTTTCGCGCCAACTTTGAATCCCGCAATGCCCAAAACCGCCAAATCCCAAGAACCAGACCCAATGATCGAGGTGATCGCGGCTCATGCCGAAGGAGTCGGTCTGCACACCTTGATGCGGGCTTTAGGTGATCGCTTCACCCGCCGCACCCTGCAACGCCGGCATTCCGACAACGCCATTCGCTTCGGCCTGCACCCGCTGGAATTCGCCGCCTGGCAACAGGACAAGAGGGAATAGAAGTCGGCAGCCTGCTTTTCCATATTTGGGAGGTCAACCCCCCACCCCAAACACCCGCGCCCGTTCCAACACTCCATCCGCCCAACGCCGATGGGTAGCCGGTTCGCAAAACGAATCGCACAGCCTGAACACCGCCGCCGCGTCCGGCGCCAACACCGCCGCCGCTGTCTCGTAATCCTCGCGCGGCACCCGATAACAACTCTCGATCACCGGAATCTGCGAAGGATGAATGGCGGTCTTGCCGACCAAACCGTGCTGCAAGTCGGCTTCCACCTCCCGCGCCAGCACCTCCGGCGCGTCCAGATAATCGAAGACCGGCGCGCTCAAGCGATAACCCGCCGGGTGGAAAATCCGCACCAGATCGGCGATGGTGCNNTTCAACAGATCGTTGCCGCCGATCCGCAAACACAAGATACGGTCCTTTAGCCCGTAATCCTCCAGCCGGTCCCGCATGATCTCCATCTTGCGATGATCGAAAGTCTCGACGGTTTCCAAGATCGGCAACAGATGATGGCCCTTGCTGTCGTCCCACACCCGTAGCCAGTCCCCCAAGGTGTGCGGCCCGAATTTGGGCAGCGCGAACCCTTGAATCCGCTCGATGCCGTCCAACTGCAACAGCCGCCACAATACCGTCGGATTGCGCGGCCGAACGAACCGCAACAAGGGTCCGGGCTCCAGCTTCGGCAACAGCGCCGCCAAATTGCCGAGTGCCCGCTCCAAATCCCGTCCGTGTACCGCGTCCTCGGTGCAAAAAATGACCGAGCGCAACTCGGGCAATCTCCGGCCGCTGGCGACGGCCAACAAATCCGGACGGGTCGCCGGCAGATACAACGAAGCCCCCAATTGTACCGCCGACAAAGGAAACGAAGATTCTTGCGATTCGCTGCGCCCACGGCCGAGCTCTCTTTGCGGCGCGGGGCGGCGGCTGACACAAACGGCGATCACTTGGTTTGGATGCCGCAAACGCCCTAGGTCATCAGACCGGAGACGAGCGTCCTCCCGTCGAAAAAAAGTTGAAAATTCGCCTATTCGCATCATGATTCCAGTATGGGATTGCTTCGTCTCGATTATCCAACGGAGTTATTCCGAACCTGTTACCGACCCTATTTGTATCGAACGAATCCTCTCAAGGCAATCCGTCAAACCGAGGTCATTCATGCCCACCTTTACCATCACCGGCGATATCGATCCTTTCCTGCACGTTTCTCTGCGCAAGGGCGAAAAAATCTACTGCGAATCCGATGCAATGGTGATGATGGAAGCCACCCTCGACCTGCAAGGCAAAATGACCGGCGGCCTTGGACGCGCCTTGATGCGGCGTTTGACCAGCGGCGAATCCTTCTTCCAGCAGCATATCGAAGCGACGCGCGGCGACGGCGATTGCCTGCTGTCGCCAATGTTGCCGGGCGCGATGCAGGTGCTCGACATCGGACCACAGCGCTATACGCTGAATGATGGCGCCTTCGTGGCCGCCACCACCGACGTCCAGCTACAGACCCGGACCCAGAGCTTGGGAAACGCCCTGTTCGCCCAGAGTGGCGGCTTTTTCGTGCTGGAAGCTTCCGGCAAAGGGCAACTGGTGGCTTCCGGATTCGGTTCGATCTTCATGCTGGACGTGGAACCGGGCAAGGACGCTATCATCGATAATGCCCACGTCGTCGCCTGGGATAGCAGCCTGCGGTACGAAATCTCCGTAACGACCGCCAGCGGGGGCTCTGGGCTGCTGGGCAATCTGTTGAACAGCGTGACCAGCGGCGAAGGCGTCGTACTGCGCTTTTCCGGTGTAGGCAAGGTGTTGATCTGCTCGCGCAATCGAGACGCCTTCCTGGCCTGGACCCGCAAGGGAGCCGCCAGCTAGCCACTCGATCCATCTCCCGTTTATCAAGACAAATCCTTGATCAGAGCAGTGGCCTGAATGGGCATGGCCGGATCGACGGCCACGGTAACCCGTTTCTGCTCCGCCAGCAGGCGTAAATGTTCGACGTCGGGCGCGCCGGGATCGCGCAGCAGCAACAGACCGGGCAAACGGCGCAGCAACACCCGCGTGGCTTCGGCCACGCCCGGCTTGACGAAATTGCGATTTCCGATCCGGTAACGTTCACTCAGGCAAGCCAGAAAACCGGTCATCGCCCACCGCCGCTCCCGCCGTTTCTCTGGATCGCGGCATATCACCGTCGGCGCGATGCCGGCGAACTGCTCCGTCACCTGATCGAGAAACCAGGTCGAGCGGTCGTGCGCGGCAAAATCGGCGTAAAACACGCAACCGTGAAAATCGTGCGGACCGATGGCGGCGTTGAGGATCGAACGGCTGGTCAAGCCGGATACCGTTGCGTTCAGGATGCCGCTGGGAATGGCGTAATCGTCGTAAGTCGCCGCCACGTCGGCCACGCCACCGATGTCCGACACGACGTGTAGCGCCTCGTCGAGCCGTTCGGGTTGGCTGGCGTTCCAACGTTCCAGCGACCGGCGCAACTCCTCGCCGATCACGCCCTTGGCGGTCCACCCGTCCACAAACGCCAGTCCCGCCGGCTCGCGCTTCTCCCGGCGCAGGATATAGCGCAAAGCGTTTTCGTCGATGCCCCGGTCGCGGATGATCGAAATCGAGTAATGCCTTGCGTCCGTTCGGCCGAGTTGCCGCAAAGCGCGCACCAGCAACGCACCGATTGGTGTACCGGCGCGCGCCAGCGAAACCACGGTGATTTCGTGCGGCCGGCTCGCCGCCAGATAACCGGCCAGCGCCAGGATTTCCGCCGCCAGCCGCCCGGCGTAGCGTTCGGTCAAGGCGCCGAACAAAGCCAGATAATGCGGGTCCGGCATCCGTTCCGGCGCGAGCATTTCGCTATAGTGACGCTGGCCGGACTGGATCAGCCGCTCCTTGGCCGTCACGTCTACCGTATCCAGCCGCATCGGCTTTAGCAGAAAGACCGCGTCCTCGGCTCGATAGCTGCCGGTGAAAGGCGTCACGGCGAACGCTCGCTCCAGGTATCCCGTTGGATCTGGCTATCTCTGGGCACCAAGGCAAAATCGCAGGCGCGCAGGAAGGGGATATCGGTCAGACTGTCGCCCGCGCCGATGGTAACGATAGGGCCTTCCCGCTCCAATTCCCGCGCGACCCGACGGACGGCATCATGCTTCTGCGTCCCTTTCACCATCAGCGCAAAATTGTTGCCGTTGTGGTGCAAAGCCAGTTCTGGCGGGAGCCCCACCGCCTCCAACCGCGCCCGCACGCGAGTCAAGGCCAACCCGTCGTCGTCGGACTTGACCGAGATATAAGTCAGCCGCTCCTCGACCGAATGGCGATTTACCCGGTAACCGCCCGTCGCCGCACCCTCATGCAACCGGGCGGCGACATCTCGCAGAGACGATTCGGCCGTGGCTAGCAAGGGCCGGATTTCGTCATGCCACCACGGCGGCAGCCGACCATCGGGCTGGCGAATCACCGCTCCGTGATGGGTGATCCGCCAGGACCGGAACTCGATCATCACCCGTTCCAAGGCGTCATCGGTGCGGCCCGTGACCGGAATCACCTCGCTGCGCTCCAGCCAAAACTCCAGCAAACGCCGCTGGGCACGGGTCATGAACGACAGCGCCCGGCCAGCGCGATCCACCGCCGCCGGTTCGACCGGCTCGCCGGGCGGGCATTTGGGAGCGGTCTGCAAAATCGTATCGTCGAGATCGAGAAAGATCACGATGCGCGGCATGGTTCCTCCGTCACCAGCGCCAGGCCACCGATCTCGTCGGGCAAAGAATGCGTGGCCGGCATGGCGGGATGTTCGTAACAGATGATCGGCAAGCGTCGTGGATCGAAGTTATAGAGGTAATTGGGAATGCCATCGCCGTAGTTGTCCAGAAATTCCCGGCGGCTGGCGATAGCATCGCCGACCAGGATCGGCGAGCGGGTGGTGGATTGAAAACGCACGTCGTGGCCTCGTTCCTCCAAGGCAAGCGCGATGCGAAACGGCGTGTAGACGTATTCGCCGGTACCGATGACGGCCAAAGGGCGGTTGTGCGGCAAATTGGGCAGGCGGGGTACAGCCCAGCGCCCGGCGATCAATCCGGTCCGCGCCGGATCGGCCACTATTTCGTCGTGCCGCCGGTTCGGCTCGGCCACGACGGCCGGTAAGTCGGGCAGCGGAAATTCCGGGTTCGACTCGAATGCGAAATCGCCTTCGATCAGCGCCGGAAACAGCGCCGGCCTTTCCAGCGTTTCGGCCAAACTCCGGCGTTGGGCAACGCTCAGCCAATTGGTGATGCATGCCAAAGCCACCTGCTCGATCCGGGGATTGAGCCGAAAATAGGCGCGGGCTAGCTCGACCAAAGTACGGCCGGTGGTGATTTCGTCGTCTACCAGCACCAGCGTCCGCGCCGCCCGAAATAGGGGTTGCAATGTCGGGTCGGGCAGATAGACCGCGTGATCGGGGGCGTGGCTGTGGCACTCATCGAACCCGAAAGCAAGATGATGCGATAAAAGATAACGGGTGGTTTGCAAGTACAATACATCGTCGCGCCCGCTCCGCGATGCCGTCTCTTCGGCGACTCCCCGGCCCAAGGCAGTGGCGGTTTCCGCCATCCCAACGACCAATACCGGCCCCGGCAAACCGGCGATTTGGCTGGCCAGCCGGACATGGACATCGCGCATGACGCTGGGTCGAACCGGCCAGTGCTTGCCCAGCACCTTGCTGACGAACAGATAAAGCCGCCGGGGATTCTGGCGGGTGGCATAGGTCACGCAATCCTCCAGCGGCAACTCCTCGCGCCGGACCTGGATCGTCAACCGCCCCGCTCGAATCGGTATCGTCACAGTTCGCAACGTAGGCTCCGTTCCGGTTTCGACCGGCGTTCAAAAATCTAGATCGTTCAAAATAACCTTCACTCGATGACAGTATGTATGCTCGGCCAGCACTCGCTGCCGGCCCGCTTCCGCCACGCTGGCTCCGAAAGAGCGATCCCGCCTCAATCGCCCCACCAGATCGTTGAGTTCGTCGGTATCCCGATAGACCAGAATCTCCCGGCCAGGCTCGAAACACAGCGGCAAATCAGGAAGATCGTCGTTCAACACTGGCGTACCGCAGGCCAGCGGTTCAAAGCTGCGTTGGTTCAGACCGTGCTCCACGTTGGCTTCGTTACGGACGTTGAGCACCGCGATGTGACGCCGATACAACTGGACGAGGTGACTGCGGCCGATCTTGCGATTCCGGACGCGATGAAACCGCTCGCGCGCTAAAACGCTCCAGTCGGTGCCGACGATCCGGGCGGGCATGTCCAAACGCCGTACCACGGATTCGCGAAACGCGGTGCGGCTGGCAACGAACAGCAGTTCGGGACGACGGACCGCTCGACTTGGCCGGAACAATTCTGCATCCACCGCCAGCGGCAGATAACGGCCGGGTGCGGTCAGACCCGTTTCTTCGGCGTCTTGAAGAAACCGGGTATCGGTGTAATAAAGCCGATCAATGTGATCGGCTCGCTCGCGGCCAACGGCCGGTAAACGCTCTCCCACCAGCCCGGCGACGGGCGGATGCCAAGCGAGCATGTCGAGCACGCCAAAGTATTCGGCCGGGACACCGAACACGCCCACCACCAACACCAGATCGGGACGAAATCGCGCCAGATCGCGCTCGAACCGGGACAACATCCAACCGCTGGCCACAGCGCGGCCATGCCATCGAACCCGCAGGCGAGCGGCCAACGTGTCGCCGTTGGTGGGAAATACGCGTGCGACGAGTCCCAGCCGGACGCAGGCGCGGTGCATGTTTTCTAGCCACAATACCAAGCTACCACGCTTGCCCAGCAACAGAACGCGAATTGGCGCCTTGCCGGCTGGTGTCGCCCTCTCCATCACGACCCCACCGCCCGTTCGATCCCGGCTGTTCGCATGCTGGCGGCCGGCCGGGAAATCGCCGCTTCCGCCACCGTATTCGCCCCCAGCGAATGCCGCTCGCGGCGACCTCTGGGACGAATCCGCTCGCGCGTTTGTACGCCGCCCGATTCCTGGCGAACCGGATCGACGGTATTGCGAGCGCCGGGTAACCCGCCAGCACACAGCGCGCGCGCGGTCATGGTGGGTTCATCGATCCGTCCGTTGGCTCGCCCGCAGCATTTCGCCCGGCAAACGGCCGTTCAAAACCCGCAAAGGAAAAGCGTCCGATATCATCGGTACCTCGAATTTGGTGAGGTTGCACTGTTTTTTTCGCCGTAGTCCGATCAATATTAATAAGCTTCAACCATGTCCACCGAGGAGATGTCGAATGAACCGGCCCAAAACTTTTGCCACCGTTGCCGTATTGTTGCTGACCGCCGCCGGCACCGCCCACGCTGGCGCCACACTCAACGCCATCAAAGAACGCGGCTTCATCAAATGCGGGATCAGCGACGGCCTGCCGGGCTTCTCCTACGCCGATGAAAAAGGTAACTACAGCGGCATTGATGCCGACGTCTGCCGCGGCATCGCCGCCGCCGTGTTCGGCGATTCCAGCAAGGTCAAGTTCACCCCCCTTACCGCCAAGGAGCGGTTCACCGCCCTGCAATCCGGCGAAATCGACGTGCTGTCGCGCAACACGACCTGGACCTCTAGCCGCGACTCGGCGCAGGGCATGAACTTCGCCGGGGTGACTTATTACGATGGTCAGGGATTTTTAATCAACAAAAAGCTGGGTGTCAAAAGCGCCAAGCAACTGGATGGCGCCACCGTGTGCGTACAGGCCGGCACCACCACCGAGCTGAACCTGAGCGACTACTTCCGCAACAACAAGATGAAGTTTACCCCGATTACCTACGATAAATCCGACGAAAGCGCCAAATCGCTGGAAGCCGGCCGCTGCGATGTGCTGACTTCGGACCAGTCGCAGTTGTACGCCCAGCGCATCAAGCTGGCCAAGCCGGACGAATACGTCGTGCTGCCCGAAGTGATTTCCAAGGAACCGCTGGGACCGGCGGTCCGCCACGGCGACGATGACTGGCTCGACATCGTCAAGTGGACTCTCTTCGTCATGGTCGATGCCGAAGAATTGGGCGTTCATTCCAAGAACGTCGAGGAAATGAAAAAATCCACCAACCCCGACGTAAAGCGGCTGCTCGGCATCGAGGGCGATAAAGGTAAAGATTTTGGCCTGGCCAACGACTGGATGGCAACCGTGATCAAGCAGGTTGGCAACTACAGCGAAATTTTCGAGCGCAACGTCGGCAAGGATAGTCCGCTGAAAATCGAGCGCGGCCTGAACGCGTTGTGGAGTCAGGGCGGTTTGCAGTACGCGCCGCCGGTTCGCTGACCACCGCGAGCGTTCGTCTTTAATCCCTCTCCCTCGACGGGAGAGGAGAGTTCTCGCACGGACTCTCCCCATTTCCGGGAATCTTCATGACCGAGCCGTTCTCCACTCCGGTAAAACCGCCGTTCTGGAACAACCCCCAAGTCCGGGCCATTCTGTTCCAGATCATCGCCCTCATCGTCACGGTCGTCTTCGGTTTCTACATTTTCGAAAATACCCAGGACAATCTGCGCCGGCTCGGCATCGCTTCCGGCTTTGGTTTTCTATCTTCGCCTTCCGGCTTCGACATCCTCCAAAGCTTGCTTCCCTACTCCCCTGCGTCCAGTTACGGCCGAGTGTTCTGGGTAGCCTTGCTCAACACCCTGCTGGTCTCGGCGCTGGGAATGGTTTTCGCTACGGTCATCGGTTTCGTGATCGGCGTCGCTCGATTATCCAAGAATTGGCTGATTTCCCGGCTGGCTCTGGTTTATATCGAGCTGTTCCGCAACGTTCCGCTTCTGCTGCAAATCTATTTTTGGTACTTCGCGGTGCTGCGGGCGATGCCGGCCCCGCGCCAAAGC
>DEHU01000063.1:814-7569 GCA_002352125.1 Competibacteraceae bacterium UBA2792 | reverse complement strand
AAATTCGTCAAGGTATTTCATCGTTATCAGTTAAGCGTCTGATAATTATAGGTTCATCAAGGCGTATTTTTGGCGCTAACGCCAATATTTGGCAGGCAAAGCAATAACGATTATCAGTGTACCTATGATGGCCAAGAGCAAAGTAAAAGGATTGATGCTGGAAAATGGCCAGAACGGTGCAAGAACCAACGCAGCGCCCCCGTACCATGCCAGAATGAACCGGTGTCTTCTGGAGTCGCCCGTCCACATCCAGTAACCGGACAATGCCAAAAAACAATAAATAATAAACAATAACAAATGCTTATTTGAAGCAAACACCATCCAGAACAACATGAACAAAAAAGCTTCGGGTGCGCCAAACAACCAATCACCGACCAAACTCAGGATGGGTAAGGCAATGAAAATGCCCGCTAGTGAATGCACTAGATAAACTCGCCGCTCGCGTTTGATGTTGTTTGCGATCATGGCGTCGGCATATTTTCGGTACTGCGGGCCAGTTCGGCGAACAGCTTGAGCGTCTCCGCCGCTTCTTCNNCCGACGTGCACGATGACGTAGTCGCCTACCGCTACTTCGTCCAAAAGCGCGGTGGAAATCGGCTTGCGCACGCCGCTCATATCCACGATGGCTTGTTCCTGTTCCAGAATCTCGACGACCAGGGCGGGAATGGCGAGGCACATGACGGTTGACCTCTTTGCAATGTTCGAGCGGGAGTACGTTGCCTAATGGTAGGCGATCCGAGCAAATCCAGCTTGCGAATGACGCCGAAGGTTTAGATCGATTCGGCCTGCATCGCCACCCAAGCTTGGCCCAGGCTGAGGCCGCCATCGTTGGGCGGCGCCTGCTGAGCGGTGAATATCCGCCAGCCCATCGCGTCCAGTCGCGCTCGGAGCTGCATCGTCAAAAGACGGTTGAGGAAACAGCCGCCACCCAAGGCAACGTGTTGGATACCGGTTTGTTCGCCCCCCCAGCGCAGCCATTCGCTCAGGGCCAGCGCCAGCGTGGCGTGAAAGCAGGCCGCGCCTGCACCGGGTTCCGCTCCATCGGCCAGCCAGGTCAGCAGCGGCAGCAAATCCAGCACGCCGTCGTCGCCCAGATGAAACCCGTCGGCCAGCGGTGATACCGGCCCGTGCCGGTGCGCCAGCGCTTCCAACTCCATCGCCGCTTGCCCTTCGTAATCGCTGATCTCGCGCACGCTGAGCAGAGCGGCGGCAGCGTCGAACAGACGGCCGGCGCTGCTGGTTTCGGGGGTGTTGATGCGTTGTTCCAGCATTTGCCGAATGATGTTCGCTCTTGGGCCGAAGCGGCGGGAAATTTCATCGTTCCGTCCCAATAGATGTAGCGTCCCCGCTGCCAGTCGCCAAGGTTCGCGAGCGGCGCGGTCGCCGCCAGGCAGAGGCAGCGGTCGCAAATGACCGAGGCGCTCGAAATTCGCGCCGTCCACTCGCAGCAGTTCGCCGCCCCAGATACCGCCGTCCGCGCCGAGTCCGACACCGTCCAACGCCAGTCCCAATACCGGTTCCCGCAGGCCGTGTTCCGCCACGACTGCCGCGATGTGGGCGTGGTGGTGCTGCACGGCGATGCAAGGTAAGCCGCGTTCCGTCGCATAGGCCGTCGCCAGCCGGTTGCTGGGGAAATTGGGATGGAGATCGCAAGCGATCCGCTCCGGTGCGATGCACAGGATGGACTGCAAGTGCTCGACTGCTTCTTCCAGCGCCCGGCAGGTTTCGGCATTGTCGAGGCTGCCGATATGCGGCGAGAGATAGGCCCGGTCGTCGCGAGTCAGGCACAACGTGTTTTTGAGATAACCGCCCAGCGCCAGAACCGAGGGGCCGGCTTGCGGCAGGCGGATAGCTTGCGGAGTGTAGCCACGGGCGCGGCGAACGAACGCGCCATCGGCGACGACGCTATCGTCGCAGCGCGCCAGGATGGCCCGGTCGTGGGTGACGAAACCGTCGGCGATGCCGCGCAATCTTCGCCCGGCTTCCTCGTCGTCGATCACCAGCGGTTCACCGCCGGGATTAGCGCTGGTCATCACCAGCAGGAGCGATTGCGGCTGATCCAGCCAGGCCGTGCCTGCCGGTCGGCCGATTGCCTCGTGGAACAGCAGATAGTGCAGCGGTGTGTAAGGCAGCATGACACCGAGATGCGCGAGGCCCGGTGCGATGCCGGGGAGGGATTCGTTCGCCCTCACCCCTAGCCCCTCTCCCGGAGGGCGAGGGGAATGCAGTAATACGATGGGTCGTTGCGGCGATTCCAGCCATTGCCGCTCGTGCGCGCCGACTTCGACCCAGGATGTCAGCGACGCGATGTTGGCCGCCATGATCGCGAACGGTTTGGCATCACGCTGCTTGCGCCGGCGCAGGCGAGCCACGGCGACGGCGTTTTGGGCATCGCAAACGAGGTGAAAACCGCCTAGCCCTTTGATTGCCAGAATGTGACCGGCGAGGAGGCGTTCCAGCGTGGCGGCGATTACGTCGTCCACTGCGACCGGCATACCGCCGGCATCGCGCAGAGTCAGGCGGGGACCACAGATCGCGCAGGCGTTCGGTTGGGCGTGAAAGCGGCGGTCGCTGGGGTCGCGGTATTCCCGCGCACAGTCCGGGCATAGCACGAAACCGGCCATACTGGTGTTGGGGCGGTCATAGGGCAGGGCGGCGGTGAGGGTGTAGCGAGGGCCGCAGTCGGTGCAATTGATGAACGGATAGCGGTAGCGGCGGTCGCCCGGGTCGAAAAGTTCCGCAAGACAATTCGCGCAGATCGCGGTGTCTGGGGTCACGTCCGCCGTCGCTGCGCCGCTGCGGGTTGCAGCGATGACGAAAGCCGCTCCGTCAAGCGGACGAGGCGGCAGGTCGTCCATCGATAGCACGTCGATACGGGCGAGTGGCGGTGGCTGGCGCAAATCCCTTAGAAAATCGTCCAGCGCCGTCGTTGACCCCTGAGCTTCGATTTCCACGCCAGCGCCGTCGTTGCGGACGAAGCCGCTCAGATCGTGCCGCATCGCCAGCCGGTAAACGAACGGGCGAAAACCGACGCCTTGAACTTGGCCGCGTATCCGGATTGCCAGGCGTTGCAGCGCGGCCATGCTCGATGATGCGCTCCAAACGCCGTTCCGGTATGGGTTAGCCGCCTCGTCGCGCCAGGCGCGCCCGCGCTGCCGCCAGATCGGCCTCCAAACGGCTCACTTGTTGCGCCAGAGCGGTACGCTGTCCCCGTCGCACCCAATCTAGCCACGACTCCAATCCGTCGCCGGTGCGGGCGGACAGTTGCAGGATTTCGATGTCCGGATTGACCCGCCGCGCGTACTCCAGACAACGGGCCACGTCGAAATCGATGTAGGGTAACAGGTCGGTCTTGTTGAGCAGCATCAGGCTGGAGGCCGCAAACATGTTGGGATATTTCAGCGGCTTGTCCTCGCCCTCGGTCACCGACAGGACGACGGCCTTGTGCGCCTCGCCGAGATCGAAATCGGCCGGACAAACCAGATTGCCGACGTTTTCGACGAACAGCACGCCACCCTCCGGTAGCGGCAAACGTTCCAAGGCGTGGCCGATGCCGTGGGCGTCCAGATGGCAGCCCTTGCCGGTGTTGATTTGCACGGCTGGTGCCCCGGCGGCCAGGATGCGCTCGGCGTCGTTGGCAGTTTGCTGGTCGCCACCGATCACCGCGACCGGAAATTCGTCGCGCAAAATCTGGACCGTTCGAGCCAGTAGGGCGGTTTTGCCGGAACCGGGGCTAGAGACCAGGTTCAGGACGAAGACGCCGCGTTCCGCGAACAGTTGCCGATTGCTGGCGGCGTATTCGGCGTTCTTCGCCAGGATGTCCTGTTCGAGACTGATTCGCCGCGTTGCTTCGCGGGCGTGATCGTGATCGTGCCCGTCATGCCCGTGCCCGTGCCCGTCATGCCCGTGCCCGTGCCCGTGCCCGTGTTCGCGAGGATGATCGTGAGAGTGGATGGCAAGTTCGCCTTCGCCGCAACCGCAGGTAACGCACATTTACTCCACCTCCATCTCCTTGATCCGCATTTCGTTGCCGCCGGTCAACCGCCATTGGTAGCCGCCGCAGAGCGGACACGGATCGAAAAATTGGTTGACCTCTATCGTCCGCGCGCAATCCAGGCACCAGGCACGACCAGGCAGGGTGATGATGTCTAGTTCTGCCGTCGCCGCGACCGTGTTTTCGCGTGCGATCTCGAAAGCGAAACGCAGAGCATCCAGCTCGACATTTGCCAGCGCACCGATTTCCAGCCACACTCGCCGTACCCGCTCGAAGCCCTGTTGGTGGGTTTGGGCGGCGAGGGTTTCGATGATGCTGTCGCACAGCGAAAACTCGTGCATGGTAAGTGCTCGGGATAATGCCTAATATAGATAATGTCGCGCGCGTTTGCGCTCTTATTCCCGAACTGCCGGCCCAGCATGGAAGCGGAAAAGAGGCAAGATGTTCAAGACATCCCATCGCGAAAGCCGGGTGGTGGCCGTCTCCACCGAGAAAATGTTCGACCTCGTCGCCGATGTCGAACGCTATCCCGAATTTCTACCTTTGATGCGAAGCGCGACGGTCGTTCGTCGTCAAGCGAGCGCGTATGAAACCGAACAGGTACTGATGCTGGGTTTGCTGGTCCATCGTTTTCGTACCCACACCGAACTGGATCCGCCGCGCTCCATCGTCGTCACGTCGGGCGATCGGAGCTTCCGCCGTTTCGGCATCCGCTGGTCGTTCGCGCCAGCGCCCGATGGGGGTTGCCGTATCGATTTCGCTCTCGATTGCGAAGTCCGCTTGTTCTGGCTCAGGCCGCTCGGCGATGCGTTGGTAGCGCAGATGGCGTCGACGATGGTCGACGCCTTCGCAGCGAGAGCGCGCAAATTGGATGCCGATGGCAAACGCTTGTCGCGCTCCCATCCCTAAAGCGTGACGACCACCTTTTGGTAAAGTCCGCCGAAGTAAGTTTGTTTCTCGACAGTTGCGGAGCGCGCCCAGTCGGGCAACCATTCCGCGATATCTTTGCGCCACATGTCCATGGCGAAGGGTTCCAGCGATTTGAGGATCGGTATCATGACGTACCGGAAAGGATTGAGCCAGTCCGGTTGATGGTAATCGACGAAGATCACCTTGCCGCCGGGTTTGACGACGCGGAGCGCTTGCGCGATGGTTTGTATGCGGGCGTTTTCCGGTTGTTCGTGCAGCAAGAAGAACAGCACGACGCAGTCGTAGCTGGCATCCGCGAAGCGGAGATCGGTCGAGTCCTGATGGTGTAGGCCGATGCGTGGCGTGTCGCCGAGCTTTGCTTTCAGGTTTTCCAACTGGACTGGTGCCACGTCCACCACGTCGAGCCATCCCGCCGGTTCCAGCCGCCGGGCCAGCCGTTCGGTAAAGTTCCCGTAAACGCAGGCTACCTGGAGCACCTTGCCTTGGATGGAAGAACCGATCTCGTCTAGCGCAACGTCCCGCAACTCGGCGAAGTTGCCCCACAGGATCAGGTTGACCAGCCATTGCCGCTCGAACACGCGGACCGCTGCGGGGTGGAGATAGGCCCACCAGTAGGTTTGCTGCAGGTAGTCGGGCAGCGGAAGGTTTTCGGAGAGCTGGATCGCCCGACCCGGTTCCTCGCTGTCCGCCGGAGCATCGATGCCGGTTATCTCTGGCTCTAAAACCACGCGTTCGTCTAAAGACTGCGGCCGAACCAGTGCGGCCGTAGCGGGTTGGGAACTCATTGGGAGGCTTCCTTAAATTTCGTTCGTCAAAAAATCCGCTCCCCGCGAAAGCGGGGAGCGGCGTGGCGGGGACAAGGAAAGGGGGAAGACCCCTGGAGCGTAACCTTTGGGTCGCTAGATACGCAACAGGTAAACCAGCGTCATGAGCGTACCCAGCCCCGCGATCCCATAAACGATGTAGGCGACCAGCGTATCGGCGCGAACGCCGAAATCGTGGACAGTGACTCGTAGCCGGTGCGCAGCGTGCCACAACGACAACAGAATGACGCCAAAAATGATCAGTTTGCCCAGCCAGTTGGCGGCAAAGGCGTGCAGGGCATCGTAGGTGAGCAGATGCGGCACGAGGCCGACTGCGGCGAAGAACGTCAGCAGAACCAGGACCGGCGTCAAGAACGCCGTGACCGTGCCGCCGGCGGCGAACAGGCCCCAAAAGATCGGCTTGTTGGATTTCGCCATGGCTTAAAATACCCCTAAAAATAATACGATGATCGAGATCACCGCCCAGGCGCCGTAGTGAGCGCTGACGATGATGTTGCCCGGTACGAATTCCTCGCCGCGTTGAATGGGCATGGCTTGAGGCGTAACGTTGAACCACGAGGTGCTGTGATACACCGTCACCACCAGCGTTACCAGATTGAACAAGATTCCCAAGGGGCTGTTCAACGCAGCCAGAAATGCTTTGTAGGCTTCCTCTCCGTTCGCCAAACTACCGAGAGCACAGATCAGTAAGAAGGTGTAAGCGAGGATGAAAATGCAGGTGACTTCGCGCGCCATATACCGCTTGTAGCGCGGGTGCCGAAGAAACCAGGTGGTTTTGGGAACTTCGCGAACATAGGGTTTGCGGCTCATTTTTTCACCCACGGCATCAAGTGTTCNNCCGACGAACGAGCATTCCCAGACTCCCTCGTGCGCCGCGATCACTTCCTGGCGCTGGTCCCGCCCGCCGTCCCGCGAATCCTGGTTGTAGCGGTGAGCCATGGAGATTGCTGCCGGGCCGAGGAATTCTGGAACCAAGCCATACTGCGGGCACGCCGCATAACACAGCA
>DEHU01000063.1:0-742 GCA_002352125.1 Competibacteraceae bacterium UBA2792 | reverse complement strand
GCCGTTGATCATCATCCCGCAACTGCCGCAGACCGCCATGTGGCAGGACCAACGGTAGCTCAGGGTGGTGTCCAGGTTATCCTTGACATAGTTCAAGGCGTCGAGCACCACCCATTCGTTCAGGCAGGGAACGGTGTAAGTCTGAAACCGGGGTTCGCTATCGGTCTCCGGGTTGTAGCGGAGCACCTCCAGTTGGATTTGGCGTTCGCTCATTTTTTGGCTCCTGAGTAGTCGCGCACACCGGGTTGAGACTTGGTGATGACGACGTCGAGGTATTCGATGCGTGGCGGTTCCTTGGGATGGTAGTAAGTCAACGTGTGCTTGAGGAAGTTGACGTCATCCCGCGCGGTGAAATCGAGGCGCTGGTGCGCGCCGCGCGATTCTTTGCGATCCCGCGCGCCCACGGCGGCCGCTTCGGCGCAGTCGAGCATCGAACCNNGTAGCGCTGGCGCAGCTCGGCGATCTTATCGCAGGTTTTTGCCAGGCTTTCGCCGGTGCGGTAGATGCCGGCGCCTTCCTCCAGCGTATGCATCATCTCGTTGCGCAACCCGGAGATAGACTCCTTGCCGCCGCTCTTCTCGAACAGGGCGCGGATACGATCTTGCGAGGCTTGAGCCTTGGCGTCCAGCGCGGTGCCGTTGCCCGATTTCGGCGCGGCCTGAAGGTGGGCGATGGCGCTCAGAGCCGCCCGCCGCCCGAACACCAACAATTCGGTCAGGGAGTTCGAGCCGAGCCGGTTGGC
>DEHU01000154.1 GCA_002352125.1 Competibacteraceae bacterium UBA2792 | reverse complement strand
AGCGGCGCATGGCCGCCACATGCACGCCACCCTTGTGCGCGAACGCGCTCTTACCGACGTAAGGCAAGTGGTCGTTGGGGGTGACGTTGGCGACTTCATCGACCACATGCGACAACTCGTACAGCTTATTCAAGCGGCCTTCCGGCAAGCACTGGCGGCCCATCTTCAGCTCCAGATTAGCCATGATGGAGCACAAGTTGGCGTTGCCGCAGCGCTCGCCCACACCGTTGATGGTCCCCTGCACCTGAACCGCGCCCTCGCGCACCGCCAGCAGCGCGTTGATGACCGCGCACTCGCTGTCATTGTGCGTGTGGATGCCAAACGGATGCTGGATCGACTCCTTCATCTCGCGGATGATCTTTTCCAGCTCCCAAGGCATGGTACCGCCGTTGGTATCGCACAGCACGACCGTCTCGGCTCCACCGCGAATGGCGGCCTTGAGGGTTTCGAGCGCGTAGAGCGAATCGGCCTTGTAGCCGTCGAAAAAATGTTCGGCGTCGTAGATAACGCGACGGCCAGCGGCGCGCAGATAGGCCACCGATTGCTCGACGATACGCAAATTATCGTCCAGCGTGGTCAGCAGTACATCGGTGACGTGCAGGGTCCAAGTCTTGCCGAAAATAGTGCAAACCGGCGTCCGCGCATCGAGCAATGCCTGGATGTTGGCATCGTCCTCCGGGCCGCCCTTGACTCGGCAAGTGGAACCGAAAGCAGCGATCAGCGCGGTTTGCCACTCCATGTCGCGGGCGCGCTCGAAGAATTCGGCATCCTTGGGGTTGGAGCCGGGCCAGCCGCCTTCGATGAAGGTCACGCCCAGATCGTCCAGGCGCTTGGCCACGCGGATCTTGTCGTAACCCGATAGGGTAAAACCTTCGCTTTGGGTTCCGTCGCGCAGGGTAGTATCGTAAATCTGAATGAATGACATAGGATTATCTTCGCGCTTCAAATACCGCGATTGGGCATGATAGACCAGTGACAAATGGTGCGAATTTCGGTTCGCGGCGAAAATTGGGGATTTTGATGGATACCGATGGTCTTTCGGCGGCATCCACCCCACCATCTCTCGTGGCGACGCCGGTACGAATTTTCTCATGCTTTCATAAAAAGGACAGGCAATTCAACCGGGCCAGATGCGTAACGTTGCGCATCCAACGATGGCCGAAGCCGGCCCGGTTGCCCAAACCCGAATAGTCCGCTATATCTTGTTCCAGAATCCGGCCACCTTCACGAGGGCGTATTCATGCCAACCCGCTTATTCGCGCTCTTGACGGCCGCCGTCTTGGCGCTTGCCATTCTGTTACCGCCAATCGCTCGCGCCCAGAACGCCGGCCAGCAACTCGCCGCCGGCAGCGTGCTCGAAACCATCAAGAAACGCGGCGCGATCAGGATCGGCATGTCCACCTTTGTCCCTTGGGCGATGCGCGACAAGAACGGCGAACTGATCGGCTACGAAATCGATGTCGCCAAGCGATTGGCCGAGGACATGAAAGTCGAGGCCAAGTTCGTGCCCACCGCCTGGGACGGCATCATTCCCGCCTTGCTGGCCGGCAAGTTCGATCTGATCATCGGCGGTATGTCGATCACCCCGGAACGCAACCTAACCGTCAATTTCACCCTGCCCTACGCCAATTCCGGCATCCACATGGTCGCCAACAAAGAACTGGCGGCCGGCTTCGCATCCCTGGGCGATTTCGACAAGCCGGATGTGGTGTTGGCGGTTCGGCGCGGCGCGACTCCCGCGACCGCCGCCAAGCGATTGATGCCCAAGGCCACGCTGCGACAATTCGACGAAGATGCGCTAGCATTACAAGAAGTGCTGAACGGTAAGGCTCACGCCTTCATCGCCAGCACGCCCACACCGGCGTTCGAGGCCTTAAAGCACCCCGACAAGCTGTTCTTGCCCATCCCCGAACCTTTCGTGCAGGGCGCCGAAGGCTTCGCGTTGCGCAAGGGTGATCCCGACGCCTTAAACTTCTTCAACAACTGGATTCTCCTGCGCCAACAGGATGGATGGCTGAAGGAACGCCACGACTATTGGTTTAAAACTCGCGATTGGGCCGGGCAGGTCGCCGAATAGAGCCTATCCACAGAAAAGCTATCGACATGTTCGCCGGCGTTTTGAAATACCCGTTATGCCTCGTCGGATTATGGCTGAGCGTCGCGATGGCCTGGGCGGCGGACGACATCGATGCCCGTGCCTTGTTGGACTCCGCGAGAGACCGGCCCTTTCCAAATCAGTGGATGGCTTACCAAGTCTACGCTTACCGCATGCTCGACCAAGCTGCTTTTCAGCGGCCTTACCAAGATGCGATCAACCAGTTGCCAACCGCCATTAAGCACAGCGATGGACCCTGGTTGGCGCCGATGAAAATGAAATCGGCGCTCAACCGGTTTTTGAGTTCTCCCGCAGGCGAGTTCGTCTACATCAGCGGCTGCAAGCCGAGACGCTGCGGCAACAGCATCGGAGCCCTATTTGATCCGGCTACCGGCAAGCTGGTCCTCCTGCTGGAAAAGCCGGTCGGCAAACCAAAAGAAAAGCGCTATCGGCGCTGGCTGGTCGGCGACCATACTCCAGCGGTGGCAGCTTTGCTCGAAGCTGTCCACGCTGCCGAGAAGAGCGGTTACGACCGGCTACCGCTGTCGGACAAAGAACGGGGCAAAGTGGCTGCGGCGCTGGCTCGCTGATCGATTCTCGCAACCGAATATATCGCATCGATTCCACTTCGACCCAAACCGAGCTTCGATTTTCCGATCACCAAAACCATGCGACGTTTTCTGCTGGCCTTCGCCGGAATCGGATTGCTGCTGTATGGCACGGTCTACCTGCCACCGGTCCGGGAGTGGATCATCGCACCCTTCACCGACGGTTTGACGGCGGCGGCGGGCGGAACGATCGCCTTGTTCGGCGGCCAAGTCTGGGTACAAGGAAACGTGTTGACGATTCCGGGCTTCAGCGTGCGCATTCTCGATCTTTGCAACGGCGTGGAGGCCACTTTGCTGCTGTGGACCGCCATGCTGGCTTTTCCCGCACCGTGGCGTTACCGGCTGTGGGGTCTGCTGATCGGCGTGTCGGGCGTTCAAGTGCTCAATTTGGCGCGCATCATCAGCTTGGTATACCTGGGAGTATGGAAACCGGCATGGTTCCATTGGGTGCACTGGTACGTCTGGGACGCATTGATCCTGGTGGACGTGCTGCTGATTTTCCTGTTATGGCTACGCCGGTTACCGATCAAAGCGACGCCACATGCGTCGGCCGCTTGATCCGCTGTTGCGCCTGCTGCTGGGCGCGGCGGCGGGCCTGCCGGCCTGCTTGGCTTTCTGGTGGTGGGTCGTTCGGGAGCCGCTGGCGCAAGGGTTAGCGCAGGCAACGAATATCGTTAGCCCGTGGTTGTGGCCGGACGCGATTCTGGGCGTCGGCTTTCGCGAGCAGAGAAGCCTGCTCGTCAGCTTGCTGCCACCGCTGACCGACTCGGCCCAACTGTTCGTGACCCTGCCGCTCCCTCTAAGCCGCCCGACCGTGATCCTGCCGCTGTTCTGGGGGCTGACGCTGGCTACGCCGGGCCGGGCACTGCTCCGCCGGTTGCTGTTCGGCACCCTCTTTTTGCTACCGGTCGTCTGCGCTATGGTTCTGCTGTACGCGCAGTTTCAAATCGCGCTGTACCGAACTCATTTGCCGTTGCTGACGGAAACACCGCCTATCGACTATGCCCTGGCTTTGCCCGATTCCCCGATCCTTTACCATCTGTGGGGACTCGGCCGGCAACTGGCGGTTCTCGTGCTGCCGGTGGTCGCACCCTTGCTCGCTTGGCTATCGCTGCACCGGCCGTTCCTGCGCACGGTGATCCTCGGTGGATTGCTGCAACGCAATGTCCCCGCCGCCCGCAAACCGCCAGCGCCGCCAGCGCCGCCAGCGGTTCCTGCGGATCCCGAAGCGCGATGATTCGCGCCCCTCGCCGGCTGGCGCTACTCGGCGCGCTGTTGCTGCTCGGTTGCGACCCGCAACAGGATCAACACCGGACCGCAATGCATCAGTTGCTCCAGGGCGACTATCGTGCGGGTATCTCGACGCTGGCCTCGCTGGCCGGAAACGGCCACGCGCCATCCCAGTACCGGCTGGGGATGCTGTATCGCTTGGGCTTGGGGGTACCGCGCAACGCGCGACTGGCGAATTATTGGTTCGAAAAAGCCGCCAGACAGAACGATGTCGGCGGACAGTATCGGCTGGCCGAGTCCTATCGGCGGGGCGATGGCGTCCCCGAATCGCCGGAATTGGCTTTCGAATGGTTCCAGCGTTTGGCCGAGCGCGGATATGCCCCGGCCCAGTACCAAATCGCCTTGGCGTATGCCGAAGGCCAAGGCGTGGCCCGCGACGATTCGGCGGCCATCGCATGGCTGCAACGAGCTATTGCGGGCGGACACCCGGACGCAGCCCGGCGGCTGGCGCAAGCCTATCGGAACGGCGAACTGGGGTTACCGCGCGACCCGCAACAAGCCATCGAGTGGGAGCGAAAAACCCAGCCGGCGCGGTTTTGAGCCGCGACGAAATGCGCGCCCCACAATGCCCGACTCGCCGCCGAACGACGAAAAGCGGCCTCTTCACCGTCGCGTACCCGCTCCCGAAACCAGCCAGGTCCCAACCATGAAACTCTCGGCCGCTCTCCTCTCCGACCTGCATGGCGGCCTTGTCGCCGCTGCTGTGGTGCTGCCCCAAGCTACCGCTTTCGGCGTGACCGTGTTCGCACCCTGGATCGGCACCGCGCCAGGCGCGTTGACCGGCCTGATCGGCGCCATCGTCCTGTTGCTGATCACCGGCACCATCGGCGGCACGATCGGCTTGATCAGCGGTCCGACCGGTCCCAGCATGGCGTTGCTCGCCGGTACGACCACGGTACTGGTCGCAGCCGGGGTTGCGCCGACCGCTATCGTTCCCGCCTTGTTTGCCGTTACCGTGCTCGCCGGATCGATCCAACTCCTCGTCGCGCTGGCCGGCGGCGGCCGGCTGATGAAGTTCGTTCCCTATCCCGTCGTCGCCGGCCTTACCACCGGCACGGGTTTGTTGTTGATCGAATCCCAATACAAACCGCTGCTCGGTATCGGCCACGACGAGCTATCGGCCCAATGGCACTGGCTCCCGGTCTTGATCGCCGTCACCGCTTTTTTCATCGCCCGCTACGTCCCGCGTCTGATGCCCCGGATTCCCGGTTCTATCGCGGGATTATTGGGGGGTACGTTGCTGTTCCAAATCGTCGTCCGCGTCGCCGGTCTGCCCACCGTGCCGCAACACTGGATAATCGGCACGATACCTACCCTATCCGAATTCCGTTTTGCCGTCGGCTCCTTATCTTTATGGCCTACGCTACCGTGGCCATTGATCTTGCACGCCGCCTTCGCCCTGGCGGTCCTCTCTTCTTTGAACACTTTGTTGGCTTCGGTTTTGGCCGACACGACCACCGGCTCNNACGCCCGCCGTGAGCTGCTCGCGCAAAGCATCGGCCAGATCGCCGTCGGGCTGGCCGGCGGGATGGCAGGTTCGGCCAGCGTGGGGGGCACGGTCACTTCGGTCCAGGCCGGCGCCCGCCGTTGGGCCGCTCCGACCGCCGGCGGCATTTTATTGCTGCTGCTGCTGTTCTCCGGCCCGGTCGGCCGATGGCTGCCAACCAGCGCGTTGGCCGGCATCATCATCGCGTCGGCTCTCGGTTTGCTGGAAACCGACATCGTCGCTTGGGCTCGCCGTCGCCGGACTCGACTGGACGCGGTGGTCGCGCTGCTGGTTACCGGCGTCACGCTCGGTTACGACCTGATGATCGCGGTCTTGGTCGGGCTGGGAATCACCATTTTGCTGTTCATCCGCGCCCAAAGCCGGGTTCCCATCATTCATCGGCGCATGACCGCCATCGAGCGCCCTTCGGTGCGGCAACGGCCCGTGGAGCAGACCGATCTGCTGATCCGTCATGGCGACCGTATCGTCATGTACCAGTTGCGGGGAACTTTGTTCTTCGCCAAGACCGACCAACTGTTCGAAGAAATGCTGCCGGATTTGGATCGGCCCGCTTGGGTGATTTTGCACCTGCGCCGCGTGATCCAGATCGATCTGTCCAGNNGGCGGCGAACTGCTGTTCTGCGAGGTCCGGGAAGATCTCGGGCTCGGCCGGCACGTCGAACGCACCTTGCGCAAGCTCAGTCTCCATCCGGGCCGGCTGAACGTAAAAACCTTTGCCGCCGCCGACCAGGCGCTGGAATACGCCGAGAACGCGCTGCTGAACGCGCTGGGCGTCGCGCCCACCGTGCTGGAGCGCCGCCTCGAATTAGCGGAATTGGATTTGTGCCGCGATATGAAACCGGCGGAAATCAGCGCGCTCGCCGACGTGCTGCGGCCGCGCGCGCTGGCCGGCGGCGAACGGCTGTTCTCGGCCGGCGATACCGGGGCCGAGCTGTATATCGTGCTACAGGGGCGAGTGGATATTCGCCTACCCGCTACCACGGATCACTTCAAGCGAATGGCGATCTACGGACCGGGAACCGTGTTCGGCGAAATCGCTTTTCTCGACCCCGGCCCGCG
>DEHU01000161.1:171-7461 GCA_002352125.1 Competibacteraceae bacterium UBA2792 | reverse complement strand
TGGAGGTGGAGCATTGCCTGAGCAAACATCCCGCCGTGGCCGAGGTGGCGGTGACCGAGCTGGCGGTGCGCGAGGGCGTTTCGGTCATTGCGGCCTTCGTGGTGCCGCGCGATCCCGACGAACCGGATGGGCTCGACGCCGCGCCGCTCTTGGCTTACGCTCGCGAACATCTGGCGGCTTACAAGTGTCCTCGCGAGATCATTTTCACCGACAGCTTGCCGCGCACCGCTAACGGCAAGGTCCGGCGCCGCGATCTGGCGCGATGGCGGCGGTAAACACGGATTTGCAAAATTAGCCACCCGAAATCTACCTTAGTAATAATGATGTATTAGACATCATTATTCAGATTTTTTTCTTGATTTTTTAAATTTTTGTACTAATAATTAGGGCAAAATATGATCACAGCAGCTCAGTTGAAAGCGGCGCGAGCGTTGCTGGGAATGGACCAACGAACGCTGGCGGAAGCCGCCGATTTATCTCTGCCGACCATCCAAAGGATGGAAGCCAGCGACGGTACGATCCGGGGCAACGTCGATTCTCTGGTCAAGCTCGTCGCCGCGCTCGATGCGGCCGGCGTGGAATTGATCAACGAAGGTGCCGTCAGCGAACGCGGCGGGCGCGGGGTCCGGCTGAAACGCTGAACCGTTTGATTGCCTCGCGCATCGCCAATCCATCCTGAGGAAGCGAGTTTCGCCATCATGTCGTTGCCGATGTTGCTAGGGTTGCCGATGGTTTTGCTGGCCGTCAGCGGTTACGCGATCACGGCATCGCACCGATCGGTCGGCAGTCGCCGAGTCTACGGAATCGCTCTGTTCGTTTGTATCATCTCGCTGATGTTGGCGCTCGCGCATTTGTTGGCCTGGCGCGAGCCGGCGACGATCGGTTTGCCGCTGGGCCTGCCCTGGCTCGGCGCACATTTCCGGTTGGACGCGTTGGCGGCTTACTTCCTGGTGGTGGTCAACCTGGGCGGCGCGGTCGCCAGCCTATTCGCCCTAGGCTATGGCCAGCACGAGCGAGCGCCCGGGCGAGTGTTGCCGTTTTTTCCGGCGTTTCTGGCCGGCATGAACTGGGTCGTGCTGGCCGACGATGCTTTTACCTTCCTGTTCGCCTGGGAGTTCATGTCGCTGAGTTCGTGGGCGCTGGTCATGGCGCATCACCAAGAACCGGCCAACGCCCGCGCCGGTTTCCTGTATCTGGTCATGGCCTGCTTCGGTACCTTGGCGCTGCTGCTGGCCTTCGGTCTGTTGGCCGGTCCCGATGGCGGTTACGGCTTCGCCGCGATGCGCGCCGGCGCAGCCGGCCCCGGATCCGCAGCCTTGGTGCTGGTCTTGGCCTTGTTGGGCGCGGGGTCCAAGGCGGGGCTGGTCCCGTTGCACGTCTGGCTGCCGCTGGCTCATCCCGCAGCACCCAGCCACGTTTCGGCTCTGATGAGCGGGGTGATGACCAAGGTGGCGGTGTACGGTTTCATCCGTATCGCGTTCGATCTGCTGGGGGAACCGGTTGCGTGGTGGTGGGGCGGACTGGTGTTGGCCTTGGGCGGCGTCACCGCCGTGCTGGGGGTGCTGTACGCGCTGATGCAGCACGATTTGAAACGGTTGCTCGCCTATCACACGGTGGAAAACATCGGCATCATTTTCATCGGCTTAGGGCTAGCCTTGGCGTTTCAGGCGAACCAAATGTATTCCAGTGCCGCGCTGGCCTTGACCGCCGCACTGTTTCATATTTTCAATCACTCGCTGTTCAAGAGCCTGCTATTTCTCGGCACCGGCGCGGTGTTGACCGCCACCGGCGAACGCGACATGGAGCGGCTGGGTGGTTTGATCCATCCGATGCCGTGGACCGCGCTGGCGTTTCTGATCGGTGCGGCGGCGATTTCGGCGCTGCCGCCGCTGAACGGCTTCGTCTCCGAATGGCTGACTTTCCAGGCCATCCTGATTAGTCCGGATCTGCCGCAATGGTTGCTCAAGTTCCTGGTGCCGGCGATCGGTGCAGTGCTGGCCTTGTCCGCCGCATTGGCTGCTACCTGCTTCGTCAAAGCATTCGGCATCACGTTTCTGGGCCGGCCGCGTTCGTCCGCCGCCGCCGGCGCGAAAGAGACCGACCGGTATTCGCTGGCCGCGTTGTTCGTTCTGGCCGGATTGTGCCTGCTGGCCGGGATCTTGCCTGGATTGGTGGTGGACGGATTGGCGCCGGTCATCGGCTCGCTCAACGGCGGCACCCGGCTGATTGCGCAACGCGATCAGCCCTGGCTGACGCTGGTGCCGGTGGTGGATGTGAAAAGCACCTACAACGGCTTGCTGGTGCTGTTGTTCGTGGCGCTGTCGGGATTCGCCGCCGCTTTGCTGATCCACCGGCTAGCCTCTGGCGCGGTGCGGCGCGGTCCAGCCTGGGACTGCGGCTTTCCCGATACCAACCCCGCTTTCCAATACACTGCGGGTAGCTTCGCCCAACCGATCCGTCGGATATTCGGCAGTATCGTGTTTCAGGCCCGCGAGCGGGTGACGATGCCGTTGCCCGGCGATTTGCGGCCAGCGCGGTTGGAGGTCAAATTGCGCGATCCGGTTTGGGAGCGCGGCTACGCCCCGATCGCCCGTGCCGTGGTGGCGGTTTCGACCCGCTTCAATTACTTGCAATACCTGACGATCCGTCGTTACCTGAGCCTGGTGTTCGGCGCGCTGGTGCTGNNGACTATCTGGTGCAGGGTTGCCAAATGCTGTTGGTTCTGCTGCTGGCGCCGCTGCTGACCGGTTGGGTCCGCGCGCTCAAGGCGCGATTGCTGCGCCGGCGCGGCCCGTCGGTGCTGCAACCCTACCGCGACTTGTTCAAGCTGCTGCACAAGGAAGTGATCCTGGCGGACTCCGCTTCCTGGCTGTTTCGGGTGGCGCCCTATCTGATCTTCGCTGCCCTGTGGGTGGCGGCATCGTTGGTGCCGACTTTCGCCGGCGGCCTGCTGTTTAGTTGGACGGCGGACCTGATCGCCATCGTCGCCTTGCTCGGTACCGCCCGCTTTTTTCTGGCGTTGGCCGGGCTCGATGTCGGTACCAGTTTCGGCGGTATCGGCTCCAGTCGGGAGATGATGATCGCTTCGCTGGCCGAACCGGCCATGCTGATGATGGTGTTTACCCTGTCGCTGCTGGCCGGCACCACCGAACTGTCGTCCGTCGCTCGCTTCATGCTGACCGCCGAAGTCGGCCTGCGCGTGTCGCTGGCGCTGGCTCTGCTCGCCTTGGTCATGGTGGCCATCGCCGAAAATGCCCGCATCCCGGTCGATAATCCGGCCACGCACCTAGAGCTAACCATGGTCCACGAGGCGATGGTGCTGGAATATTCCGGTCGCCATCTGGCCCTGATCGAGCTGGCATCGTCGCTCAAGCTGCTACTGTACCTGTCGCTGTTGGCCTGCATCTTCGCGCCTTGGGGCATGGCGACCGCCGAAGCGGGGTTGGCCGCTTACCTCGGTGGCATCGCGATCTATCTGGCCAAATTGGCGTTCGGCGGTTTTTTGCTGGCGTTGTTCGAAACCAGTATCGCCAAGATGCGGGTGTTCCGCGTTGACCAATTCTTGGGTGCGGCGCTGATGCTGGGGTTGCTCGGAACTTTGTTGCTGTTCGTATCGCGGAGCCGGTGATGCACGGTCTGGCGTTCGATATCGCCCATTTGCTGGCGGGCGGCATGGTGATAGTGAGTTTTTTGCTGTTGTACCAAGATCGCCTGTCCGCCTTGATCAATGTCTTCGCTTTGCACTCGCTGGTGCTGGTGCTGGCGGTCGGTTGGCAAGCGACTATCCAGGACGCCCACCATCTCTACGTCACGGCGGTGATCGCATTGGTGTTTAAAGCCATCATCATCCCCACCGCACTCCATCGTATCGTCCGGCGGCTCGGGATTCATCGCACCTTGGAAGTGGTGGGGAGCGTCGGTCAGGATATGCTAGCCGGGGCGGCGCTGGTCGCGTTGGCGATCCTGGTGATGTTGCCGGTGACGGCGACCGCCGACGTGCTGGCGCGCGAGGATCTGGCGTTCGCGCTGGCGGTGGTGCTGCTTGGATTGTTGCTGATGGTCACCCGCCAAAATGCGGTCAGCTTAGTGATCGGCTTCATGTCGCTGGAGAACGGACTGGTGCTGGCCGCAGCCGGAGCGCGCGGCATGCCGCTGGCGGTGGAGATCAGCATTGCCTTCTCGGTGCTGATCGCTTTAATCGTGATCGGCATCTTCCTGTTCCGCATCCGGGAACGCTTCGACAGTGTAGACATGCAGGCGATGGATGCCTTCCGGGAGGGGCGGCGAAAATGAACGATACCGGTTTCGTGGCGATGACCGTGTTGCTGATCGTTCCCGCCGGTGCCACGTTGCTGCTGGTTTTGTTGCCTAGCTATCGGCTCGGTGCCCGGCTGAACGTCGGTGCGGCTGCGGTGAGCCTGCTGGCGGCAGTCGCGCTATTCGGGACGCGACCGGAAGCGAATCTCTATCTGCGGGTGGATGACTTCAACATCTATCTGATCGCGTTGAACAACCTAGTCAGCTTTACCACCAGCGTGTTCAGCGCCAGCTACATCGCCCACGANNATCACGCCATGTATCAGGCGCTGGTCTTCGCCATGAATCTGGCGTTGCTCGCCAACAATATCGGCCTGCTGTGGGTGGCCATCGAGCTGGCGACGCTGATCACGGTGCTGATGGTTGGTCTCTACCGGACCCGCGCCGCGCTGGAAGCCGCTTGGAAGTATTTCATTCTGGGCAGCCTCGGCATCGCTCTGGCGCTGTTCGGCACCATTTTGGTGTATTTGGCGGCGCAACCGACGATGGGCGAGGGGTTGCCGGCCATGGCTTGGGACCAGTTGCTGGTCCATGCCCATGCCTTCGAGCCGGCGCTGCTCAACCTGGCATTCGTGTTTTTGCTGCTCGGTTACGGTACCAAAGCCGGGTTGGTACCGCTGCACGCCTGGTTGCCCGACGCTCATGCCGAAGGCCCCACACCGATTTCGGCGATCCTGTCCGGTTTGTTGCTGAATGTAGCGCTGTACGCGGTGTTGCGGTTCAAGATGCTGATGAGCGCCAATCCGTCCGCGCTGGCGCCAGGTCCGCTGATGGCTATCTTGGGGTTGGCATCGCTGTTGTTCGCTGGGCTGATGCTTTATCGCCGCGGCGACATCAAACGGTTGTTCGCCTACTCTTCCATCGAACACATGGGCATCATCACCTTCGCCTTCGGCATGGGCGGGCCGCTGGCCAATTTCGCCGGGTTGCTGCACATGACGATGCATAGCCTGACTAAATCGGCGATTTTCTTTGCCGTGGGCCACATTTCTCAAGTCAAGGGCACGCAGCGGATTTCCACCATTCGCGGCTTGACCGTTACCCATCCGATATTGGGTTGGGGGTTGGTGGCCGGCGTGATCGCCATCGCCGGGATGCCGCCGTTTGGCGTGTTCGCGAGCGAGTTTCTGGTGGTCAGCTCCACCTTCGCTCGTCAGCCGCTGCTGGCCGTAGTGCTGGTGTTGGGGCTGTTGCTGGCGTTCGGCACGTTGCTGTGGCGGTTGCAGGGCATGGCGTTCGGCAAGCCGGATGGCGGTTCCACCGCACCGATACAAGCCAGCATCCTGCCGATGCTGACGCATCTGGCGTTGGTGTTGGTGGCCGGAATCTGGTTGCCGGGACCGCTGGTTGCCTGGTTCCATCATGTCGCGGCATTGCTGGGTTGAGGCAAAAGGCGGAACCGACGATGAACGCTAGAGATTTGCAGGCCACGCTGAGCGCTGGCCAGTCGATCGCCGAACACCGCCCTTGGCCCAGAGCCGTCGTCGATGCCGAAACCTGGAACGCTTTGGCCGAAGGCTTAGCCGGCGGGGTCTGGACGTTGCTCGGCTTGTGGGGCGAAGCCGGTATGGTGCATCTGGCGGTTTGCGAGGAACCGGCCGGGAACTTGAGCGTCGCCAGCCTGCCTTGTCCGGACGGATGGTTTCCCTCGGTAGGACGCCTGCATCCGCCCGCCCAGCGGCTGGAGCGCGCCATCGCCGATCTGGTGGGGTTACGGCCGGTCGATGCCTCCGACTCCCGCCCTTGGCTGGATCACGGTCGTTGGCCAGTGCGCCATCCGTTGGGAGCAACGACCGTGCCGGACAAACCGATGCCGGCCTACCCGTTTTTGACGGCCGAAGGCGAAAGCTTGCATCAGATTCCGGTAGGGCCGGTTCACGCTGGCATCATCGAGCCCGGTCATTTCCGTTTCACCGCCAACGGCGAGGCCGTGGTTCGCTTGGAGGAGCGGCTGGGCTACGTTCACAAGGGCATCGAAAGCCTGCTAAGCGGCGCATCGCTGGAGCGGGCGACGCGGCTGGTGGGGCGGGTGTCGGGCGACAGCACCGTCGCCTACGCGCTCGCGTTTGCCCGCGCCGTCGAGGCCGCGACGGGAACCGTCGTACCCGACCGCGCCCATTGGCTGCGCGCGCTGATGGCCGAACTGGAACGGCTGGCCAACCACTGCGGCGATATCGGCGCGATCTGCAACGACGCCGCTTTCGCTTTGATGCTCGCTCATTGCGCGGTGTTGCGCGAGCGGGTCTTGCGCGCCAGCGTCGCCTGTTTCGGCCATCGTCTGTTGATGGATCGCATTGTTCCCGGTGGGGTCGTCGCGGATCTGCCCGCCGATGGCGCGAAAATTTTGCGCGCGTTGACCGCCGAATTTCGCCGCCAGTTTCCGCCGCTGATCGAGTTATACGACGATACCGCCTCGCTGCAAGATCGCACGGTGAGCACCGGCTTCGTCCGGCCGGCCTTGATCCGCCAATTCGGTTGCGGCGGGTTTGTCGGCAGAGCCGGAGGGCGCGGCTTCGATTCCCGCCGCCAGCCCGGCTATCCACCTTATGGGCAACTGAAGTTCGAAGTGCCAACGCGAACCGACAGCGATGTCAATGCGCGGGTATGGCTGCGCATCCGCGAGGTGGAGCAGAGTTTGGCGCTGATCGAGCAAATTCTGGAGCAGTTACCGCCGGGTCCTCTGCGCGTGGAGTTGAATCGACCTGGCTGGCCTTGCGAGGGCATGGCGCTGGTCGAGGGGTTTCGCGGCGATGTTCTGGTCTGGCTGCGATTGGCCGCCGACGGCACGGTGGCGCGCTGCCATCCGCGCGANNTATTCGGGCCACGATCTGTAGGCCACGCGACCATGCGCAAGCTGCTGTTTCAGAATTTGTTGCGATTGCCGCTGACCGTTGCCGCGCCGGCCCCTTCCGAACAGGCTCTAGCCGAATTGGGCGCGCAGGTCGATCGAGCCGCCCGGCGGCGGCTCGGCCG
>DEHU01000161.1:0-137 GCA_002352125.1 Competibacteraceae bacterium UBA2792 | reverse complement strand
TCCTGTAACGGTTGCGAACTGGAGATCCATGCGCTGAACAACGCCTTTTACGATCTGGAACGCTTCGGTTTCCACGTCGTCGCCTCGCCGCGCCACGCCGATGTGCTGCTGGTCACCGGCCCGGTCACCGCCAACAT
>DEHU01000070.1 GCA_002352125.1 Competibacteraceae bacterium UBA2792 | reverse complement strand
CCTGCTCGAACATGTCGCGCACCCGCGAGGCGCCGACGCCGACGAACATTTCCACGAAATCGGAGCCAGAAATAGAGAAGAACGGTACTTTCGCCTCGCCAGCAATCGCTTTGGCAAGCAAAGTCTTGCCGGTACCCGGCGAGCCGACCATCAACACGCCGCGCGGAATTTTGCCACCTAGTTTTTGGAATTTGCCGGGATCGCGCAGGAATTCCACCAGCTCGGCAACCTCTTCCTTGGCTTCGTCGACGCCTGCAACATCGGCGAAAGTCACTTTGATTTGGTCTTCACTCATCATCCGCGCCCGCGATTTACCGAAGGACATCGCCCCTCGGCCCGCGCCGCCACCTTGCATCTGCCGCAGAAAAAATACCCAGATACCGATCAGCAACAACATCGGGAACCAACTGATGAAGATTTGCATCAGCAGTCCTTGCTTCTCGGGCGGTTGCCCCTCGATATCCACGCTGTGGTTGAGCAACTCGCCGATCATGGCGCTGTTGTCAGTTTCCGGACTGTAAGTGGTAAAGCGTTCGCCGGTGCTGGTTCGGCCCTGTATGGCCCGACCGTCGATAGTAACCTGCGCGATTCGGCCCTGTTTGGCGTCCTGCAGAAATTGCGAGTAAGACATCTGAGCGGACGGCGCCACTTTGGGCCCGAAGCTGTTGAACACGGACATCAAGACGACCGCGATGACCACCCACAAAAGAATGTTTTTCACCATGTCATTCAAAAGCATGTACCTCAACGCTGCAAGGCTGAAAATCGATAATTCGGGCCGCGTTCCCACCGAAAACATCGGCCATTAAAGCAACTTTTTTAGACCACCCCCCCCACGATAGTTCCGGGCCAGCAGATACCGCTCGGCGCTACGGGCGCGCGAGGCTTTGGGCTTGCGCGGCGCGGCCGTGGCAAACCAGCCGCGCAGATCTCTTACAAACGGGTCAAAACCCTCGCCCTGAAATGCTTTGACCAGCAAATCTCCGCCGGGCCGCAAGCATTGCCGAGCGAAATCGAGCGCCAGCTCGGCTAGATACATTCCTCGTGGCTGATCTACCGCTTTGATACCACTGGTATTGGGGGCCATGTCGGATATTACAAGGTCTACCGGTCGACCGTTTAGCGCACTCAACAGCCGTTCCAGCACTGCCGTCTCGCGAAAATCGCCCTGAATGAACTCGACTCCTGCAAGCGGCTCCATCGGCAGCACGTCCAAGGCAACGACGGCACCCCACCTACCCACCAGCCGGACCGCTAGCTGCGACCAACCGCCCGGTGCCGCACCTAAGTCGACTACCGTCAAACCGGGTTGCAGCAACCGATCCTTTTCGTGAATCTCTAACAGCTTGTACACGGCGCGAGAGCGGTAACCTTCCTCTTGGGCGCGCTTGACGTATTCATCGGTAAAATGCTCCCGCAGCCAACGGGCGCTGCTCTTACTGCGGGTCATGTGGAGCCTGTTCTCGTTCGCGTTCGAGCTTGGTCATCACCCGCCGGACGCGCACGACGATCCACATCATACCCAACAATCCGTAGCTCAGCAGTAACAGGAATTGCAGCGGCAGGCCGTCCACCACCCGCCCTTGCACCAGCAGGAGCAACGCGCCAATTGTCAGGATAATTCCCAGATCCAGCTTGACCTCATTCAGTGGACTTGGGGCTACCGCCATGCCCTTGCGGCCGGTTACACTGCCCGCATCTTTCACCATGCTCGGTCTTCCCGTGTTCGCCCTTACCAGTTCGCAAAAACGCTATCTCAAAGCCTTAGCCCATCACCGCAAGCCGATCGTGATCGTCGGCGACGGCGGCATCACGCCAGCGGTGATGCACGAAATCCTGCTGGCCCTCGATCATCACGAATTGATCAAAATCCGGGTCAATGCCGAGGACCGCGAAGCGCGCGAAACGATGATCGCGGAGATTTGCGCCACCGCTAATGCAACCCTAGTCCAGCGAGTAGGACACATCGCCACGCTGTTCCGCCGCAATTGCGACGCACCGCGAGTCGAATTGCCTAACTCATAAAAGATTGATTGTCGGGGTTTCGCAATCGCGGCGTCAATCGCAAATCGAACGACCTAGAGCGATCGCGCTCGAATCGATCCGGTTTGGAATTTCAAGCGATGGCGAACGCTCAACATCATCACGCGTTATCGTCGCATGCGCAACGCTGCCCGGTCACCGGCATTCTCGCGATTATCCCGATATGGATTAACCCGAGTTTCCAAAATACAGGGTGGGGGTAATCTCAGGAGCAGCACCTGCCAAGGTTTCCGGTTGCGACCTCAACCGTTTTGGGAACCCCCCAAGACGCAGAAGAGCTATCCCAAAGTTTGATAAAAAATCGTTTTGCTATAAAAAACGAACACGAAAAAACACCGCGAATTTCCTTTTCGTATTTTCTTTAAAGGAGCGGTTTCACCCCGTCGCCAATTTCACCTCCGGCACCGGAATACCGTGCTGTCGGCAAGCGGCGGTCAGCGTGTTCAGCAGCAGGCAGGCAATGGTCATAGGGCCGACTCCACCGGGTACGGGAGTGATGGCGCCAGCGACCCCGACCGCCGATTCGAAATCCACATCACCCACCAGCCGGCCCTTGCCATCCTCGGTGGGAATGCGATTGATGCCGACATCGATCA
>DEHU01000169.1 GCA_002352125.1 Competibacteraceae bacterium UBA2792 | reverse complement strand
TGCTGACCATCGGCAACGGCAACTGGCGCTGCTGCGCCAAAGCGGCCGCGCTACGCGGTTGGCCGTCGGCCTGGATCAAACAGGTCATCAGCAAAATACCGTAATCGGCTTCCCGGGTGATGCGGATCATGAACGCTCCATGTGATTCGTTTAATCGTACTAGATTAGTACTATATGTGCGTAGGATAGTTCCAAACGAGGCGTTTGCCAAGAGATAACTATCGAAAACAGGACGCTGGCGGTTCGGCGGCGTCGGACTACAGCGCCCCTCCAAAATCGCGCTGCCGCCATGCTTCGTACAAAGCGATCGCCACTGCATTGGACAGATTCAGGCTACGCCCAGCGGTACACATCGGCAACCGCAATCGATGCTCCAGAGGAATTTCGGCCAGGACCCGCGCCGGCAAACCGCGCGTTTCGGGGCCGAACAGCAAAGCATCGTTCGGTTGGTAAGCGACCGCATGGTAAAGACAAGTGCCTTTGGTGGTGAAGGCGAACAGCCGCGCCGGTTTGACTTCGGCGAGAAAAGCGGTCAGGTCGCGATGCAACCGCACCGCAGCCCATTCGTGGTAATCCAGCCCCGCCCGCCGCAACTGACGGTCGTCGAACTGAAATCCCAACGGTCGGATCAGATGTAGACGAGCACCGGCGTTGGCGCACAGCCGGATGATGTTGCCGGTGTTGGGGGGAATTTCCGGCTCGTACAACACCACGTCGAACACGGCTGACCGATTCGCGATACTCGCGTTCAATCTATCCGCAACTCTTTGATTTTTCGAGTCAGCGTATTGCGCCCCCACCCCAGCAACCGAGCGGCATCCTGCCGGTGACCGCCAGTTTGTTCTAGCGCCACGCGAATCAGTGCCCGCTCGAAATTGGGTAATGCCGTTTCCAGCAGATTCTGCTCGCCCCGCGCCAAACTCTGGGTGGCCCATAACCGTAGCGCGACCTCCCAATCGGGGCCGTTGCCGGTCGCGACCAGCTCGCGCTCCCGCAGTTCCGCCGGCAAGTCTTCCTGATGGATTTCCCGGCCAGACGCCATGACCGTCAGCCAGCGGCACAGGTTTTCCAACTGCCGGACGTTGCCCGGCCAGTCCAATTTGCCAAGATAAGTCTCGGTTTCTGCCCGCAGTACCTTGGATTCGACCCCCAGCTCTCGGGCCGCTTGATTCAAAAAATGCCGGGTCAGCAGCGGAATGTCCTCCCGCCGCTTGTCGAGCGATGGCAGTTGGATGCGGATGACGTTCAGGCGATGAAAAAGATCTTCGCGGAACAGCCCGTCCCGAACCCGTTGCTCTAGATTTTGATGGGTGGCGGCGATTACCCGTACGTCTACTCGGGTCGGCGTGTGCCCGCCAACCCGGTAAAATTCGCCCTCGGCCAACACCCGCAACAACCGGGTCTGCAATTCCGCCGGCATGTCGCCGATTTCGTCCAAGAACAGCGTACCGCCGTTGGCCTGCTCGAACCGCCCTTGACGGGTGGCCTGCGCGCCGGTGAAGGCGCCGCGCTCGTGACCGAACAGCTCCGATTCCAGCAAATCCCGGGGAATGGCGGCGGTGTTGATCGCGATGAACGGTTTGTCGGCGCGCGGGCTATGCCGATGCAAAGCGCGGGCTACCAGTTCTTTGCCGGTGCCCGATTCGCCGGTGATCAGCACCGTAATGTTGGAGCGCGACAACCGGCCAATGGCGCGAAACACTTCCTGCATCGCCGGCGCTTCGCCGATGATCTCCGGCAACTGTTCGGCTTGTTCCGGCGGCTCGGTGCGCTGGCGGTGGGTCAGGCAGGCACGGCGAACCAGGGTCACGGCCTCGTCTACGTCGAACGGTTTGGGCAGGTATTCGAACGCGCCGCCTTGATAGGCCGAAACCGCGCTATCCAGATCGGAATGGGCTGTCATGATAATGACCGGCAACTCCGGCAACCGCTCACGCACGCAAGCCAACAATTCCAGACCGTTCATACCCGGCATACGGATATCCGCCATAATCGCATCCGGCCGCCCCTGCCTGAGCGCGTCCAACACACCCGATGCGCTCTCGAACGTGGTGACCATCATGTTATCGCGCTGCAAGGCTTTTTCCAGCACCCAGCGGATAGCGTGATCGTCGTCGATTACCCAAACGTGCTCTTTCCTGCTCATCCGGTCTTTCCTAAGGGCAACAACAGCGTGAAAACGGTCTCTCCAGGCCGGCTGACGCATTCGATCAGGCCGCCGTGCTGATTGACGATGTTCTGGGCGATCGATAGGCCCAAGCCGGTCCCGTTCGGCCGGCCGCTGATCATCGGATAAAAAATTTGTTCCTGCCATTCGGACGGAATGCCGGGACCGTCGTCGATTACGTCCAGCCGCGCCACCAGTTTGTGGCGCTTAGAACCGATGGTGTACTGGCGCTGCACCCGAGTCCGCAGCGTGATGATGCCCCGGCGGTCGAGCACCTGCACGGCGTTGCGCACCACGTTGAGCACCGCCTGAATCAAGCGATCGGCATCGCCCCACACCGGCGGAATGCTAGGATCGTAGTCGCGCTCGATGCGGATGCCGGAATTGGCCTCGGCTTCCACCAATCCGCAAACCCGCTCCAAAATTTCGTGGATGCTCACCTCATCGTAGGCGCGCGGCTGGTTGGGGCCGAGCATCCGATCCACCAGGCCGCGCAACCGATCGGCTTCACCGATGATGATGCGGGTGTATTCGCGCAATGCGGGGTCCGGCAACTCGCGTTCCAGCAGTTGCGCTGCTCCGCGTAATCCGCCCAGCGGATTCTTGATCTCGTGCGCCAGATTACGCACCAACGCCCGCGTGGTGTGGTGCTGGGCCAGGATGTGCTCTTCTCGATTGATGCGCAGCCGCCAGTCCACCTGTCGCAGCTCCAGCAACAATTCCGCCGTCGGATCCCGCTCCAGCAACGGCGCGGCGGTGCAATCCACGGTGACGATGCGCTCCGGCGGAAAGGTCAACTGCAACTCTCGTTCGATGTAGGGATGGCCGCTTTCGAGACAATGCCGCAGTCCGGCGATGAACGATTCGGCACCAACGATCAAATCCGGAAGGGCCAGTTTGTGCGCTTTGCGAAAGCTCGACTCGAACAACGTTTCTGCAGCGGCGTTCATGAACAGCAACCGCAATCGCTGGTCCAACACCAGCACGGCGATGCTCAAGCTATCCACAACCCGGCGGTAGTAGTCTCTTAGCACGTTCGCTTGGCCTCCATATCATTGCTGCCCACCCAGCAAAAACCAAACCAACTGACCGATCCGACTCTTCGACGTACTTGCTAGACTATCGATCATGCTTATTCGGCGCATCCATCGCGCCATTTCCAAGCACGATGATTGGCTTCGTTGTCATTTTGCACTAAAAAAGCGCACCAGGGATTATCGCTTGCCAAGCGTCGCAACCTCCCAAACAACAACGCCCCCAAATGGGGGCGTCGCGAACACCGGATACTGCAAGACGGTCACGCAAACCCGTAAACCGCTGTTACCGGCTGGAACGTCATAGGCTGTAATACATGTCGAACTCGACCGGATGAGTGGTCATCCGCATCCGAGTGACTTCCTGCATCTTGAGCGCGATGTAGGAATCGATCAGATCATTGGTGAACACGCCTCCCTTGATGAGGAATTCGCGGTTCGCATCCAATGCATTGAGCGCCTGCTCCAGCGAGAAACAGACCTGCGGAATCAGTTTCTCTTCTTCCGGCGGCAGCTCGTAAATGTCTTTGTCCACCGGATCGCCGGGATGAATCTTGTTCTGGATACCATCCAGACCAGCCATCATCATGGCAGCGAAAGCCAGATACGGATTGGCGGTCGAATCGGGGAACCGCACTTCGATGCGACGTCCCTTGGGGTTGCTGACGTAGGGAATGCGGATCGAAGCAGAACGGTTGCGCGCCGAGTACGCCAAATTGATCGGCGCTTCGAAGCCGGGCACCAGCCGCTTGTAGGAGTTGGTGGAGGGATTGCAGAAGGCGTTCAACACCTTGGCGTGCTTGATGATGCCGCCGATGTAATACAGCGCCGTTTCGGACAGGCCCGCATACAAGTCGCCGGAGAACAGATTGACGCCATCTTTCGCCAACGATTGGTGGACGTGCATGCCGCTACCGTTGTCGCCCACCAGCGGTTTAGGCATGAAGGTGGCGGTCTTGCCGTAGCTGGCCGCTACGTTTTGCACCACGTACTTCAGGCGCTGCACTTCGTCGGCCTTGCGCACTAGAGTATTGAACTGGACGCCGATTTCGGCTTGGCCAGCGGTGGCGACTTCGTGGTGATGCACTTCGGGCACCAACCCCATCGCCTCCAGGCTCAAACACATGGCGGAACGGATATCCTGCATCGAGTCTACAGGGGGTACCGGGAAATAACCGCCCTTGATGCCGGGCCGGTGGCCGAAATTACCGCCCTCGTAGACCCGCTCGGAATTCCAGCCAGCTTCGGAAGAATCGATCTTGCAGAAGCAACCGCTGATATCGGCGCCCCAACGCACGTCATCGAAGATAAAAAATTCGTTTTCCGGACCGAAGAAGGCGGTATCGCCGACGCCAGTGGACTTGAGATAGGCTTCTGCGCGGCGAGCCAGCGAACGCGGGTCGCGCTCGTAGCCCTGCATGGTCGAGGGTTCGATGACATCGCAGGTCAGAATCAAAGTCGGTTCTTCGAAAAACGGGTCCACGGCTGCGGTTACCGGATCGGGCATCAAAATCATGTCGGATTCCTGAATGCCTTTCCAACCGGCGATGGACGAGCCGTCGAACATCTTGCCGTCCTCGAACACATCCTCATCTACGGCGCTGACGGGCACGGTGACGTGCTGCTCCTTGCCACGGGTGTCCGTGAACCGATAGTCCACGAACTTGATGCCTTTTTCCTCGATCAGCTTCATCACATCAGCAGCATTCATTGTCGTTGATTCCTCGGAGTTTGAGAAATATCGATCACAATCGGTCAGGTGGGGAAACTTATGCGCCCTCGATTAAGCATGAAACATGCCACAGTAGTTTTTCGAGTTCGATCACGCACTACCTACATGATATAGCATCGCCCTCTTCGATATTGCACCACAACAGAACAAAAACAACAGCATTCTGCTCTATCTTAGAGCGTAATCGATTCGAGGCATCGAATCGTACTGAAACGCAGCGATGAAAGCTTATACTTTAGTTGCTTTGCGATACCAGAGGACGCCAACATGGAACTCGAATTTTTGGTTCAAAACGTCAAATGCAACGGTTGCGCTAGCGCCATTCGCGCCGGGCTCGGCAAGTTATCGGGAGTTCAAGAGATTCGAGTGGACGTGCCGACCGGTCGAGTCACTGCGCTGACCGACAGCGATATCCGCACCGAACTTGGCGCGGCGCTGCACGCGCTGGGTTATCCGGAGAAAACCTGAGCATCTGGCCTGTTTCGGTGGCGCCACCCCGCTTCGGCCGTCGCCCCGAACCAAGAACGCGACTGGAAAATGCGGTCGGGAATTGCTGGGTTATGGCGGAAATCGGTGCTGGCACCGACTTTCGCCGTAAGGATGCTTACTTAAAAGCGAGTCCCGACATTGAGGCCGACCACCCACGGGTCGATTTCCACAGTGCCGAGGGTACCGAGGACATTCGATTTAGCCTTGGTATCGATGTCCATATAGCTGACGGTGGCGTTTACGAACCAGTTGGGCGCCACATCGATATCGATACCCAACTCGCCCGCAAGACCCCAGGAAGGATCCAGTGACAGCTTGGTGCCAGAGAGGGGGCCAGTGGTCTTTTCATCCCAGAAAAAGGTGTAATTCAACCCTACGCCGGCATATGGATGAATCGTACCGGTCGGCATGAAGTGATATTGCACCAGAACCGTCGGCGGCAACTGATAGGTACTAGCGATCTTGGTGCCATCGAGGTTGATGTCATGCTTGAACGGCAAAGCACCGATCACTTCGAGGCCGATGTTGGGAGTAAACATGTAGGTGCCATTGATACCCAAGCTGTAACCGTTATCTACCTCAATCATTCCCAACGGGGTATCTAGGTTATCGGATTTGGGGAACACGCCCCACACACCGGCCCGGACGATCCAGTCGCCCGCCTCGTAAGCTTGGGCTGCTCCCGCTAACAAACCACCTGCCAACACCGTCGTCAAAACACTCTTGAGCATTTTCGAGGACATCACACACCTCTTGAATTTATTTTGTTGTTGGTTGGACGATGAAAAACCGGACAAAAAAACACAAAGCTATTGTGTACTTTCGCAACAATTTAGTCAAAATGTGGTGATTATGTATCAAAAGCTCAAATTTCTTCTTACTCGGCCAAGGGTGGCAAAATCTGCACCACTTCCTCGAACGTGGTCAATCCAGCAGCGATCTGGAGCGCAGCGCCGACCCGCAACGGACGCATCCCTTGATCGAAGGCACTGCGCCGCAACGCGTCTTCGTCCATGTCCGGCCGGAACAACCGACGCAGCTCCGGCGTCACCGTTAGCAGCTCGTACAAACCGATCCGTCCCAGATAGCCGGTGTTACGGCATTCCGGACAACCGCGCGGCACGCCGACGGTTTCCGGTTTCGGCAATGGCCAGGGCTGCACCAGCGATTTCCATAGCGCGGCGTCGATCTGGCCCGTTCCTTTGCAATGGGGGCAGAGAGTACGCACCAACCGTTGCGCCATCACTCCGATCAGTACGTTCTGGATCAGGTAGTAGGGCACGCCAAGATCCAGCAACCGGGTAATGGTCGAAGCGGCGTCGTTGGTATGCAGGGTCGAAAGGACCAAGTGACCGGTCAAAGCCGCCTGTACCGCCATCTGAGCCGTTTCCAGATCGCGAATCTCGCCGACCATGATGATATCGGGGTCTTGCCGCAACAGCGTGCGGATGCCCTGAGCGAAAGTCAGATCGATGGCCGGTTGCACCTGCATCTGGTTCAGTTCCGGCACGATCATTTCGATCGGGTCTTCCACCGTGCAGACGTTCACTTCCGGAACCGCCAGTTGCTTGAGGGTGGTATACAGGGTGGTCGTTTTACCGGAACCGGTCGGCCCAGTGACCAGCACGATGCCGTGCGGCCGGGCGATCATCGCCCGCCAAGCTGTTTCCTCGGCAGGCGCGAACCCGAGTTGGCCGAAGTTTTTGGTCACCGTATCCGGATCGAAAATGCGCAGCACGCATTTTTCGCCGAAGGCCGTGGGCATGGTGGACAGGCGCAATTCGATTTCGCGGCCGGCCGGCGTGCGAGTCTTGATCCGGCCATCCTGCGGCCGGCGCTTCTCGGCCACGTCCATTCGACCGAGGATTTTGATACGGCTGGCGACCGCGCTCATCACCGACGGCGGCAACTGATAAATGGCGTTCAACACGCCGTCGATGCGGAAACGGATGTTGCCCTGCTCGCGACGCGGTTCCAGATGAATGTCGCTGGCGCGCTGGGAAAACGCATATTGCAGCAGCCAATCCACGATCTGNNTCCAGCAACTGCTCGAAGTTGAGAATGCCCGAGGTCGGCTCGGTCGAAGCCCGCAACGCGCCGCGCACCGAACGCGACACGCCGTAAAACTCCAACTGATAACGGTTGACGTCCAGCGGGTTGGCGATGACCCGTTCGATGTCGCGGCGCAAAGTCTGCCGCAACACGTTTTGCCAATCGGTCAGCCAAGGTTCGGTAGTGACAAACACCACTCGGGTATCGTCGGCGGCGATCGGTAGAATTTGGTAACGAGCCGCATACTCGAAGGAAATGAATGGCAACAACCGTTCCACCGCGGCGATATCGAGCTTGAGCGGATCGATGCGCAGATAGGGTAATCCGGCCCTGCCGGCCAACCACTCAGTCAGCAGCTCCAGGCTTAAAACTTGATGCGGCGGCCGAAGATGGTGGAATTTTTTGTTGGCGACAACCACTAGCGGATGCAATTCGCTGCGCTCGGTTTTGGGACCAGCGAGCGTCAGATCGGCATCCGCCTTGGCTACCAATCCGTCGGCAACTAGATCGTCCAGCACTTCTTTTAGACCCAGCCGATGCTCCGGAACGCGCGGCTTCGACGATGGGCTGGAGCGGGAATCGGTGCCGTTCGGGAACAAACGGACGGTTGCTGCAAGCGAGTTTTGAGTATTCACGGCGATTTTCTTAATAAAATGACTATCGATTATATAAGTCTACTATATTGCCAACCAATGCTTTAATAGCATTGCGTATTACATCACAAGTCAACTACAAAGAAACAGAATAAATGCAATATAAAATTATCAATAACTGATAATTGATGCAAAGAATCGGTTTGCACTAAAAATTCAGCTTGTCTGCTCGGCCTCACAGGCCGATCTGTTCCAGCCAAGCGGCGAAACATCGCCGTCCCTGTGCCGCGGCTTGGGCGGCATGACGGGCGGTTTCGCCGCGAAGCATCGGCACGCTCAAACCTGCCGTCGCGGCGATTTCACCGGCATGGCCGATGAACCAACGCTCCAGGCCACGAGCGGTGGTTTCGATGTGGAACTGCAAGGCCAGCGCATGACGGCCCCAGGAAAAGGCTTGATGCGGATACAGGTCGCTGGACGCTAGCAGCACCGCACCGTCAGGCAAATCGAAGGTATCGCCGTGCCA
>DEHU01000221.1 GCA_002352125.1 Competibacteraceae bacterium UBA2792 | reverse complement strand
ACCATACATGGGTAATCGGATGCATTAAACCAGTGGCAATGCTCGATGCCTTATCTCAAGATGCAGGGTTGGTTGAGGTTGCTCGGGAGGTCGAGGAGAAAACTATCGCAATGGTGGATGAAGCGAAATGATACGTTAGTGTGATCCGCGATACGGCTTCTAGCCGAATCGCGGGAAACAGGGGTTTATTTTGCGTCGTTCAGATGCTAGAGGTAGTAGGTTTTAAGTGGTGGGAAGCCATTGAATTCAATAGCGCTGTACGAGGCAGTATAGGCACCGGTGGAAAGCCAATACAGCCGATCACCGCTTTCCAGCGACAACGGCAGTTGATATTTGAAATGCTCGTACATGATATCCAGACTGTCGCAGGTCGGTCCGGCCATGATCACGTCACCCGTTTCGCCTTTTTTCTCGGTATAAATTGGATATTTGATGGATTCTCCCAAGGTCTCCATCAAGCCGTTGAAGATGCCGACATCGGTATAAATCCAGCGTCTTAAATCGGTTTTTGATTTCTTGGCGATAGTTACGATTTCGCTGACTAGAACACCGGCATCGCCTACGAGTCCCCGGCCTGGCTCCAGATAAATCTTTGGGACAGAGCTGCCGAAATATTGATTTAGATATCGATTAATTTCCTCCGAGTACACAGAGAGCGGATTAGCCTTGACCACATAATCGGCGGGAAAACCACCGCCCATATTGATGGCTTTCAGGCGAAGGTGTTTTTGCTCCATCCAATCGAACAGGGCATGCGCTTGGCCAATTGCCGCATCCCAAGCAGGGATTTCGCGCTGTTGCGAACCGACGTGAAACGAAACGCCGTAGGGTTCCAGGCCTAAGTCGGCAGCCAGCAACATGAGATCTAAGGACATACGTGGCTGGCAACCAAATTTTCGCGATAACGGCCAATCGGAATCAGAAGTGACCGCATCCATCAAAAGGCGGAAGAATACCCGCGATCCTGGTGCTTCCTTGGCAAGATTGCGGACATCCATTTCGCAGTCGCTGGTAAATAGCCTGACACCTTTCTCGTAAGCCTCGCGGATATGTCGGGCTTTTTTAATAGTATTACCGAAACTCAAACGATTGGCTGATACACCTAAATCCAACGCTCTATCCAGTTCGTAAATCGAAGCGATATCAAAATGTGAACCCAGATCCCGCAATAAGCTTAAGACCTCGATACCGGGATTGGCTTTGACTGCATAATAAATCTTCGCCGATGGAAAATTCGCACGGAATTCCTCATATTTCTGCCGGACCCTATCCAACAATACGATTAGAAAAGGCGTTTCTCTGTTGGTGGAGAATGTCAGAATCTTTTTCCAGTCAGCGGAAGGGTAATAGTTTCTGTACATTGTCTTTCCTCGTCAGAATACTGTTGAACGAATTGACTGAATCGTTTTCGACGGGTCAAGAAAACGATTCAGTCACCGCATGCCGTGCTGGCGGAATCGTTTGTCGAGTAATATGTTCGGACCCGGTCGATTAGCCAGAAGGTGCCGGTGGGCTGGACCGAGCTAGGTATCGTCGATGGCGTGGTAGGGAATGTGATGGTCCGGCAATCCCAATGGGATGAGCCAATCCAGAAAAAATTGTTTCAGATCGAAAGAGCGGGTCGGCATGGGAATGCGCTTGCTCCAGAGTGGGTTGGCGCTGAGCCACGCATCTACTTCGTTCAGTGTCCGTCGTACCCAATTCGGATCATCGGGCGCCACCGCGAAACCGGCCGCAGGATCGCTGTTCGCTCAAACGCTTGGCGCCCGGCGGCGCGTCACGTCCATCAGCCAGGCGTGAGTGCCGGCGATGGCCGATCCGGTCGCATCCTCCATCGGCTGGCTTTGCAAGTAAGTGCCGTCGGCCTGCATCAGCCACGCTTGACGTTGATCTTGCAAACAAATGTCTAAAATCTCCCACAATCGTTCCCGTGCTGTCCGGTCTTCCACTGGCGTTGCCGCTTCCACGCGACCCGAGAGGTTGCGGTGCATCCAGTCGGCCGAACCGATGAAGAATTCGCCCGCCAGCGGATCGTCCTGGCCGTTCGCGAAATGAAAAATTCGCGAGTGTTCCAAAAAGCGGCCAATGATCGAGCGCACGCGCACGTTTTCGGTCCAGCCGGCTATGCCGGGCACCAAGCAGCAGAAGCCGCGCACGATCAAGTCCACCGGTACGCCTGCCTGAGAAGCCGCCGATAGCGCGCGCGCCATTTCTAGATCCTCGACCTGATTCATCTTGGCGATGATCCGGGCTGGTCGGCCGGCGCGATGATACTCGATTTCCCGTTCGATGCTTGCCAAAAAACGCTGCCGCATATTGAGCGGCGCGACCAGCAGTTTCTTGAAATGGGGCGTGAGCGAGCAGCCGGTTAGGTAGTGAAACAGATTGACCACATCGGCGGTGATGGCGGGATCGCGGGTTAGCAGGCCGACGTCGGTATAGAGCCGCGCGGTCTTGACGTGGTAGTTACCGGTGCCGATGTGGGCGTAACAGCGCAGGTCGTGGCCTTCCTTGCGCACCACCAGCGCCACCTTGGTATGCGTTTTCAGGCCCATTACCCCATAGGTGACGTGCGCGCCGGCTTTTTGCAGTTCTTGGGCCCAGAGCAGATTGCGGGCCTCGTCGAATCGTGCCTTCAGCTCGATTACGCAGGCTACTTGTTTGCCCGCTTCGGCGGCACGGATCAGCGAGCGTACGAACGGGGTGTCGTCGCCGACGCGATAGACGGTCATCTTGATCGCCACGGTTTGCGGATCGATGGCGGCATCGCTGATGAAATCCTCGACGCTCATGTCGAAGCTTTCGTAGGGGTGGTGCAAGAGCAGGTCGCCAGCCTGGATGACTGCGAAGATGTCTATTTCTTCGGTGGGCAGGCGTGGCGGCGGCAACGGTGCCCAGTGAGGATCGCGCAGTGTCGATACGTCGAGGCCGGCGATTTGAAACAGGCCGGTGTAATCGAGCAGGCCGGGTAATTCGTAGACGTCCTCGTCGCTCAATTCGAATCGTTCCATCAGACCTTGGCGGAGTGCAGGATTGGCATCCGGAGCGAGATCCATGCGCACTACAGGCTCGAAACGGCGTTGCTGGAGCGCTTCGGTTACCGCCTCTCGCAAGCTTTCCTCTTCCTCATCCAGCTCGATCTCCGCGTTGCGCAAGACGCGAAACAGCGTGGCGTCGATGAATTCCATGCCGGGGAATAGCTTGTCGGTGCTGTGCCGGATCAAATCTTCCAGGCGCAAGAATCGACGTTCGCCGGGGGTCGCATCCGCCTTGAGCGGAATCCAGGAAGGCAACATGGTGGGGATTTTGACCCGAACCGGCACGTATTCGTCGGTATCGGGATTACGGAGGATAAATCCCCAGTTCGTCGATAGGTTCGATACGAACGGAAAGGGGTGGGCAGGGTCCAGGCCGAGCGGGGTCAGCGCCGGCGAGACGTTGCGATCGAAAAAATCCGCCGCTTCGATCCGTTGTGCGGCGGTTAATTGCTCCCAACTAGCGAGGATGATGCCATGCTGGGTCAGCTTGGGTACCAAGGCATGAAAGCAGGAGGCCTGTTCCGCCAGTTGTTCCAGAACCGTCTTGCGGATTTGAGCGAGCCGGTCGCGGGCACCGCCCCCCGTGGTCGGATCGTCCTCGCTGGCCACTTGCACCACTCCGCGCAGCAGCCCGACGCGCTTCATGTAAAACTCATCGAGGTTCGAGGTGAAGATCGCGAGAAACTTGAGGCGTTCGAGCAGCGGCGTGCGTTCGTCCAATGCCTCGTGCAGCACGCGCCAGTTGAAGTCGAGCCAGCTCAAATCGCGGTCGCGCCATGCATGGGCCAACAGACCCTCGCGCGGGGCGAGCGATTGATCGGTTGCCATCGCGGCGGGGTGCCGCGGCTTGCCGCGTTTGGGTTTGATCCGGATCAGGCTGAGCTTGGTTGTGGATTTGGGGGTCTTGACGGGCATGCGAATTTTCCTCGAAGAGCGATGCTCCAACAGGTACGGCCGCATTGTCCCGGTCCGGGGCCGAGTTGGAAAGGGTAGGAGAGGCTAAAGTGGGTCGTCCCGGAGCCTACCGAAGCGTGCGGCGGCAGTGAAGGTCGATTGGCGCTTTACTACCGATGATGCACCGGTGAAACGCAAGCACCTTGACCCAACGAATGAGCTGCAAGGAACCGCTAGAACGGCCGAGGTGCCAGAGCGTTGATTCGGAGCGACCGAATCGCTCGCTCGGCCTCGGTCGCGAATGGGGATACGTGAGAAAGCATGCTGCGAAATGGCATCGGCAACGAGCTATCGATGCGGAAAGCGCAAGCCTGGAATCAGCGCGCCACGACCTGATACACGCCTTCGGTGTAGGCCGCCACGTTGTCCCAGTTGAATTTTTCCTCCACGGCTCGGCGGCCGTTGGCGCCCAGCGCCCGGCAATGATCGTGATCGGCCAGCAGCGAGCCGATGCCGTGCGCCATGCCGCCGGCGTTGGCATCCACCAGAAAACCGTTCACATCGTGCCAGACGAATTCGCGTGGTCCACCGGCGGTGGTGGCGACCACCGGTTTGCCGGCCGCCCAACCCTCCAGCACAACGATGCCAAACGGTTCATTGCGGCTGGGCACCGCCAGAATGTCGCAGCATCGCATCAGGTCAATGTATTGCCAGCGGGGAACATGACCGAGGAAGACAATCGCGCCAGCAGCGCCGACTTCGTGGGCACGTCGCACCACCGCATCTTTTTCCGGTCCTTCGCCGGAAATGATGAAACGGGCTTCCGGGTAAGAGGCTAGAACCATCGGCACGGCCTCGACCAACATGTCCATGCCTTTTTGCACCGTCATCCGGCCTGGCGAGAAGATGGTCGGCGCCATCGGAGCGATGCCGTAGCGGCCCTTGACTTCGGCCGGATCGATGAAGCCGTCGAAGGCGCGATAGTTGACGCCGTTGGGGACGACGTGAATCTTCTCGCCCGGAACGTGATAAATCCGGCGCAATTCGCCGGCGAGAAAATCGCTGACCGCGATCACCAGGTTGGCGTTGTGGCAGCCCGCTGCCTCGGCGTCGCGGACCCAGCGAGCGAAGCCATCGAAGAAAACGTTGCCATCGCGACCGTACTCGGTGGAGTGCATGGTCAGGATGCCCGGCGTGTTGAAACCGTCCATCGCGTACTTCATGGCGTTGGCGGTCAACCAATCGTGGGCGTGCACGATGTCGAATTTCCCGATCATGGAGGTCACTTCATGAAAGCGATGGGTCATGGCCTTGCACATGTAGTCCATGCATTCCACATCGTTTTCGCTCAGACCATGATCGACGCGGTGGCAATGCACGCCATCGATGCAATCATAGTAATTTTGATCCTCCTTACGCCGGGTGATGACGTGCAAGTCGTGTCCGCGCCGTTGCAGGCCAGCGGCCAGTTCCGTTACGTGTACGCCAAGACCGCCAGAAGAAATCGAGTGCAGGGATTCCGAAGAAAACATGGCGATACGCATTGGCTTGACTCCATCGATTGTCCGTCGAGCGGGTTTGTTGTCATCGGCAGGGTCGGCACGCGCGTATTCGTCTAAAGCGAAAGTGGGGGTGCCAGCCCGGAGCGACATCGATTATCGCGCTAAGCGCGATATCAATTTTTGGTGCGATGCAGTATCGGATTATGCGCCTCGCCGACGACGAGCAACAGGGCGGTTTGAAACAGAGGGGTTTGAAACTGTGGCGCTGCGTTGCCGTCTAGCCCGAGGCCGCGACGGTTAAGGCCGGGGCAGCTTCGTTCGTTGGAGCGAGATAGGGCTCGGGGCTTGCGGTACTCTGCCCGGGAGCCCAAGATCGCCGTTTTTCATCGACATTCTCCTGTCGATCCCGGACGACAGCGCCGCCGATCCACCCAGATCGTGCTGTCCAATTTGGTGTCGGTGAAGCGAGCACCATTAATCCGGGCATCGGCTAGGGTTGCGGTCCCAAGGTCGGCACCGGTAAAGTCGGTGCCCAGTAGATTGGTACCGTCCAGTTTCGCGCCGTTGAGATTAGCGCCGGACAATACCGCATTCTCCAGCACCGCTCGGCTCAGCACCGCACCCGTCAGCATCGCGCCCGACAGTTTGGCGTCGGTCAAATCCGCTTGCGTCAGCGTGGCCTTGCTCAAATTCGCTCCGGTCAGGTTGGCGCCGCTCAGATCGACCTGGTAGAGCCCCGCATCGCTTAGATCGGCTTGGCTCAGATTGGCACCCGCCAGCACCGCCCGATCCAGCCGTGCGCCGGCCATGCTGGCGCCCACGAGTACGGTACGGTTCATTTGCGCCGACACCAGCCGCGTGCCCCGCAACGCCGCTCCGGTAAAGTCCGCGTTACTGAGCACTGCCCGTCCCAAATCGGCACCGCTCAACCGCGCGCCGGCCAGCTTGGCATTGCTTAGGTTGACTTGGGTCAGCACCGCCTCGCGCAAGTCTGCGCCCGTTAAATCCGCGCCTTGCTTGTCGCAGCGCAACCAACTGACCCGCCGCGCGGGCGGGTCTTCGCAAGCGCCCCAACCGAGGGTGGGCCAGTGCAACAGCGCCAGCAAGCAGAGCGGCGGCAACAGAACAATCGTAGAACGGTCGCGAACTTTCACGCTAGCCCTCTCATGGTGCCCGTTCCGGGCCGAACACTAAGTCCACCACTTGTTGCAGACGCTCCACAAAGTGCAGGGTCAGCCCTTCCTTGATATGGTCCGGCAGTTCTTCGGCATCGCCGCGATTGCCTTCCGGCAGAATGATCTCGAAGATCCCCGCTCGCCGGGCGGCGATGATTTTCTCGCGGATACCCCCTACCGGTAATACCTGACCGGTTAGGGTCAGTTCGCCGGTCATCGCCAGCGGCCGGTTAGGTTGCTGGCCGCGCGCCAGCGACAGCAAGGCGGTCGCCATCGTAATGCCGGCGCTAGGACCGTCCTTTGGCGTGGCGCCTTCCGGGACGTGCAAATGCACGAACGCCTCGTCGAAGAATTTGGGATCGGCTTGGTAGTCTTCCAGGTGAGCGCTGACGTAGCTGTAGGCGATGTTGGCCGATTCCTGCATCACCTCGCCCAGCCGGCCGGTCAGCTTGAAGCCACGGTTCTTGGTGTGAACCAGGCTGGCCTCGACATTGAGGGTCACGCCACCCAGCGCGGTCCAGGCCAGTCCGGTGACCACCCCGACGCCGACCATCAGCCTTTCCTGCCTGAACGGTGGTTTGCCCAGAAAGCGTTCCAGAGCAGGCTTATCCACCACGATGGATCCGGTCTCGTCCCCTTCGACGATCTTGACTGCGCTTTTGCGCACGATCCGCCCGAGCTGCTTTTCTAGATTGCGCACTCCCGCTTCGCGGGCATAGCCTTCGATGATCTGGGTCAGTGCATCGTCTTCGACGCGGATGCGATCCCGTTCCAGGCCGCTGCGTTCCAATAGCTTCGGCCACAGGTGGTTGCGGGCGATTTGCAGCTTCTCGGCGGTGATGTAGCCGGACAGCCGGATGGTTTCCATGCGGTCGAGCAACGGCGCCGGAATGGTGTCGAGCTGATTGGCGGTGCATATAAACAGCACCTTGGATAAATCGAAACGCACGTCCAGATAATGGTCCAGAAACTCGGTGTTCTGCTCGGGATCGAGCACTTCCAGCAACGCCGATGCCGGATCGCCCCGGAACGACGCACCGATCTTGTCGATTTCGTCCAGCATAATCACCGGGTTGGCGGTTTTGGATTCGCGCAGGGCTTGGATGAACTTGCCCGGCAGCGCACCGATGTAGGTACGGCGATGACCCTTGATTTCGGCCTCGTCGCGCATTCCGCCNNAGGATGATCGAACCGCCGACCTGGCCTTTCAGCGCACCCACCGCCAGGAATTCGATGATGCGGTCCTTGACGTCGGCCAGTCCGTCGTGGTCGCGGTCCAGCACTGCCCGGGCGTGTTTGAGATCCAGGTTATCGGTGGAATAAACGCCCCACGGCAATTCGGTCATCACGTCCAGATAGTTGCGAGTGACGGCATACTCGGGTGAGCCGGTCTCCAGGATGGACAGCTTGTCCAGTTCTTCGTCGATCCGCTTCATCGCCGCTTCGGGCACTTGGCGCGTTTCCAACCGCTCGCGGAATCGATCCACGTCGGCGGTGCGGTCATCCTTGGCGATACCGAGTTCCTGTTGGATGGCCTTGAGCTGCTCGCGTAGGAAGAACTTGCGCTGGTGCTCGCTCATTTTCTCCTCGACCTGCTTGCGGATATGGGTCTGGAGCTTGGCGACTTCCAATTCCTTCTTGATCAGCACGATCACTTTTTTCATCCGCTCCAAAATCGGCGCGGTGGCGAGNNATCAACTCCTTGAGGGTGTTGATCACCGCCAGGGAATAGGCTCGCAGTTCTTCGGTACCGACCGCGTCTTCTTCGCTCAAGTACTCGACCTGGACATGGTAGGGCGGCGTACTGGACAGCCAGTTTTTGATGCGGAAGCGTTTCAATCCTTGGGCAATGAATTGCAGGCGCCCCTCGTTGCGGGCCAACTGGTGCATCCGGGCAGCGGTGCCCACCTCGTGAAAATCGGCGGGACTGGCCTTTTCCGCGCTGTCGGGTTTCACCAGGATCAGGCCGATCACTCGCTGCTCGCGGCTGGCGGCGGCTTCGATGGTCGGCAGCCACGGCTCNNGGGAAAAACGGCCGCTCGGACAGAGGCAATAGGTATAGCGTAGCGGGCAGAATATCGGCAGCGGCAACGATGTTGTTGCTGGCGGATGCTTCTCCCGCATCATCCTCGGACACGACTTCCGCTTCGAGGGCTTCGACTTCGTGGTCGGTCATAATCTTTCTCGCGGCTAAAGGGAAACTTAAACCCTAAGGTGCGGGCGAGGCGAAGGATTATCAAGGGCAAACGCACCGGCCGGTACGGGCAGGAAGGATAACCCGTCGTGGTTCTTGTTCACGCCACGCTCTTGCGCAGCACGATCTGCCGGAACCAGCCACCGGCCAGCGCCGGTTGGTCAGAGGCGACTTCCAGTCCCGGCACTTGTGCCAGCACTCGCTCGAACACTACGTCGGTGCGGGTGGCCAGCAACCCCAGCAGCGGGCTGATCAACCGGCGCAGCGGCGCGGTTTGGCCGGGCCGCAGAAACTTGTCGAGAATCAGGATTTGGCCGCCGCGCCGCGACACTCGCGCCGCCTCGGCCAAAACCTGTCCGGGATGCGGCGTCACGGCCAGAATCAAGTGCAATACGACCGCGTCGAACATGGCATCGCCATACGGCAGATGGCGAGCGTCGCCGACATCGAGCCGGATTTCCGACTTCGAGGCGGCAGCCTTGCGACGGGCGCGGCCCAGCATCGCCGGCGTCAAATCCAGGCCGGTGTAGCGCGGTCCGCGCGGCAGTAGCGGTATATCCAGGCCGCTACCGATCCCGACCAACAACACCTCGTCGTGCGGTTCTTCTTGGAGCGGAGCCAGGCTGCGTCGCCGCATGGCAGCGGTAAACGGTGCGACCAGCGCATCGTAAACCGGCGCGAACAGGGTATAGCTGTAGCGCAGCGTCAAAACATCCGCCTCAATGCAACGTGCGGGGGATGGATAGGACGAACGCCGGAATATCGGCGTCGAAGGTCACGCCGTCGTCGGCCAGCATCTGGTAGCTGCCCTTCATGCTGCCGACCGATGTTTCCAGAATTGCGCCGCTGGTGTATTGAAAACCTTCACCGGGCCGCAGATAGGGTTGCTCGCCAACTACGCCCTCGCCGCGTACTTCTTCGATCTTGCCATTGGAGTCCGTGATGATCCAGTGTCGGCTGAGCAATTTGGCAGGGATGCTGCCCTGATTTTGGATCACTACGGTATAGGCGAACACGTAGCGGTTATGATCCGGGTCGGACTGTTCTTCAAGATAGAACGCCTGCGCGGCGATCTCGATGTTGTAATCCGTCTTTCTCTTCGCCATGGACGGTGGATTCCGGGTGGTTGCGGTGGTTTCGGTCAGCCAGGGCGCGGGTTTCGACATCCTGCACCGGCAAGCTTTCGTGAAGAAGATGATCGATTGTAGCAACTCTTGGCGGCGGTTCAGCCGGTATCGGCGACCAGGTTGACGTGTAGGGAAAACGTCGTTCGAGCGGAATTCTGGTTTGCGGCGATCCATATCGCGCGGCGAGCAGCGACCGGTTTGATGCCAGGCAGAGAGATCAGAAAAGCCGTTGCTCTCTTTTACCTGCCAGAGAGTTATCGTCTATCGGCGGTTATC
>DEHU01000093.1 GCA_002352125.1 Competibacteraceae bacterium UBA2792 | reverse complement strand
AGCTGGATGAGCTTGCGCTCGACGTCTTCCCAAACGGTCAACGGATACAGCAGGAGGCAGCGGTCGCGATCAATCGTTAAAATCACCTGGCCGTCGCCAGCTTCCAACAAACGCTGGCGATATTTGGCCGGCATCGACAATCGGCCTTTGTTATCCAGCGATAATGGATTAATGCCCCGGAACAATAATGGCGCCTTTTTTGTACCGGGCCGCTCTCGCGCCCCACTTCCTCCCACTTTTCGCCACTAACTATAGGTAGGCTACCCTGTCACTGTCAAGAAACCCCATCAAATATTTTTTTATAATTCTGTTTTACATTCAATGCGTTAAAATTTTATTGGTCATGAAGTCCGCCAGAATTTTGCAGCGTGCCGCGAGGGGCGCCATCGCCCGGCATTGATCGATACGTGGTGAAGGAAGGGGAAAAACAGGAACGTGCCAGTCCGAAAATTTTCGCGGCAACATCCAAAAAAATTGCGCGAGACGACTCGCTGTCTTCGGCGGTGTTCTGACGCGCCTACGGGCGCGGAAACACCGCTGGAAGCCCAAACCGAGGCGCGGGAAGAAATGAAAAAGGAACCGGCCTGTAAGCCGGGTTCTGTCGAGGACGGTCATTCCTCTGCGGCGCCTGTCGCCAGACACCTGTAGCGACCTACCCGGGAGCCGCGCGGACCACGCGATAGTGCTCCCCTATTTGGTCTTGCTCCGGGNNCCAGCCGCGCGGTGCGCTCTTACCGCACCTTTTCACCCTTGCCGGTTCTCGCGAACGTAGGCGGTTTGTTTTCTGTGGCACTTTCCGTAGGCTCGCGCCCCCCAGGCGTTACCTGGCACCCTGTCCTATGGAGCCCGGACTTTCCTCCATACCGCATGGCGATACAGCGACCGTCCAGCCGGTTCCCGTTGCGTAGTGTCTATCGCAACATGCCCTCTTGACAAGTCCGAATCGAATTACGGCTCCTCGAATTCTTGCCGTCCTCCGAGCGCCAGAGCCAAATCGTACAGAGGTTTTTTTCGCAGGCCGGTCAACTTGGCCGCCACGACCACGGCCCGGCTGACCGGAAGCTCCGAGAGCAGCACCGCCAGGAGCCGTCGAGTCTCTGGTGTATCCACTTCGCTCGCGGCCGATCCGCCCTGGACCAATAGCACAAACTCGCCCTTGCCGCGTTTGGAGTCGGCCTCCAGCCAGATCGTAAGTTCGCTCAACGTTGCGCTGCGTACTTCCTCGAACCGTTTGGTCAGTTCGCGGGCGACGGCCGCCGGACGCTCGCCACCAAACGCCGCCGCCATATCCGCCAGCGTCTCCGCGATCCGGTGACTGGCCTCGAAAAACACCAGCGTGCGTTCCTCTCGCGCCAACATCTGTAACCGCTCGCGACGCGCCGCGGTCTTGGCCGGCAAAAACCCCTCGAACGCGAAGCGGTCAGTCGCCAATCCGGCAACTGACAGCGCAGCGAGCAGACTGCTTGGTCCCGGAACTGGAACGACGGGCAAACCCTGCCGGCGCAATTCGCGCACCAGCGGAAACCCCGGATCGCTGATCAGCGGCGTGCCGGCATCCGATACCAGCGCGACCGTTTTCCCTTCCCGCAGCAGCGAAACGATTCGCTCCAAACGAGCGCGCTCGTTGTGTTCATGCAAAGACAACAGCGGCGTTTCGATACCGAAATGCCGCAACAACTGCCCTGTGTAGCGAGTGTCTTCGGCGGCGATCAAGTCTACTTCCCGCAGTACCCGCAACGCCCGAGCAGTGATGTCTTCCAAATTGCCGATGGGTGTCGCCACCACGTACATCGTACCGGATTCGACGGCCATGATCCGAGCCTCTACAATGCGCAAATTTGTCGGCCAGTCCCGATTTTCTCTTCCAACGTCAGAAATCGTCCGTGATCAATCGCGTCGCCCAAGGAACCGCCGCCGAGGAACTAGCCCGCCGCTATCTCGAAGCGCACGGTCTAACCCTCGTAGCTCGCAATTTCCGCTGCCGCGTCGGCGAGTTGGATTTGATCATGCGCGATGGCGAACAACTGGTGTTCGTGGAAGTACGCAGCCGTCGCCACAGCCGTTTCGGCACGCCAGCCGAGTCGGTCACCCGCATCAAGCAACGGCGGCTGTTACGAGCGGCGGCGTTCTACCTGCAGCGCCAACGTCTCGATATACCCTGTCGCTTCGATGTGGTTGCGATTCTCCAAACCGGCGACGAACCATGCACGGAATGGATTCGGGACGCGTTCCAGCTTACTTGAATTCGTTCCATTCCGCAGAAGTTACCGAGTGCTCTGCCGATGACCTTTGATAGAACCGACCAATTACACGATCTGCTGGCTCGCCGTATTTTGATTCTGGATGGCGCGATGGGCACCATGATCCAGAGCTATCGCCTACAAGAAGCCGATTACCGGGGCGAACGGTTCCACGGCTGGCCCCGCGATCTCAAGGGCAACAACGATCTGTTGGTACTGACCCAACCAGCGATCATTCAGGAGATTCATGCCGCTTATCTCGACGCTGGCGCCGACATCGTCGAGACCAACACCTTCAACTCCACGTCGGTCTCGATGCACGACTATGGCATGGCATCTCTGGTGCCGGAGCTGAACCGGGAAGCGGCCCGGCTGGCGCGCGAGGTTGCCGACCGCTACAGCACGCCCGACCGGCCCCGCTTCGTGGCCGGCATCCTCGGCCCGACCAATCGCACGGCCAGCCTGTCGCCGGACGTCAACAATCCCGGTTTCCGCAACATCACCTTCGACGAGCTGGTCGCCGCCTACACCGAAGCGGCGCAAGCTTTGGTCGAAGGCGGCACCGATCTCCTGATGGTCGAAACCATTTTCGACACTCTGAACGCCAAAGCGGCGCTGTTCGCCATTCAACGGTTTTTCGATCGGACTGGCCAACGCCTGCCGGTCATGATCTCCGGTACGATCACCGACGCTTCCGGCCGCACCTTGTCCGGCCAAACCACCGAGGCATTCTGGAATTCGCTTTCGCATATCCAGCCGCTGTCCTTCGGCTTGAACTGCGCGTTGGGGGCCACCCAACTACGGCCTTACATCGCCGAACTGGCACGCATCGCCGATACCTACGTCTCTGCCCATCCCAACGCGGGTTTGCCCAATGCGTTCGGCGAATACGACGAAACCCCGGAACGGATGGCCGCCACGATCCGCGAGTTCGCCGAAAGCGGCTTTCTCAATATCGTCGGTGGTTGCTGCGGCACCACGCCGGCCCATATCCGCGCCATCGCCGAGGCGGTCAAGGATCTGCCGCCGCGCCAAATTCCCGCCATCGCACCACACTGCCGACTGGCCGGTCTGGAACCCTTGAACATTGGCCCCGGTTCCCTGTTCATCAATGCCGGCGAACGCACCAACGTCACCGGCTCAGCAGTATTTAAGCGGCTAATCAAGGCCGGCGATTACAACGCCGCGCTCGACATCGCCCGCCAGCAGGTCGAGAACGGCGCGCAGATCATCGACATCAACATGGACGAAGGGATGCTCGACTCCAAGGAAGCGATGGTTACCTTCCTGAACCTGATCGCCGCCGAACCGGATATCAGCCGGGTGCCGGTGATGATCGACTCTTCCAAATGGGAGATTCTGGAAGCTGGCCTAAAACGCATTCAGGGCAAGCCAGTGGTCAATTCGATCAGCTTGAAGGAAGGCGAAGCAGCGTTCATCCAGCAGGCGCGGTTGATCCGTCGTTACGGCGCAGCGGCTATCGTCATGGCGTTCGACGAGCAGGGCCAGGCCGANNGCCACCGGCATCGCCGAGCACAACAACTATGCGGTCGATTTCATTGAAGCCACCCGCCGGATTAAGGCGAAACTGCCGCATGCATTGATCTCGGGTGGCGTATCCAACGTGTCCTTCTCGTTCCGGGGCAACAACCCGGTGCGCGAGGCGATTCACTCGGTATTCCTTTATCACGCCATTCGGGCCGGCATGAGCATGGGTATCGTCAACGCCGGGCAATTGGCAATTTACGAGGAAATTCCCGCCGAACTGCGAGAGCGGGTCGAGGACGTGATTCTGAACCGTCGTCCGGACGCGACAGAGCGGCTGTTGGAAATCGCCCCACAGTATCAGGGTGGCGAGACCGCCGCCGCGTCGGAGAAAGAGCAGGAATGGCGTTCCTGGCCAGTCGCCAAACGGCTGGAACATGCCCTGGTCAAAGGCATCGACGAATTCGTCGAAATCGATGCCGAGGAAGCTCGCCAACAGGCCGAACGGCCGCTGCACGTCATCGAAGGCCCGTTGATGGACGGCATGAACGTGGTGGGCGATCTGTTCGGCGCCGGCAAGATGTTNNGACATCGGCAAGAACATCGTCGGCGTGGTGCTTCAGTGCAATAACTTCGAGGTGGTCGATCTCGGTGTCATGGTACCGGCGCAGAAAATTCTCGACGCTGCCCGCGAACACCAAGCCGACATGATCGGCTTGTCTGGATTGATCACCCCCTCGCTGGACGAGATGGTCAACGTTGCCAAGGAAATGCACCGGCAGGATTTCGCCGTGCCGCTGCTGATCGGCGGCGCCAC
>DEHU01000308.1 GCA_002352125.1 Competibacteraceae bacterium UBA2792 | reverse complement strand
GCGATGTACTTGCCGGCGGTCGGGCCTTGCTGGTCGTCGGTGCCTATGGTGCGGAACACCATCTTGTAGCCCTGCTGGGTGATGGCCGGGTTGGTGGCCGCCGGGGTGATCATCAGGATGCCTTCCTCCTCGTACAGCTTGGAGGCGGGTTGGGTCGAGCCGGAACACAGGTGTCCAACCACATATTTGATCTTCTGGTTGACGATCTGGTTGGCGATGGCAACCGCTTGCTTGGGCTCGCACACATCGTCCATCAGAACCGCCTCCAGTTTCTTGCCGCCGACGCCCCCTTTGGCGTTGATTTGCTCGACCGCCATCTTGGCGCCGCTCATCTGCATGTCGCCGTACTGGGCGACCGAGCCGGTGATCGGGCCGGCCACGGCGATTTTGATGGTGTCGGCGTGCGCCAAACCCCCCAGACCCAGGATGGCTGCACCGACGGCGGCGCTCAGGATGTTGCGGTTGACTGTATTCATCGAATGGCTCCTCACTATCATGGCGATGGCGGTATATCGAACAGACCGGCCGGAAAACGAATAGCAACCGCTAACAATTAGCTGAAATTGCCTCGCAAAACAAGCTGATCGGAGAAAAATCCGCGTCGGGATGCAGCCGCTTTGCGACGTTGGGCAAAACGCTGCGCAATCAAATCACCTTGGAAAACCGCCGTTGCTTCTGCTCTCGCAAATACCGGTCGAACACCATGCAGACGTTGCGGATCAACAGCCGTCCCGGCGGTAAAACTCGAATCCCGGTTTCGGACAGCGCCAGCAAGCCATCGGCTTCCATGTCGGCCAACTCCGCCAGCTCCGCCGCAAAGTAATCCTGGAAACGAATGCCGTACTGGCGTTCGGCGGCAGCGAAATCCAGAACGAAGTTGCAAATCAGCATCGTGATCACCGCCCGCCGCAGCCGGTCGTCGGCATCCAGCTTCACGCCCCGGAACACCGCCAGCCGCTTCTCGTCGATCCGGGCGTAATACTCTTCCAGTCCCTTCAAGTTCTGGCTGTAGCTGTCGCCAACCATGCCGATGGAGGTGGCGCCCAGCCCGATCAAATCGCAATCGGCGTGGGTGCTGTAGCCCTGAAAGTTGCGGTACAGGGTACCGGATTGTTGCGCCAGCGCCAGCTCGTCGTCGGGCTTGGCGAAGTGATCCATGCCGATGTAGACGTAGCCGGCCCGGAGCAGTCGCTCGATCACGGTTTCGAGAATCGCCAGTTTCACCGCCGGCGGCGGCAGGGCGCTGGCGTCGATCTGGCGCTGGGTTTTGAACAGGTCCGGCAAGTGCGCGTAATTGAACACCGAAATCCGATCGGGGCTCTGGGCGATGATTTCGTCCACCGTGCGGCCGAAGCTGGCCACGCTTTGGAGCGGCAAGCCATAGATCAAATCCACGCTGATGGATTTGAAGCCCTCGCGCTGAGCGGCTTCCATCACCTGCAGCGTGATTTCGCGGGATTGAATGCGGTTGACCGCTTTTTGCACGGCGGGATCGAAATCCTGCACCCCCAGACTCAGCCGGTTGAAACCCAGTTCGCGCAGCAACGCAACGGTGTGGCCATCGGTCTCGCGCGGGTCCACTTCGATGGAATATTCGCCGCTGTCGTCGTCGAGCAAGCAAAAATGCTCGCCGGTGACCCGCATCAGTTCGCGCATTTCGCCGGCGCTGATAAAGGTGGGCGTACCCCCACCCCAGTGCAGTTGGACGACCGGCCGGCTTCGGTCGAACAGCGCGCCCTGCAAGGCGATTTCCCGATACAGGCGATCGAGATAGGGTACCGTGTGGCGGCGGTTCTTGGTGACGATCTTATTGCAGGCGCAGTAAAAGCAAACCGTATCGCAAAACGGAATGTGGACGTACAACGACAGCGGTCGGCCACCGGCATTGCTGGCCAGAGCCAGTTCCCGATATTCGGCCTCGCCGAAGCCATCGTGAAACTGCACGGCGGTCGGATAAGAAGTATAACGAGGACCGGCTTTATCGTACTTGCGTAGCAGAGCCGGCTCGAAAACGATGGCAGTGTTCATGGGGCGGGCGCAGGGCGGGAAAAGGGGAAATGTCGGACAAGGATAACAGTGCGGCCGACCGGTTTTAAGCCGGATCGACCATCTTTCGGCGAACCCTGGCTCGACGGCTAATGCGCCGCAAGCCGCTACACCGTCTTTGGCAACCCGGCTGGTTTCCCTTGCGCGTGATTGCCCCACGGTGCGGGTTCACCAAAAAAGTAGCCCTGCGCGTAGTCGACGCCCAGTTCGCGCAAGCGGACAACGAGCGCCGGACTATGAACGTATTCGGCGATGGTCTGGATACCCAAAGCGTGGCTCATCTGGTTGATGGCCACAACCAGGGTATCGTCGCGGCTGTTCTCGATCATGTCCTTGACGAAGCTGCCGTCGATCTTCAAGTAATCGACCGGCAGGGTCTTGAGATAGGAGAACGAGGATAAACCGCTGCCGAAATCGTCCAGCGAGAACTGGCTGCCACGGCGTTTGAGCGCCGCCATCAGCTTGATGGTGCGATGCAGGTTCTGGATGGCGGCGGTTTCGGTGATCTCGAAGCACACCCGGTCCGGCGGGAACGCATGCTCGGCAAACTGGGCTTCGATGAAATCGAGCAAGGTCTCGTCGCTGAGGGAATTGCCGGATAAATTGATAGCGATCCGGGCGGCGGTTTGGCCGACGCCGCCTGCATATTGGCGGAACGCCTCCCGAATCACCCAGCGGTCGATGGCACCCATCAACCCGTAACGCTCGGCGGCGGGAATGAAGGCCGCCGGCAATACCAGTTCGGTCGTTTCCTCGGAAAGGCCCTTGTACGCAACCCGAAGCAAAGCCTCGTAGTGAATCGGGCGAGGATCGGAACCGCGCAAAGGCACGATGGGCTGGTAGTGCAACCGGAACCGGTCCTGCTCCAAAGCGTCCCGCAGCCCGGCCGCGCCCAAAATTTCGCTGTGACGCTGTACCGTTTCGGTGTCTTCCCGCCGATAGATGTGGACGCGGTTACGGCCTGTCTCCTTGGCGATATAACAGGCGACATCAGCTTGGGTGAGCAGTTGAGCGGTGTCTTGCGTCTCCACGGTGACCGGCACCAAACCGATGCTGACCCCGATTTGATACGTGTGGCCTTGCCAGTAAAACCGGTGGTCGCGAATGTTGCCTACCACGGCTTGGGCGATGAGCTGCGCCCGCTCCAGCGGGCAGTTATCCAGCAACAGGCCGAACTCGTCGCCGCCGATCCGGGCCAGCGTGTCGCGTTCGCGGAACATGCCGGACAGAATAGCATTGATCTGCTTGAGTAATTCATCGCCCGCTGCGTGGCCAGCGGTGTCGTTGACGACCTTGAATTGGTCCAGGTCTAGGTAACACAGCGCGTGCCGGGCGCCGTACTGCTGGGCGCTGGCCAGCGCCCGTTCCAGTCGCCGCTCGAATTCTGCGCGGTTGATCAAGCCGGTCAAAGCGTCGTGGGTAGCGTCATACTCCAACTGCCGGGTTAGCCGGCGCGTTTCGGTCACATCGTGAAATACCAGCACAGCACCTAACACTTGGTCATCTCGCCCACGAATCGGCGCCGCCGAATCGTCGATGTGGTACTCCTGGCCACGTTTGTTGATCAGCACGGCTTGCTTGTCCAAGCCGACGATTTCCCGCCTCCGAAGACAGCGCGCCACCGGGTCCGGCACCGGCTGGCGATTTTGCTCATCGATGATCCGAAAGACTTCTTGCAGGGGTCGATTCCGGGCCTCGGCCGTGATCCAGCCGGTGAGCGTCTCTGCCACCGGATTCAAATATTCCACGATGCCGTGCCTGTCGGTGGTGATCACCGCATCGCCGATGGAGTGCAGCGTAACCTGGGCCCGTTCCTTTTCCTCGAACAACGCTGCTTCCGCCCGTTTGCGTTCGGTGATGTCGACACCGACGCCGATCAGTTGCTCGACTTCGCCCGCTTCGTTTTTGATGGGCGCTTTGACGATATAGACCCAACAGGTTCGTCCGGCTTGATCGACGAATTTTGCCTCCCGTTCGATTCTATCCCGCGTTTTAGCCAGAATTGCCTCATCGCCGTCGAGCAAGCTCTGCGCGAACTCGGGGTCGCTTATCAGATCCGAAAATGTGCACCCGGCCATGCGTTCAGGTTCAAAACCGAAACGTTTCGCCAAACTCTGGTTAGCTAGCACGATCCGGCCTTGCCGGTCCTTGACGTAAATGAGGTGGGGGTCAGCATCGATGACCGTTTTGAGAAACGATTGCTGTTTCTCGATTTCCTGCTGGGCGCACAACAAACGCTCGACGAGCTTGACGTTGCGGAAGCAGGCAGCGATGTTGGCGACGAAGACTTC
>DEHU01000283.1:511-8518 GCA_002352125.1 Competibacteraceae bacterium UBA2792 | reverse complement strand
CTCAAGGTCGAAAGCGCCGAGCAGTCCAAAGCTATGTTGCTGGCGGCGCTGAACGACGAACCCGGTACGCCGCGCGACATCGTCGTCTTCAACGCCGGTGCGGCGCTGTACGCCGCCAATCTGACCGACTCCATCGCTGAAGGCATCGAGCTGGCCAGGGAAACGCTCGCCAGCGGTAAAGCGGCAGCCAAATTGGATGAGTTCGTGCGTTGCACCCAAAAGTTAGCCGCATGAGCGACGCACCAGACATCCTCAAGAAAATCTTGGCCCGCAAGATCGAAGAGGTCGCCGAACGCAGCAAGCGACTCGGCGTGTCCGAACTTCGCCGGCAAATCGCGGACTCGCCTTCGATTCGACCGTTTCGAGAAATCCTGGAGCAAGCCATTGCCCGTGGACAACCAGCGATCATCGCCGAGATCAAACGCGCATCACCCAGCAAGGGTCTTTTGCGAGACCCGTTTCTCCCAGCGAACATCGCCCACAGCTATGCCACGGCTGGGGCGACTTGCCTGTCGGTGCTGACCGACCGCGATTTTTTCCAAGGCTGCGAAGACTATCTTCGGGAAGCGCGGGCGGCGTGTCCGCTACCGGTTCTGCGCAAAGATTTTATCGTCGATCCTTATCAGGTGTACGAAGCCCGCGCAATTGGAGCCGACTGCATTCTATTGATCGTGGCTGCCCTGGACGATGCCACGCTTCGGACTCTAGCGCAGCTAGCGACGGATTTGGGGATGGATGTGCTGATCGAAGTCCACGATGCCCAAGAACTGGAACGGGTACTGGCGCTCGATGCACCGCTGATCGGCATCAATAACCGCAACCTGCGCACTTTCGAAACTCGATTGGACACCACGCTAAACCTGCTATCTCGCATCCCGGCCGGCCGCACCGTGGTCACCGAAAGCGGGATCAATACCGCGGCGGATGTCGTCCTCATGCGCCAGCATGGCGTGCATGCCTTTCTAGTGGGGGAAGCCTTCATGCGAGCGGCCGATCCGGGCGTCAAGCTGGCCGAACTGTTCGATATATCCGTCCGGTCCGACTAAGGAAGCACGTTTAGTCGTTCGTACCCCGAAAAATCACCGGAAATCTCCATGAAACACTATCGCCGGTTTGCCTTGACGGGCCTCGTAGTCTGCATCGCTCTATTTGGCGCTTGTAGCAAGAACGAACAAGCTAATACGCCCGCGCCCGCGCCGGCACCCGCCGGGACTGCAAGCGTACCCACGGGTATGCTCCCGCCACACGCCGCCCAGCCCATCGTCCAACCTGCTTGGCTACGCGAACGCCTGCCCGAACACACCGTAGCCTATCTCCGCATTCCGTCGGCGTGGGGCCTGTTGTCCGCACCAAACGGACGTCCGCTCGATCCTGCTCTCGCTAGCGAACCGCACGCGCATATCGTTGCCGCGCTCCGCGAGGCCGTGCGCAAGGATAAAACAATCGCCGATACCGGCCTTGCGCCCGCATTAACCCTATTGCTCGGCGACCTCGACGCGCCTCTGGAAATCGCCGTCATCGACAACAACGACGCGCTCAATCCAGCTAGCAGCGCAGTCTTGCTCAGTACCCGGCTCAATATCGCTAACGTGGGAGAACTGAATACGCGTCTCGCCGGGCTAGGCGACAGCGCTCGACTGCTCAAAGCCCCGCTTGACTCCGAGGGTAAAGGCAGCCTGGTCAACGGTGGCTTCGTGCGGTTCGATGCCGCAAGCCGGCGTCTGTATGGACTGATCGGCATGACCGCTACTCCCATTTTGCTGGATCAGCTGATCAAACAACTGGAGCAGACACGTCCTCATCGATTGCACGACATCGAACGGCAGATCGACAACTCGGGTCAGGGGCTGTTTGGCTGGCTCAGCCTGAAAGGCGTTACCGGCATGGCCTCGGGGCAGTTGCCGGACGAACCGGGCGCCGCGCTCGTGCGCGACTTGCTAGACAAGAGCCAAAGCCTCGCATTCGGTTGGGGCACCGTCGACGGTCGCGGTCGCTTGCAAATACGCCTGGAAGCGCCACAAGCCAAAATGCTCGGCTACCTCGCCGCGCGGCAATATCGCACCGATATCAAGACGGCCGGCAAACCACGCTGGGTCGTGAGCCTGATGCTGCCGGATGGCGAACGCTTGACTGCCTTCGAGAATAATCTGGCCGCCGATTTCGGTCAGGATATCGCCAAAGAATATCGCGACGCCGTCGCCATGCTTGGACAGCAGTACGGTATCGTACCGGCGGAGTTGCTGAAATTGATTGGGCCCGAGTTAATCGGTTTCGAGGATGCGCATGGCCGCTATACCGCGCTGCGGGTGAACGGTCGGCAAGCGTTTTACGGCAAGTTGGACGAGCTCGGCCAACGCTTCCATTGGCGGCGCGAAACGCTCAAAGTCGATGGAACCGAAGTGCAACATCTGATGATCCCCAGCGGCAGCGGCATGGATCGAGACGATGGGCCGAGTGATGATGCAGACAAGAACGCGGCGCTGTTGGCGCTGGTCGCGCGCACGAATACCCACCTCTACTGGATCGAGAACGGCTCTTGGCTCCTTTTCGGCGAGGTACCACAATCGCTTGCGGATCGAGCGGCCTCGGTATTGGATACCGATATGGGTAATTGGCTGAGGCAATCACAAGGCTACACACCGGAGCATACCCTGCTGGGTGTTTCCGCTGTCACCCGTAACGCCCAGCGCGAAATCTACTACGCCTATCTGAACGGTTTACAAATGCTGGGCGACCTGCTCGGTGCCTCGATCTCTCTGGCCAACATGCCAAGCGCCGGCACGCTCAAGTTACCCGTCGAGGGGGCTATCGGTTTAGCGTTAGACATCGCGCCGGATCGTGTCGGCTTCAACATCAGCTACGAACAAACACCGGCCGAAATCCTGTTGGCCGGGGATGGCAGCGCCCTGACCAGCGTGATGATAACCGGCATCGTGGCCGCCATCGCTATTCCTGCCTACCAGGATTACACGGTGCGCGCCCAAATCGCGAGCGTGCTGGCCGAAACCGGTCCGCTCAAACAAGATATGGCAGAATTCTACGCCAAGCACAAAAAGTTGCCGAAATCCGACGAAGAACTGGATCTCAATTTCGCGGGCGATTCGGCCAAATATCTGGAAGGATATGGAATCGACGGTGGCGCCATCGTACTGTATTTTGGCGATAAAGCCGATGCCGCCATCAAGGAGCACACTCTTCTGTTGACGCCCTATCTCGGCGTAAATGGCATTCTGACTTGGGTATGCGGCTACGCCAACGTCCCGGCAGGAACCAAGCCGCTGGTCGAGAACATGGAGTACACCAACGATATCCCCGAAAAATACCTGCCCAGCTATTGCCGTTGAGCTAAGCCTTTTTGGCTCCACCACGGTGGAGGACAACGGCCCAGGCTTTGCCGTTCGTCGGCGACCAAATCGCCAATCGCCCTACCTCGACGCCATCATTGGCGTGGGCGTGATTCCGCTGGGCGAAGATCCGAATTTCGCGTTGTGCCAGATTGACGCGATACTGAACCGCTGCTGATGCTAGCTTGCCACCGATCTCGAAGCTCCATGATTTCTTCTTCCTCGGCACCACCCTGGAACACATCGTTCCAAGCCACGTACAGCAGCACTCCCAGATAGACGGGCAACGGTAGCGCCAGCACTTGGGCGAGAGCTGAGAACAGTTGGAAGAACGGCAATCCCAGCAACGCCAAGCCAACCAAACCCAGCACCAAGAACAACCAAGGATTGAGCTGCATCGCTAGCGCACTGCGCCGCCAGCACGTCGATAAGGGCATTTCTCGAAACAACTGTAATGGAACCACGAAAACAGCCAGCAGTATCTGCAAGATCAACAGCATGCTGCCCAACACGCTGAGTTGCGTTCCCAAGATCGTGCCGGCGACACCAAAGCTTTCGGACAGCGCCGGAACATCGCCGCCACGGCCAACACCAGCCGACAACAGATGATCTTGCACCCAATAAGCCAGCAGATACCCTTGCTGCAGCAATAAAAATAGGAACAAGCCCGCTCTGGCCAGGGCCTTGATAGCGGTCCGGTTAAACAATTGGCCTGCCGCCGGTTCCTGCTTGCGGTTAGCGGCGCGCGCCAGAGCACACGCCAAGGTCACCGTCAGACTTAACGGCAACCCGTAGCAGAATACAGTAGCGACCAACGCGATCCAACCACCGGCCAGTGGCAACCACCATTCCCAGATCGGCAAAACGAGCAACAACGCGCTGCCCGTCGGCGCAAACAGTGCAACAGCCACAAATAACCACAGCCGCCGCCTCATCAATTGCCAAGCCTGTATCAACCAGTTCCAACCATCGCGCGGAGTTAGCGCCCTAGGTCCAGAACTACGCATACCCACTGCCCCATCAAAAAACCAGCAATTAGTTTATCGTGGTCGGGGGAATGGCACACGGCATTTGCGCGGAAGGTGCCGTTTACCAGCAGAAGGAGCATGCCAAATCGAGCAAGAAATCCAGCGTTGCCGTACCGGATAACGCAGATCACGCAATTCGGCCACAAGTTTCGGGAGCGATCGAGAAGGGATTCCGGCTATGCAAATATTGGCGTCCCCAAGGGGATTCGAACCCCTGTTACCGCCGTGAAAGGGCGGTGTCCTCGGCCTCTAGACGATGGGGACAAAGTGGATAAAAAATAAACCGCCAGCTTGGGACGGTTGAAGTTGGTGGAGCCAGACGGGATCGAACCGACGACCTNNGCTCTCCCAGCTGAGCTATGGCCCCAAATTTCCGAGACAGATAATTTAAAAGACTCTTACACCTCTGTCAACCACTTCTTCAGCTCTCGTCGCCGGCACCTTGATGGATATGGCGCAACGCGCGCTCGATCCGCGCCAAGGTTTTGGTCCGCCCTAACAGCTCTAGCGTCACATCGATCGGCGGCGACACAGCCGTGCCGGATATCGCTACCCGCAGCGGTTGCGCGACCTTACCCAACGCTAGCCTCTGCTCTTCAGCTACTTTTTTGACCGTCTCGTGGATCGGCTCGGCCCGCCATTCCGGCAGCGCTGCGAACGCCTTCGCCAGATGCCGTAAAGGTGCCTCCGTCAGCGTCGTCAAATTCTTACCGGCTGCCTTGGGCTCGTAATCTTCGAACTCCCGGTAGAGAAACTCTGCCGCTGCCGCCATGCCTTTGAGCGTGTCCGCACGCTCGGCGAAGGCCCTGACCACTTCCGTCAAGGGCGGTCCCTGACAAGGGTCGATCCCCAGTTGGCCAATGTGCCAGCTCAGATGCCGGGCGACATGAACGGGATCAAGCGTTTTCAGGTAATGCTTGTTCAGCCAGATCAGCTTAGAGGGGTTGATCGCCGAAGCCGCCTTGTTGCATCCCTCAAGATCGAACAGTTCAGTCATCTCGTCCAGCGAGAAAATTTCCTGATCGCCGTGCGACCAGCCCAATCGCACCAGGTAATTCAGTACGGCTTCCGGCAAATAGCCCAGATCTCGACATTCCATGACACTGGCGGCACCATGCCGTTTGGACAGTTTCTGTCCATCCGGCCCGAGAATCATCGGGACGTGCCCGTATTTGGGCACTGGAGCCTCCAGCGCTTTAAGGATATTGATTTGACGTGGCGTATTGTTGATATGGTCGTCGCCGCGAATAACGTGGGTGATACCCATATCCATGTCGTCTACCACCACACAGAAGTTGTAGGTAGGGGTACCGTCAGCGCGGGCGATGATCAGGTCATCGAGTTCCGCGTTCTGGAACACGATGTTGCCGCGAATCAAATCCTCGACCACTACTTCGCCATCGAGGGGATTTTTGAACCGCACCACCGGTTCTACCCCTTGGCGCGGCGGCCCTCGATAATCGCGATACCGACCGTCGTAGCGGGGTTTTTCCTTCCGGTTTCTCTGCTCCTCGCGCAAGGCTTCCAATTCCTCGCGGGTGCAATAGCAATAGTACGCTTTGCCATCACGCAACAGTTGTTGCAACACCTCGCGGTAGCGGTCGAAACGCTGGGTCTGATAGAAAGGCCCTTCGTCGTAGTCCAGCCCCAGCCAATTCATGCCTTCCAAAATGGCGTTCACCGCTTCCGGAGTGGAACGCTCCAGGTCGGTATCTTCGATCCGCAGCACGAACGGACCGCCATGCCGACGCGCATATAGCCAAGAAAATAGAGCCGTACGTGCACCGCCGATGTGCAAATAGCCAGTGGGACTGGGAGCAAAACGGGTCTTGACCATGTCGCCTCGTTAGGGATGCAATCAATCGAGATAGAATGGAAAATCAATCTTTTTTCGGTTTGACGGGTCGCGCCCAGTTTGCCACCTCCTTGCGCGGTGCACGGGTCAGGCACAAGCTGCCATCCGGCACATCACGGCTGACCGACGATCCGGCTCCAACCGTCGCCCCCTTGCCGATTCGTACCGGCGCGACCAGCGAACTGTTGGAACCGATAAAAGCATTGTCATCGATTACGGTCTTGTGTTTGTTGGCCCCATCGTAGTTGCAGGTGATGGTGCCGGCGCCGACGTTGACGTTCGAGCCTATCTCGGCGTCGCCTATGTACGTCAAGTGATTGACTTTAGAGCCGGGGCCGATGCTGGTTTTCTTGATTTCAACAAAGTTGCCGATGTGCACGCCCGCAGCCAGCCGCGCATCTGGCCGGAGACGGGCGAAAGGGCCGATCTGAGCGCCGGTACCAACCTCGGCAGACTCAATCCGGCAATGCGAAAAAATCTCGACGTCATCGCCGATGATCGCATCCCGCAACACGCAACACGGCCCGACTCTTACCCTATCCCCTAACCGTACCACACCCTCGAACACCACGTTGACGTCGATGATCACGTCCTTGCCGGTAATCACCGCACCCCGGATATCGACCCGTGCTGGGTCCAGCAAGGTCGCGCCGTTCAACAGCAATACTTCGGCCTGCTGGCTTTGATAAAATCTCTCTAATTCAGCTAGTTGTTTACGATCATTAACGCCTTGTACTTCAGCGGGTTCGGTTACCGAGAACGCTTCGACCGGCACGTCGTCGCGTACCGCCAAAGCGATGATGTCAGTCAGATAGTACTCGCCCTGGGCATTGTCGTTATCTAGTTCGGCTACCCAGCCCTGTAGCTTATCGGTCGAAACCGCCAGAATTCCGGTATTGATCTCGCACAGGCACCGCTCCGATGGCGTTGCGTCTTTTTCCTCGACGATGCGTTGCACCCGCCCTTGATCGTCGCGGACGATTCGGCCATAGCCTGAAGGGTCGGCCAATTCGACCGTCAACAATGCCAGCCTTCCCTGTCTGGCTTCTGCGACCAACGGGTCCAGGGTTTCGGGTTGGATCAGCGGCACATCGCCATATAACACCAGCACCACACCAGCCGCATCGAGCGACGGTATAGCCTGTGCCACGGCATGGCCCGTGCCCAACTGCTCGGTCTGCTCGACCCATATTACGTCCTTTTCGTCCGCGAAAGCCGCCTTGACTGCTTCCCCGCCATGCCCGTACACCACCAATCGGGTCGCCGCACCGAGACGGCTCGCTGTAGCCAGCACATGGTCTAGCAACGGCCTACCGCCAATCCGGTGCAACACCTTAGGCAAATCCGAAACCATCCGCTTNNGCAAGGATCACGACCGAAAGTTGTTGCATGACGAATGCACCTCCCGTGGATAAGACCGTGGATAAGACTTTGCTATTGTAGCGAACCCTGCCGGCGGAATTACCAATCCGGAACGATACAAGCGTTTGCGATCTTGCCAATTGGTGGAAAAATAAAAAGGCCGTGACGGGATCACGGCCCAAGGTAAGTCTAAGATATTATTGTTATTAGCCTACTAACTCGATTTGCGCAGTTTTCGCAGCCTTTCGATGGTTTGCAACTGGGCAATTGCCTCGGCCAGTTCGGCCTTGGCTCTGGCGTATTCAAAATCGCTCCGGTGATCGGCGATCACTTGTTCGGCGCGTTGCTTGGCGGATTGCGCGGCAGCTTCATCCAAGTCCCTGGCCCGTTCGGCCGTATCGGACAAAATCGTCACCAA
>DEHU01000283.1:353-498 GCA_002352125.1 Competibacteraceae bacterium UBA2792 | reverse complement strand
GACATGCAGTGTCATGGCCATGGATGCGTCTCCTGGTCGGTTGGAATGGAACGCGGCCCTGTGCGATCAGGGCCGCCGCCCCATTACAGCTTGCTGCCCTTTTCCACGGCCTCGTCGATCGAGCCGACCATGTAGAACGCCTGCT
>DEHU01000283.1:0-251 GCA_002352125.1 Competibacteraceae bacterium UBA2792 | reverse complement strand
TCCAACTGCCGGGAGGTGGAATCCAGCGGATCCACCGCCGGATAGATCCCCAACTCGGCGATCTGGCGGGACAGCACCACCGTGGCGTCCAAATGGGCAAAAGTGGTGGCCGGCGACGGGTCGGTCAAGTCGTCGGCAGGCACGTACACCGCCTGAATGGAGGTGATGGAGCCGGTCTTGGTCGAGGTGATACGCTCCTGTAACACGCCCATTTCTTCGGCCAGCGTTGGCTGATAGCCCACCGCCGAGGG
>DEHU01000301.1:1193-8919 GCA_002352125.1 Competibacteraceae bacterium UBA2792 | reverse complement strand
TTGATGGCGTCGGCGAAGGCATCCTGAACTTCTTCCGGCGGTTGTGCGTCCTGCAAGTTCACGGTGATGATCCGCAAACCGGCGCCCTTGCCGCTGCTGGCCGGGCTGGGTTGCTTCTTACCCTTGCCGGCTTCGAGCGAAGCGCTGGCCGGCACCGCTTCGGATCGTTTTCCTTCTTCCCCATCTGCTGCGGACGAAACCCCGATCCGCAACGCTTCCGGGGGGTAGTTGTCCAGGATGCGCTGGCTCAGCGTCTTGATATCGGCGACGATGTCGCTGCGCCCCTCGGTCAACACGAAATCCATGGTGCTCTTGCCGATGGTCTCGCGGGCGGCGCTTTCCACGACTTGAACCAGCACGCTCTCCGCGTCGAGCACGTTAAACAAATAGGCGCGGGGATCGCTGACCTGATACTGCACCGCCAAGCGCACGTCCACGATGTTCTCGTCCTGGGTCAGCATCAGCGCTTCCTTCGGCACCGAACGAACAGCCGGTTGCCGACCGACACCGTTGCCGGACCGGTAACCGATTTCCCTGAAACGCACCTGCTCGACGTTAACGATTTCGACCCGGTCGATCGGGAAAATGCGTAAATGCGGGCCCGGCATCGTGGTTTCCAGATAGCGCCCAAAACGCAGCACCACACCGCGCGTGCCTTCATCCACGATATAGATGCTGGCGATCAGCCAACCGGCCAGGGCAACCAATCCGATCACCAAACCGATACCGGCAAAGCCGGAACCTGAGGCTCCACCATCATCGTTGCCGCCGCTGCCACCGCTGCCACCACGCCGGCCGCCCAACAGAGCGCCGAACTTATCCGACAGCTTGCGGATCACTTCGTCCAGATCGGGTGGCCCCTGATCGCGACCGCCCCCGCTCCAAGGATCGCGGTTGCCGCCTCCCGGTTCATTCCAGGCCATGTCGTACCTCGAAAGCGTCTTCGAATATAAAAACGTTTATGCCGCCGGGACATCGAAACCCGAGCGCACCCATTCCGCCTGCAAGCCGTATCGACGGTAAAGAAGCTCCACGTTACCGCGCGAGGTACGCGCCTCGATCAGCCACCCGCCCTCCGGATCGCTTTGCTCGGTCACCACAGCCCCCAGGCCGAACAATCGGGCCCGCAGCCGGGCAGCGGCTGGCGGCAAACACAGCCAGCCATGCACGGCATCTCCCCGCAATCGTTCGGCCAGCGCCGTTCTTAGCAAATCCGTTCCCGTACCGCTCGCGGCCGACAACCATACGGCTCGCGCTAGGCCCGCAGAATCCCGTTCCAGTCGCGGCGGTTCGCCGCTCAAATCGATTTTGTTGAACACCTGCAAGCGTGGCACCGCGCTCGCCCCGATTTCTTCCAAAACCGAATCGACCTGGGCGACGACTGCGGTGCGGTCGGGATGGCTCGCATCGATTACGTGCAACAGCAGGCTAGCTTCGCAAGTCTCCCGCAAGGTCGAGCGGAAAGCCGCCACCAATTCGTGCGGCAGATGGCTGATGAAACCGACGGTATCGGCGAGCACGACCGGTTCCGCGCCTGGCAAATCCAATCGTCGCAGCGTCGGATCCAAGGTGGCGAACAACTGGTCAGCCGCATACACATCCGCTTGCGTCAGGGCGTTGAACAGGGTGGATTTGCCAGCGTTGGTATAGCCAACTAGCGACACCGTCGGCAGATCGGCTTTGCGGCGAGCCCGCCGTCCTTGCTCGCGCTGCCGCTCGACCCGGTCCAGCCGCAGGCGGATTTGCCGGATGCGGTCTGCCAGCAAACGCCGGTCTGTTTCCAATTGGGTTTCGCCGGGACCGCGCAATCCGATACCGCCGCGCTGCCGCTCCAAATGCGTCCAACCGCGTACCAACCGGGTAGACAAGTGGTGTAATTGCGCCAGCTCGACTTGCAGTTTGCCTTCGAAGCTGCGGGCTCGTTGCGCAAAAATATCCAGAATCAAACCGGTGCGGTCCAAGACCCGGCATTGGAGAAACGCTTCTAAATTGCGTTCTTGGCTCGGCGTCAAGGCATGGTCGAAAATGACCAGTTCCGCTCCGGCGTGTTGCACCGCGTCTCGAATTTCACTGGCTTTGCCGCTACCGACAAACAAGCGCGCATCGGGTGCTTGCCGGCGCCCCGTGATCAGCGCCGCGCAGTCTGCGCCCGCTGACGCCGCCAACTCCCGAAACTCGGTGAAATCCCGGTCATCTTCAAACCCATCCAGCAGCAAATGCACCAATACGGCACGTTCACCACCACGCGGACGCTCGAACAAACCGCCTCCCGTGATTTTGGCCGAACCCGTCAGGATGGATCGCTGCCGGCACCATTATCGTCCGTCGCCAGATTCAGCCGCACGTTGCGTGCCGGCACGACCGTGGAAATGGCGTGTTTGTAGATCATCTGGCTGACACTGTTCTTGAGCAGTACCACGAATTGATCGAAAGATTCGATCTGTCCTTGTAGCTTGATACCGTTTACCAGATAGACCGAAACCGGAATCCGCTCTTTGCGCAATGCGTTCAAGAACGGCTCCTGGAGGGAATGACCTTTTGCCATCACAGCTCTCCCTTGTTGTTATGGGTCCGAAGAAGACCTGCCAAAATAATCAAAATAATGTGTCTCTCGCCAAAAATCGAAAAAAGGGCGCGCTTCTCTCGGGGAGCTGTCCGCCTAGCGGTCGGATCATCACGTTCCCATGATGTTTTTGCCCGAGGAAGCAAACCTCGAAGATCGCGCAAATACTAGCCTACCATGAACGGCATCAGCCAAAGCCGTATGTTAACATAAGCGATCCGGTACATTCGGAAAAAACCCGTTTTCGCGTAGCCTAGCGACGACTTGCGCGAACAAGCGACAATCGGTGCTGTCCAGCCAAGCCACTCCTGTTTCCGCGCGCAACCAAGTCAGCTGCCGCTTGGCGAACTGGCGGGTTGCTGCAATTCCTCGCTCGACCATCGCCGCGTAATCGAGCTCGCCGTCCAAATAGGACCATATCTGCCGGTAACCAACCGCGCGCATCGAAGGTTTATTCGAATCCAAATCGCCGCGCGCTCTCAGCCGTTCTACTTCGGCGATAAAACCCTGCTCCAACATCTCCCTAAATCGCCACTCGACGCGCTTGTGCAGCATTTGACGCTCGGCTGGCGCCACGATCAGTTTGACGGTTCGAAACGGCAATAATTCGTCGCGCGGAAAGGCGCAAAGTTCCGTCAACGACCGGCCCGTTAGTTCGTAAATTTCGAGCGCTCGCTGAATGCGTTGCGAATCTCGGGGATGAATGCGCGCCGCCGCTGCCGGATCGAGCCGCATCAGGCGAGCATGCAAACTCGCGCTGCCCTGCTCGGCCATCTCAAGCGCCAGGCGGGCACGCACTGCCGGATCGGCGGGCGGCAGCTCCGCCAAACCTCGTTCCAGCGCCCGAAAATAGAGCAACGTGCCACCGACCAGCAACGGGATGCGTCCCATCGCTCGAATGTCGGCGATCTCGCGCAAGGCATCGATCCGGAACTGGCCGGCAGAATACGTCTCGGCCGGATCGAGGATGTCCACCAGTCGGTGAGGAGCAAGGCGCCGGGTTTCCGCATCGGGTTTAGCGGTGCCGATATCCATCTCCCGGTAGACCAACGCCGAATCCACGCTGACGATTTCGAACGGCAACCGCCGTACCAGCTCCACCGCCAGGGCAGTCTTGCCAGAGGCGGTTGGCCCCATCAGAAACAATACTGGTGGGCGCAAATCGGTATTCCACATGAGCCGATATTCCGTCACCGCCCTCGCCGAAACAGTCGATCCAGCTCGTCCAAGGTCAATTGCGCCCAAGTCGGCCGACCATGATTGCACTGGCCACTGTGATCGGTACGTTCCATATTGCGCAGCAACGCGTTCATCTCCAGCAGGTTGAGCGACCGATTGGCGCGCACTGCGCTATGGCAGGCCAAACTGGACAACAGAGATAAAATGGTCGTTTCGGAACGGTCGGTGGTTTCTCGAACCGCCAGATCAGCCAACATGTCGCGCACCAAACCCGAAATGTCGGAGCCGACCAACAGTGCCGGAATTTGGCGTATCGCCACGGTTTTCGGTCCTAGTATTTCAATCTCTATGCCAACTCGCTCGAACAGCGCACCGTGTTCCTCGACCACTTGACGCTCGCGTGGGCCGATCGAAAGTGTCGCCGGCACCAGCAGCGCCTGGGTTTCGAGATTTCCTTCGGCAAACGATGTTTTCAAGCGTTCGTACAAGATGCGCTCGTGGGCGGCATGCATGTCGACCACCACCAATCCATCGGCGTTCTCCGCCAGCACGTAACAGCCGTGCAACTGGCCGAGAGCGTAACCCAGCGGCGGTTGTTCTGATGCGGGCGGGAGATCGACGGGGGCCGGGGATGGTTCCGGCGGCGAGGCGGGATACAGTTCCCCATAGGCCGCAAGGCGTTCTTGTACCGCTAGCGGCAACCGCTGCTGGCCAGCGCCAAAATGACCTTTTGAGCCGGTACGATCATCATAATTACGATCATCATAATATTGGCCCATCGATCGCAGGCGTTCGCCGATCTGGACGGCCGGTGGTGGCGCCCCGCCAGGACGCACTGCGGCCAAGGTCGTCTGGACGACCTGACGGATGGTCTCGTGAACGAGCGAAGAGTCCCGGAAACGGACCTCGTGCTTGGCCGGATGGGCGTTGACGTCGACCAGTGCCGAATCGAGCTCCAAATACAGCACGACGGCTGGGTAACGGTCCTGGTAGAGCACGTCCCGATAAGCCTGCCGGACGGCGTGGGCGATGGTCCGGTCGCGCACCGGCCGGCCGTTGACGAAAAAGTATTGCAAATCCGGCTGAGCGCGGGCTATCGACGGCAGGCCGAGCCAGCCCCACACCCGCAAGCCCGCTGCGCCCCGATCGATGCACAAGCTGGAAGCGATGAATTCCTGACCGCACAGTTCCGCCACCCGCCGGGCTTGGGCCATCTGATCGGTCGCCGGCTTTAAATCCAAGATCGCCCGCCGGTTGTGCCACAAGCTGAATCCGACGGCGAACCGGCTCAAAGCCAGCCGGCGAATACCTTCTTCGATGTGGCCAAATTCCGTGCGCTCGCCTCGCAAAAATTTGCGCCGCGCCGGCACGTTGAAGAACAGATCGCGCACCTCGACCGTCGTTCCGACCGGGTGCGGTGCCGGAACGGGTTCTTCGACGGCATCGCCGCCATCGCCTCGAATCCGCCAACCGGTCTCTCCACCAGCCGGGCGAGAAGTCAGCGTCAATCTTGCGACCGAGGCGATACTGGGCAACGCCTCGCCGCGAAATCCCAAGCTGGCGACGCGGTGGAGATCGTCGAAATTGGCGATCTTGCTGGTAGCGTGGCGGACGAGCGCCAGCCTCACATCGTCGGGATGAATGCCGCCGCCGTCGTCGCGGACCCGGATCAACCGGATACCGCCTTGCTCCACCTCGACGCCGATGTGCGCCGCACCAGCATCGAGGCTATTTTCAAGCAGCTCCTTGACGACCGAAGCCGGCCGCTCGACCACCTCGCCGGCGGCGATCTGGCTGATCAATTGCGGCGGCAATCGCTGGATGCGCGCGTTCAACTCGGAAATCCCGGCGCCCCAGGAATCCGGCATGGCCCGGATGCCGGGCCGCACCGGACGCCAGGTTACTTGATAACTTGTTGCAAGGCGCTCAAAACTTGCCGGGCGCCCGCCGAATTGTCGGGTTGGTCGTTGGCGTCGCGCACGATGACGACGGTCTGCCCGCTCTGACCGGCTAGCCGCACCCGATAGCGGGTTCCCGGCGGTGGCGCCTCGGGCTTGCTTCGCCAAAACGCCAGCTTGGAAAGCCAACCTTCGTCGCTGGGATTCCGGTTCTCTTTCTCGGGATCGCGATACTCGACCACGTATAGACCTTGGCTGCGATTCTGCTCCTCGACCGCGTAATTGCTGCCGTCCAAGGCCAACCCCACCAATCGCCAAGCACGGGAATATTCGTCGCCAAGGATCAACTGGCTTTCGCCGCCTTGCTCGACCAAACGAACGCGCGGACCCACAGCCGACGCTTCGGCTTTGGCCTGCTGGGCTTCGGCGCGCTTTTCCGAAGCGCCAAGATAAACCATCAGCCGCTTGAGCATCTCGGCTTCCAATTCCGGATCGGAAGGCCGTCCTTGCCAAACGTAAGTGTTGCTGGCGCTAGCGGCGGAACCGCCGACCGCCACCTCCTCGACTCCGTAATGGGTCAGGTACACTTCGGTGGCGTCGCCAGCGGCGGTGCGCTCCAGCCGTACCCGGAACTTGTCGCGCGTGGGTGCCGAGTAGAGGATATCCAAGTATTTTTTCAAAACGGCGCGAACGCCATCTTGAGGAATGTCCGCGCGGTTCTCCAGCCAGTCGGTTTCCATGATACCGATGGTGGAATCGTCACGCTTCAGGGCGAAACCGTTGCGGGTCCAGAATTCCCGAACCTTGGACCACACCTGATCCGGCGGCGCCGAGACCAGCAGCCAGCGCTGGCCATTATCCTGTTCCAAGGTGACGCCCGCTTGAGACGGCAAGACGGCTTCGGTCTTTCGGGCTTGCGGTTGCGCTCCACCCCGCTCGCTGGAATAAGCGGATAGCGTGGCTGAGCTGGCCGGATTGAGTTCCGGCACCACCAAGGTATCGTCGATCGTGGACGAGGTTAGATCCGGAGGGATTTCCAGCGGCTGCACCAGCGTGCTCTTCCGGTAATCGGGTCGCCGATCCGGCAATAATGTATCGAAACTGGTGGAGCAGGCGGCCAGCGCAGCTAGCGCCGCGATCGAAATCGTGGTACGCCCCAAGGGCAGGGAAAACCGCTTAGTCATAATGTTATCAGATCACTCCGGCCTGTTGCATCGCCGCCCGCACCGCCGGCTGGAACAGCTCCGATAGGGGCGTCAACGGCAAACGGATGCCCGGTGGAATCAGGCCCAACTGGTTGACCGCCCATTTCACCGGAATTGGGTTAGATTCGAGGAACAACGCCTTGTGCAGTTCGATCAACCGGCTGTTGACGGCTTCGGTTCGAGGGCGATCACCCGCCAGGGCGGCGACGCTCAAGTCGTGCATGGCGCGCGGGGCAACGTTGGCGGTCACCGAAATGACCCCCTTGGCGCCACCGAGAATCGCCTCGGCGGCGATACCGTCGTCGCCGCTGTAGACGTCCATGCGGTCGCCGCAGCGACGCACCAGCTCTTGGATGCGTTCGAGCGTGCTGGCTTCCTTGACACCGACGATGTTGGGGGTGTCGGCCAACCGCTCGACGGTCTCCGGCTTCAGGTCGCAGGCGGTGCGGCCGGGCACGTTGTAGAGAATCTGCGGGATCGCCACGCTGTCGGCGATCAGCTTNNGCGCCGGTGCCGGCGATGACCGGGATGCGGCCTTTGACCAGCTCCACCACGCAACGAACCACCCGAACGTGTTCTTCGAAATCCAAAGTCGCTGATTCGCCGGTGGTGCCGACGGCGATGATGGCATCGGTACCGTTTTCAACGTGAAATTCCACCAAACGCGCCAGCGCCTCGAAATCCAGCGTGCCATCCGCTTTCATCGGCGTGACAATCGCCACCATACTGCCCCGNNAAAACTATCTCGTCGTTTCCGCCTTGGGTGAGGACCGTCCTGGTCTGGTCAACGAGCTGTCCCGCATCATTTTGGAGTGCGACTGCAGCATCGTGGATAGCCGTATGACGGTACTGGGTGGCGAATTCGCCATCCTGCTGCTGGT
>DEHU01000301.1:0-1073 GCA_002352125.1 Competibacteraceae bacterium UBA2792 | reverse complement strand
GCCATGCTGCGCGAGGAATTCCTCGATTTTTGCGACGACTTGAATCTGGACGCGGTGCTCGAACCCATCAAGGGGTGAACCGGCATGAGCGCGAACCTGGGTCAACCCGTTCCCGATTTCGGCGCCAACGCCACTGGCGGCTTAACCGTGAGGCTGTCCGGGCTGCGCGGTCGCCGGGTGGTACTGTACTTTTACCCGAAGGACAACACGCCGGGNNCAGCAGTTTCGGGATTTGCACGATCGGTTCGCCGCGCTGAACGCGGTCGTGTTCGGCGTATCGCGCGACAACCTGCGCAGCCACGACAACTTCCGCGCCAAGCACGGCTTTCCATTTCACCTGATCGCGGACACCGGCGAGACGTTGTGCACGCTATTCGACGTCATCAAACCGAAAAAGCTGTATGGCAAAGAGTCGTTGGGCGTGGAACGCAGCACGTTCCTGATCGGCGCCGACGGTACGCTGTGCCGGGAATGGCGCAAGGTCAAGGCCGACGGCCACGCTGCAGCCGTGCTGGCCGCAATCGAGGCGCTACCTCCGGCGGCCTGATATCGCGCCTTTGCCCGATCAAAACCGCAGCGCGGAACCGTCTACAGCAACTCGCCATCACGCAGCAATCCATCCCGATTCCCTCGACCTTCTTCCGCGTTTTCCCAACCTTCCGTTCGCGACGGCCTACGCTACCCCCACCATGACCGACTTCTTCGCCGAAAACGATCAATCCGGTTCGACCGGTCCCCGACTATTCGTACTCGACACCAACGTGCTCATGCANNCAAGTCAGCCGGTTTCTGGACGAATTAATCGCCGGTGCCAGCAAGGAGGCAATCGATCTGGGCTTGCCCTTGCCCGGTTTGCCCGGCCAGCGAGGGGAACCGGCGAGCGGTCGGCTGTTTTTTCAAACCCGGCCGATCCGGCTGAGCCTTCCGGTCAACCTGCTGCCCGGCAACACTCCGGATCACGACATCCTCGGCATGGCGTTGAGCCTGCGGCAAGATCATCCCAACAGTCGCGTCACCCTGGTATCGAAGGACATCAACCTACGGATCAAAGCCGCCATCCTCGGCTTGCACGC
>DEHU01000037.1 GCA_002352125.1 Competibacteraceae bacterium UBA2792 | reverse complement strand
TGCACGGTGACCAGCTTGGTGCCGTCCGGGAAGGTGGCCTCGATCTGGACTTCGGGGATCATTTCCGGGACGCCTTCCATCACGTCGTCCCGGCTCAGCAAGGTGCGGCCGTGGCTCATCAGGTCGGCTACGGTCCGGCCTTCCCGGGCGCCTTCCAGCAGAGCGCAAGAAATGTAGGCGACGGCTTCGGGATAATTGAGTTTCAGGCCCTTGGTTTTGCGCCGTTCCGCCAGCAGGCCGGCGGTGAACAGCAACAGCTTGTCTTTTTCGCGGGGCGTTAGCTCCATGATCGTTCTCGCAATGGTGATCAGGTGTTCCAGAACCGGGAGGGGCAGGGCGGCCGACCGAATAACGCCGGCCTGAGCAAACCCCATGCCAGTACAAAAAACTGTTTGGCGCGCGCCGTAGACGGCCCCAGATAACGACAGATTAGCACACCGTCCAGTTGGCTAACGGTCGCCAGTTCGCAAGCGCGCGCCAACGGGCCGGGGAGCGGCTGGGAAGGCGGTTGCAGCGCGCGCCAACTGGCGCGGATGGCACCGACCGCATCCGGTGGCGAGCCGGCACAAATCAGCGTGGCGCCAACCGGCTGGTTCTGCAAGCCCCACGGTGCGTCCAAGACGGCCTCGCCGCCGGCGTAGCGACCGCGTTCGAGGTACAGCGGTTCACCGTCGCGCCAGAGCTCGAAATCTTGTCGATATTCGCCGGCGACGAATGTTTCGCCCGCCGCCGGCCGGCCCAGACAAAAGATTTCCCAGCCCAGAAAGCCGGCGTTGCCTCGCAGCTCGACCCGGGTGAGAGCGTGGATGCGAGCGCCGTCGTAGACGATGTTTTCCTGCGGTAACCACTCCAGCACAGCACCGGCGGCAACGCGCAGATGTTGGATCTGGCGGGCGACGGGTCCGGCGCTGCGATAGAACTTACCGGCCGCTGGGGTGGTGACGAGAGCGCAAGCACCCACATCGACCGCGATATCGGTGTATAACTCGTCGCCACCCACCACGCCGCCGGGCGGGTGAAGAACGGCGACGTGACAAACGCTCTCGCCTTCGGGATAAAGCGGTCGTTGCACTTGCAGAGGGCCTTGATGCAGGCATCGTCCCAGGATAGTGCGGGCGTTCTGGCAGCGAAAATCGAGGGCCAGTCGAGCCCGCCAGCCGGTGCAGGAAACGGTATCGGTCATGGCGCAGCGCAGGACTTTTCTCAATCGCTCGCGCCGCCGAAAAGCAAGGCGTGGAGCTTTTCGGCCAACTGGGCTTTGCGGTACGGCTTGTTGAGAAAATCGCTGTGTTCCGAGTGCCCGCCGAAATGTGGCGGATGGATTTCGGTGTAGCCGGAAGTGAACAGTACCTTGAGGTTGGGGCGTTGCTGGCGGACTTCCTGCGCGAGTTCCACCCCGCTTTTGCCGCCCGGTAGCACCACGTCCGTGAACAGTGCCGCCACTTGCGGCGTCGCCTTTAAAACTTCCAGCGCAATCGATGCGGTGGCCGCCTCGACGGTTCGATAGCCCAGATTTTGCAACATCCGTACCGCCAGCCGGCGTACCTGGGCTTCGTCTTCCACCACCAGAATCGTTTGGCCTTGGCCGGAATGCGGCAAGATTTTGTCGGGAGGCGTTTCGGAGAACGCGCCGTTTTTGTTCACCGCCGCCGGCAAATAGATATGGATGGCCGTGCCTTGGTCGACTTCGCTGAAGATCTGGACATGTCCCCCCGATTGCTTGACCAAGCCGTAGACCATGCTCAATCCGAGCCCGCTGCCCTGGCCGACCTCCTTGGTGGTAAAAAACGGCTCGAAGGCGTGTTCCGCGACTTCCGGCGTCATGCCGCTGCCGGTGTCGCTCACCGCCAACATGACGTATTGGCCCGCTTCGACCTGATAGATTTGGCGGTGCGCGGCGTTCTCGTCTAGCCAGCGGTTGGCCGTTTCGAGGGTCAACCGTCCGCCTTTTGGCATCGCGTCCCGCGCGTTGACCGCCAGATTCAGCAGAGCCGCCTCGAACTCGCCGGGATCGATCAGCGTCGGCAACAGGTTTTTCGCCAGGACGGTTTTGATTTCGATCGTTTCGCCCAGGCTCCTGCGTAGCAAGTCGCTCATGTTCGCCACGAGGGCGTTCAAGTTGGTCGGCGTCGGTTGCAGGGGTTGCTGGCGCGAGAACGCCAGCAATCGCTGGATGAGGGTGGCTCCGCGTTCCACCGCGCTCAGCGCCCGCTGTACCAAATCGGCGAGCGCCGGATCGATCAGCGCCTCGGCCAACAACTCCAGGTTGCCGAGAATGACGGCGAGCAAGTTGTTGAAATCGTGGGCTAGACCGCCGGTAAGCTGGCCTACGGCCTCCATTTTTTGCGCCTGGCGGAGGCTCGCTTCGGTTAGTCGGTGCTGGGTGATATCGCGCGCCAGAAGAATCACTGCGGGTTTGCCGATCAACAGCCCATCCAGAGGAGCGGTGCGCGCTTCGAAATGGCGTTTGCCGGCTTTGCGGATCGGTAGTTCGTACTCGAAACTTTGAGGGCAGCGCGTCGACAGCGTTTCGCGAATGGCGGTCAAAGCCTGCCGAGCCACTTCCATCGGTAACACGTCGCTGATCAACCGGCCTTCGAGCGTCGTGGGGTCGGTGTAGAGCAATGCCGGCTGATCGGTGAGAATCTCCGCGTAACGGCCGTCTTCGTCCAGCACCAGCAGGACATCGGGGACGGCGTGGACGATGGCGCGCAGCCGCGCCGCGCTTTCTCGCAGGGCCTGTTCGGCCCGCTTGCGTTCGGTGATGTCGCGCAGGAAGAATACGGCGCCGATCCGTTTGCCCTTGCTTTCCAGGAGAGCGCTGGAGCACGCCATCAAGAGCGTCGAGCCATCCTTGCGGTAAAAGATGTCTTCGTGGTCGCGAACGGTTTCTCCAGGTGTAAAGGCTCGTCCCAGGTAGCATTCGCTCGTCGGCAACGGCCGGCCGTCCGGATAATGGTGATGGATCACGTCGTGCAATACCTTGCCCATCAGTTCGTCGGCAGTGAAACCGAAGACTTTTTTAGCTTCCGGATTGAGGAAGGTCACTCGCCCGCCCGCATCGGTCACGAAGATCGACTCGGTCGCACTGTCGGTGATGCCTTGCGTCAAGCGAAGCTGGTAAAGCAGTCTTTCCTCTACCCGCTTGCGTTCGGTGATGTCGGAGAAGATCGCCACGGCACCGATGATTCCCTGCTTGGCGTTGCGGATCGGTGTCGCGCCGATCAGGACGTCGTGATAGCTGCCATCTGGCCGGACTATCCGCGCTTCCGCCCCTACGGTGCTGTCTCCGCGCAGGGCTTTTCGCAGCGGCCACGCCTCCGGTGGGATCGGGTGTCCATCGGGGAAAAAGGCCTTTCCCCATAGAAAGTTGGGACTGAATTCGGCATGGTCCTTACCGTCTCCCAGCGCCAGGCGGCGCGCGGCGGCGTTGATCAAGATCGGCTTGTCTTGCGCGTCGCACACCACGATCGGTTCGGTCGCTTGTTGCAGGATGATTTCCAGCAACTCTTTTTGTTCGGCGAGTTTTTCCACAACCCGCTTGTGCTCGGTGATGTTGATCGCCGTGCCCATGTAGGTTTCGTCGCCTCGCTCGTCGATGGACTTTTGGACGGATATCAGCGCTTCGAACGTCGAGCCGTCTTTGCGGCGGGCGGTGAATTCCAAGGTGCATTGTCCGCACCGCTCGACGGCGTCGATGATCTTGGTCGGAATGGAAGGATCGACGCAATGGCTGGCGATCGATGCGCCCACGACTTCGTCCAGGTTGTCGTACCCCCATAGTTTGAGATAAGTGCGGTTAGCGTAGACGAGCTGGCCTTGGAGACTGACGATGCCGAACGCGGTGAGCGAGTTTTCCAGCGCGTCGCTTTTTAGTTGCAGCCGTCGTTCCACCTGCTCGCGCTCGGTCAGATCGCGCAGGGTGACGGCCACGTAAGCGCGTCCGGTGCGCGCCAGTTTCGCCATCGATACCTCGGCCGAAAACTCGCTCCCGTTGCGCCGCCGCCCGACGATGATCGTGGGCACGGCAAACCGGCGGCTTCGCTCCGAGGAGCGCGACGAGCCAGCGACGATCCGGCGGAGTTCGCTTTGGTAGCGAGCGGCGATCAAGCGTTCCAGCGATTCGCCCAAAATTTCGCTGCGCCGGTATCCGAACGTAGTTTGGGCACCATCGTTGAAAAAGACGATACGCTGCGATTCGTCTATCACGATGATCGCATCGTCGGCGAGCTGGACGATTTCGGCTAAATCGACGGAGGTCGGCAGGTCGAGAGAACAGTCTGGATTTCTGCCGGTCGAGCCTGGGCTTCGCTTGGCCATGGGCTCCTTATCAATCTCGCGAATCGGAGTCGTTCGGGAACGGTGCCGAAAACACCAACGCTATGCGCGGATCGCCCGACGCGACGCTTGGGTCTGTTGCCATCGTGTTGGCTCTCGTTGTAGTAAAGTTATCGTCGGTAAAGCTGGAAACCGGTTTCCGTACAATAAGCATAATCCTTGAAACGAGGGTTTGCGTCGCGATCCGGGCCGTTCGCGTTTTCTGGAGCCACGAGCACCATGACCGCCGAGAATTCCGTTGCGCCAAACGCCGGTCTTCGCCTGCCGGCCGAACTGGATCGGTTGCCCGCGTTTCTCGATTACGTCCGGCGCATGGCCGAAGCGGCCGGTTTGTCCGAGGCGCAAGGGTCGCGGCTGGAATTGGCGGTCGAGGAAGCGCTGGTCAACGTCTTCGGTTACGCTTACGCCGGCCGGGCGCAAGCGGGCGCCGTGCTGTGTCGGTGCGTGGTTCGGCCCGATGGTTTGCGGGTGGAGATCGTGGACGAAGGCGTGCCGTTCGATCCGCTGGCTTGCGCCGATCCCGATACCGCGCTCGATCTCGACGAACGCCAGCCGGGCGGTCTTGGCATTTTGCTCGTCAGGCGTTTGGCGGACGAGATCGCGTACCGCCGCGATGGCGAGCAGAACGTGCTGATGATCGAAATGCACCGAAGTGCGCCATGAGCCGCCGGGTTGGAGACAGGTTCGATTAACCCCAAAATCGGCCGCGAGCGTTTATGGTTATATCGAACCCCGCTCAATCCCTTGGAGGTCGCGACCGATGAACCGAACCCGATGGCTGTACCCGCTCGGCGTCCTGCTGCTGTGCGGCGCCGTTCCGCCCGATGCGCTGGCCCGCATCAAGCTCACCACCCTGCCGGTGCGCGAGCGGGTGGAGATCCAGCTCGATCACCCCGAAATCGCGCTGGTCGAAGAGGAGCGCATCGTGCCGCTGGTCAAGGGCGTCAACCAGGTCGATTTTTCCTGGGCGAATACCCGTATCGATCCCGATACCCTGGTGTTGCGCATCCTGCCGCCGCCCGCCGATCAACCGCTGGACGCCAAAGTATTGTCGGTCAGCTATCCGCCCAACGAAACCGCGCTGGTCTGGGCGGTGTCCGCCAGCGCGTCCGGTGCAGCACGGGTACGGATCAGCTATGTGTTGGGCGGACTGAGCAAGGATTTCCACTATCGCGCCGTCGCCGACCACGACGAAAAAACCCTGAACCTGGTGCAATTCCTGCGGGTGAACAACAACGCCAACGAAGCCTACGACGCCGCTGATTTCTGGGCCGGGGTCGGCGAACGGTTCAGTAAGCCGCTCGGTTTGAGCGAAACCAAGGAGGTGCAATTAAATCGCTTCGCCAGCGTGCCGGTACGCAAAATCTACACCTGCGATCCGACCGAGTTCGGCTATCTCGACCGTGCTCAAGACAAGCTCAACGTGCCGATGCACTACGTGATCAAGAACACGGGCGGCGCGCTCGGCAAAGAACCGTTGCCCGAGGGCAAGGCACGCATCTTTCAAGACGACGGCAAGGGCAGCAGCGCCTTTCTCGGCGAGGATCGCGGCAAGTTCACCGCGCCCGACGACGAGTTGAAGCTTTATCTCGGTTTGGCTCGCGATATCGCGGTGCGGCGTACCGTGGACCGCAGCGAACGCCAACGCATCGCCGGGAATCTGTACCGCTACGACGTGACCCTCAAGTACGAGATCGAGAATTTCAAGGATGTGCCGGCCACGCTCGATATCGCCGAAAGCGTCCGCCAGATTCGCGATGCCGTTCGCGGCGACAGCGGCCGCGATCCGGAGTGGCAGTTGGGCGACGGCAGTCTGCGTAATCCCGATCCCGAAAAGAGCGATGCCGACAAGCTGCTGTTTCACGTCGATTTGCCCGCTCGCGCTGCCGATGGTCAGGCGAAAAAGCAGGTTCATACCCTGCGGCTGACTCTCAATAACGAATGGTGAGCGCCATGACTCCGAACCGGATTTTTCATCTGTTCTGCCTGTTCGCGTTGCTGGCGCCGCTGGCGGCGATGGCGCGCAACGTCGATCTCGCCACCGTTCCCAGCCGGGGCACGGTGCAGTTGACCATCTATAACTCCGAGGATTTGACTCTGGTGCGGGAAACGCGGGTGGTCACCTTCAAGCAGGGCGTCAATCCCTTGCAGTTTTCTTGGGCCAATACCCTGATCGATCCTACCTCGGTGGAGCTGAAATTTCGCCAGCCCAATGTGGGCTTGGACGTGCTGGATACCACTTTCCCTCACGACAAACCGCAAACCTTGTACTGGAACGTGCAGAGCGACGCCAACCGCGAGGCGGTGATCGAGATCAGCTATTTTACTTCCGGCATTTCGTGGGAGGCCGACTACCTGGCGATTGCCGATCCAGAGGAAAAGGCGCTGCGGCTGGAAAGCTTCGTGCGGGTTCGCAACCAGTCCGGCGAGGATTACGAAAACGCCCAAGTGCGGCTGGTCGTGGGCACGATCAATTTGGTGGAGAAAATCGCCGAGCTGGCCAAGCTGCCGGTCGGGCGAGTCAAGGAAGATCTCGGCAAAGAAGAATATCGGGAGATGCGCCAGAAAGCTGCCCGCAAGATGATGGCGCCTCCCGCACCTGCCTCGATAGTAATGGCCGGCGCTGCCTACGACATGGCGGCGGAGATGGAAGTGCCCAAGGAAATCATCAAGGAAGGGCTGAGCGAGTATTTCATTTACACCATCGAAGGCACCGAAACCGTGCCCAACGGTTGGGCCAAACGGCTGCGCAGCTTCGAGGCGGCCGGCGTCCCGATGACCGTCCAGTACCGCTATCGGCCCCGTGAGTACGGCGAGCAACTGGTGCGGCTCTATCTACTGCGCAATGACACGGCCTCCAAACTCGGTACCACGCCGCTGCCCGATGGAACGTTGCGCGTGTTCCGCGCCAACGGTCGCGAAGGGTTGAGCTATCTTACGACTCAAAATCTCAAATACGTGCCGATTGGCGATAAGATCGAGCTGAACCTCGGTCCCGATCCAGCAGTGGTGTTCGAGTTGCTCAAACAAAAGGTTCGACGCGATAACCTCTGGTTTCAGATCAAGGGTGGAAACCTTTATCGCAAGCTGGGCGAGGATGGCATGAAGCTGGAGTTGGATAGCCAAGTGGCTGGCTGGGACGAACGCACCGTTTTCCGGCAGCGCATTCGGAATTACACCAGCAAACCGGTTTCGGTAGAAATCCGCCGCGAATATCCGGGCGATATCGTTTTTCGCAGCAAACTCGATCCGGCGCTGCACGATTTCCAGACCGTGCAATTCAAGACCGATATTCCCGCTATGGGCAAAGCAGAACTCGATTACGAAATCGTCGCTCGGCAGGGTTACAACCAGAAACAGAACCGGGTGGAATTGCAGACCGGAGACGTGGCGCGCTGATTATTTTCTGTCCCCTCCCGGCAATTGCCGGGAGGGGAGTTCGGCGGCTCAATTTTGGCGGCTCAATTAACGACGGGAAGTTGGCCCAGCCGATATTCTTCCCAGACCCGGAAACCGAGCCGGCTGTACCAGTCCCGTAGATCGGTCCAATGCAGGAAACAGGTTTGGACACCACGCCGTTGGCGGTGCTCGGTTGCATAGGCGGCGAGCGCCAATCCTACTCCCCGTTCCCGGTGGGCAGGCGCGACCCCAAGAATGCCGAAAGCGCCCAAACGCGGACCGAGCCGTTGCGCCCATTGCGCGCCAGGGCAATAGGGCGCCTCCGACAGTAAAAGGCCACCGGCGATCTCCGCTTGACGCCGCGCGATCAGCACATCGCGCAACGCTCCGTTTGCGATAGCCTCGACGAAGAACGGCTGCCAGAACGGGAAATGCTCTCGCTCGAAGGCGAGCAACGCCGGCGCGAATTCCGGGCGAAGCGTTTCGAAGGTAATGCCGTATTGATGAGCGCGCTCCATTAGCGACTCTGGCGCGCGAAAATCCGTGATGGTTCCAACCAGATCGTAACTCGTTTCGTCCAAGATGCCGCCGTGGCGCTCAAAAAACGCAAGCGCGCTCGGCAGGGAGATCGGGACGCCGTGCCAGAGTGGTTGGGATGCGCCAGCGCCGAATGTGAGGGTCCGAATGCCCTTGGCGCCGAGAGTCCGCTTGAGCCGGTCAAGCAGGCCAGTCCCCACCCCCCGCCGCTGATGATCGGGCACCACAGCGATGAGAATCAGGGCCGCTTGATCTTCGCCGATAATTTCCGCCGCGATCGCTCCGATCGGACGATAGTCAAGGAAAGCGCCCAGCCCGACAAATTCGCTCTCGGGTTCGGCCAAGCCCAGACTCGTTGCCAGTCGCTCGGGCGATAACGGCCAGCGCGGACCCAGAGCCTCTTGCCAGAGCCGATAAACGCTTTCACCATCAGCGTTCGCCACGAGGGAACGGATTGCGAATGACGGAGCTGAATCGGGCGACGGCGATTGGCCTGGGAACGTCGGCCGATCCGCGTTCATCGCAACACCAACAACAATTCCTCCCGGCCACGCAACAGGTTCAGCAGCAGAGAATCGCTATCGGCAGCCAGTTGTTGCAGTTCGGCCGTACTGGCGATGCGTTGGCGGTTGATGGCGACGATCACGTCGTTCTTGCGCAGACCGGCACGAGCGGCGGGGCTGCCGGATTCCACGCCCGCGACCAGGATGCCCTGTATCTTTCCAGCCAGGGGCGAATTCGGCCCAATGTCTTCGAAGGCTGCCCCGGCTAGCCGCGGATGGATCGCCTCGCCATCGGCTTTGGCTGGCACGTATTCTCCCACCTTGGCGTCGATGGTCTGCGGTTTGCCGTCGCGCAAGATTTCCAGACGCACCGACTCGCCGACCTCCAGTAAGCCGATGGCATTGCGCAAAGCGCCGCCATCGCGGATCGACCGATTGTTGACGCTGAGCACTACGTCGCCTTCCCGCAAGCCAGCGCGAGCGGCGGCGGATCGGGGACTGACCTGAGCGATGACTGCTCCTTGGTTGGCAGGAATATTGAACGCCCGCGCCAGATCGGGAGTGAGATCTTGCACCGACACCCCCAATTGGCCGCGCCGCACCGAGCCGTGAGAGATGATCTGATTCATCAATCGCGACACCATGTTGGACGGAATGGCGAAGCCGATGCCGACGTTGCCGCCGCCCGGCGCGATGATCGCGGTGTTGACGCCGACCAGTTCGCCACGCAGATTGACCAGCGCACCGCCGGAATTGCCCGGATTGATCGAGGCGTCGGTCTGGATGAAATCCTCGTAGCCTTGGATGCCCAAACCGGAACGGCCCAAGGCGCTGACGATGCCGGAGGTNNTGGATCACCGCCACATCGCTTTCCGGATCGGAGCCGATGACTTTAGCGTTGAGCTTGCGCCCGTCGCGCAGGGTGACGGTGATGGTGCTGGCGCCATCGACGACATGGTGGTTGGTGATGACGTAACCGCGACGGGCATCGACCACCACCCCGGAACCGACGCTTTGCGTCTTGCGTTCGCGCGGTTGATCGGGAATGTTGAAGAAGTGGCGAAAGAATGGATCATCCAGTAGCGGATTGCGCGTCGATATCTGACTTTCGGTAGCGATATTGACGACCGCCGGGGTTGCTCGTTCGAGCATCGGCGCAAGGGTTGGTAAGGTCTGGCCGTCCACGGCGATCGGCAGGGCAGATTGCGCTGGTGCTGGTGTAGCGGCGGCGAGGCACAGCGCTAGCAAGGCTGCTGTCAACGGGAAGCGTTGGGCGTTCATCAGCGGGAAAACCCTCGATTTTGGACCGACTACGATCATTCTAGACGCGACGACGGCCGGCGGGATTCCGCCTCGCCGCCGAAGTTATCAATATCATTTGTGCCAGTGGGCGCGCGGATCGAAAAGCAATTCCCGTTCCATGCGCCGAAACAACTCGCGCGCTGCCTCGTTCTCGGCTGGCGGATTGACGATGCGCAACACCGCCAATTGGTCGCCGGGTGGCTGGCCGGGCAGGCCACGACCGCGCAGTCGCAGCGTCTGGCCATTTTGAGCGTTGGCCGGGATGTTAAGCGTGACGTTGCCGCCCAGAGTGGGAACTTCGACTTTACCGCCCAGCGCCGCTTCCCACGGCGCCAGCGGGAGTTCTAGCGTGATGTCGCGGTTTCGAACCTGATAGAGCGGGTGTGGCCGAATCGTCAATTCCAGATAAAGATCGCCGCTGGGGCCGCCCCCGGAGCCAGCGCCGCCTTGGCCGCTCAAGCGGATCTTTTGCCCGGTCGTGACGCCGGCGGGAATTTTGACGTTCAGGGTACGGGTGCGTGTCTGACCGCTGGCGCCGCGTTCGGGGACTTGCAACTGGAGAGCGCGGCTACCGCCGTGGAACGCCTCTTCCAAGCTGATTTCCAGCGGCACGGTTTGATTTTGGCCGGCAGACTGGAAACCCCGCCCGCCAGCGAAACCGCCCATTCCGCCCATTCCGCCCAAATTGCCGAACAAGGATTCGAAGAAATCGCTGAAGTCGCGTCCACCGAAACCCGCTCGAAAATCGCCCTGTCCGCCTTTCCAGCCAGGCGGTGGCCGGAATTCCTGGCCGGCTTTCCAATTGTTGCCGAGCTGATCGTAGGCGGCACGTTTTTCGGAATCGCGCAGCACTTCGTAGGCTTCGGCGACCTCTTTGAAGCGTTCCTCGGCACCTGTTTCTTTGCTAACGTCCGGGTGATACTTGCGAGCTAACCGGCGATAGGCTTTTTTGATATCTTCTGCCGATGCATCGCGGGTGACGCCGAGGATTTGATAGTAGTCCCGATATTTCATTTGCGCGTTCCCCCCTCTCCGGCGAGGAGAGGGGTTGTGGTTGCGAAAGTGTGTTTAACCTTCAACCTTGATGGTCCGCGATAGAGTATGAGTCAGTTTGGGGATGCCGATTTCCAGCACGCCGTTGGCGCTTCGGGCGGCAATGTGTGCGAGATCGGCGGTATCCGGTAGGCTGAAGCGACGATAGAAGCTGCCGCAAGGCCGCTCCACCCGGCTGTAGCCGACGCGGGTTTCACGGGTTTCGCCCGGGCGGTTGCCGCGAATGGTCAGAATGCCGTTTTCGGCGATAATCTCGATATCTTTGGGATCGACGCCCGGAATGTCGGCGCGGAGAACGTAACGATCCTTTTCTTCCTTGATGTCGACCGGCGGAATCCAGTCGCAGGTGGCCACGCTGGACTGGTCGTTACCGGATGCGTTGTAAGGCTCGAACAACCGGTCCAGTTCCTTGCGCAGATGATGCAGATGGTGCCAAGGCTCGTAGCGGGTTGGATTCATGGCTGAAAACCTCGTTTGAAAGGAGTTGCTGTTGTCGTTCAAATGGGGGTCGCAGACCGAATTTCAAGTTGTATCGGCCTGTTTTTCATTGACGTAATCGACCGAACCCACGGATGTCGATCATGAACGAACACGAATTTTTGCCGCTGACCATCGCGGTGCTGACCGTTTCGGATACCCGGACCGAGGCCGACGACGCCTCCGGTCAAATTTTGGTGGAGCGGTTGACGGTGGCCGGCCATCGGCTGGCGAATCGGGTCATCGTCCCCGACGACATCTACCGAATTCGGGCGGTGGTGTCCGGCTGGATCGCCGATCCTGCGATACAGGTGGTGCTGACGACCGGCGGTACTGGCATGACCGGCCGCGACAGTACCCCGGAAGCGGTTCGGCCGTTGTTGGATAAGGAGATCGACGGCTTCGGCGAATTGTTTCGGATGCTGTCTTGGGAGGAAATCGGCACCTCGACCTTGCAATCGCGGGCGTTGGGAGGGTTGGCGAACGCCACCTTTGTTTTTTGTTTGCCGGGTTCGACCGGAGCCTGCCGCACCGGTTGGGATCGCATCTTGCAGGCCCAGCTCGACGCACGCACCCGACCTTGCAACTTGGTCGAACTGCTGCCGCGCTTGCGAGAACGATGAGGAGAAACGACGATGCCACTGCGTAAACCCCGGATCGGTATCGCTCTCGGCAGCGGCTCGGCACGCGGCTGGTCGCATATCGGTGTGCTGCGGGCGTTGGAAGAGGCGGGCATCGTCCCCGAAGTGGTTTCGGGAACCTCTATCGGCGCTCTGGTCGGCGCCGCTTACGCCAGCGGCCGGCTGGACCGGCTGGCGGAATGGGTGTTGGAGATCGATTGGTGGGACATCGTTCGCTACATGGACTTGCGGCGGGGCGGTGTGGAGGGGGAGCGGCTGATGCGCGCATTTCGCGAGCGGGTAGACGATGCGCCCATCGAGACCTTGCCCAAACCGTTCGGCGCGGTAGCCACCGATCTATATACCGGGCGAGAGGTATGGTTCCAGGAAGGCTCCTTGTTGGAGGCGGTGCGCGCATCCATCGCGCTACCAGGCTTGTTCAGTCCGGTACGGCACCAGGAGCGCTGGCTGGTGGACGGCGGCTTGGTGGACCCGTTGCCGGTGTCGTTGTGCCGGGCGCTGGGGGCAGACCGGGTGATTGCGGTGAATCTGAACGGCGATATCGTCGGCAAACATTTCGGCGGCCGCCCGCCGCGATTGGTGACACCGAGTCCCTTGTTGGCGCGGTTGAGCGCCGGGTTGCAGGCGATGCTGGGGAACAACGGCCGCGTGGAGGAGAAATTGGAGGAGCTGGACGAACCGCCGGGATTGTTCGACGTGATGGCCGGTTCGATCCACATCATGCAGGATCGCATCACCCGGGCGCGCATGGCCGGCGATCCGCCGGATGTGGTGCTGGCGCCGCGACTGGCGCATCTGGGCCTGATGGATTTCGACCACGCCGAAGAGGCCATCGCCGCCGGTGTGGACTGCGTGCGGCTGCATCTGTCTTTGCTGCGCGACGTGTTGAATTTGCTGGAAACCGGTGATCGAGAGATCAAATAAATGCATATTTTTCGTTACATTTTAACCATCGCCTGCCCAGATCGGGTGGGCATCGTGGCCGCCGTGTCCAACGCGCTGGCCGCCCATCGCGGCAATATCGTCGAGTCCGACCAGTTCAGCGATACCGAAACCGGCCGGTTTTTCATGCGGCTGGTATTCGATCTGGACGAAGCGGCCGAGCCGGCGTTGCTGGCCGATTTTTCGCCGCTGGCCGAGCGATTCGAGATGGGCTGGCGTTTGTACGATCCACGCCAGTTGCCGCGAGTCATGATTTTGGTGTCCAAGGCCGAGCACTGCCTGAACGATTTGCTCTACCGGCATCGCACCGGAGCGTTGCCGATGGTGATCGCCGCCATCGTTTCCAACCATCGCGATTTGGCGCATCTAGCCGAGTGGCACGCGATCCCGTTTCATCATCTGCCGGTGACGGCGGCAACCAAGCCCGAGCAGGAGCGGCAAATTTTGGATTTGGTCGAGAGCACCGGCACCGAACTGGTGGTGCTCGCTCGCTACATGCAAATTTTGTCGCCCGAGCTGTGCCAAGCGTTGGCGGGGCGGGCGATCAACATCCACCATTCTTTCCTGCCGGGTTTCAAAGGCGCCAAACCCTATCATCAAGCGTATGCGCGCGGGGTGAAGCTGATCGGCGCCACCGCGCATTTCGTGACCGCCAACCTGGACGAAGGACCGATTATCGAACAGGAAGTGGAACGGGTGGATCACGCCCACACACCGGAGCAGTTGGCGGCGGTCGGACGCGATATCGAAAACATCGTGTTGGCGCGGGCGATGCACTATCACCTGGAGCGACGGGTGTTTCTCAACGGCAGCAAGACGGTGGTGTTGCGGTAAGAAGCCGCGATGGATTTGTCTACCAGCTTTTTCGCCGCTTTCCTGGTCGGCTTGACCGGCGGCGTGCACTGTTTCGGAATGTGCGGCGGTATCGTCGGGGCGCTGGCTCTGGGTTTGCCGCCGATGCCGGGGCATCCGTTGCGGGTTCGGCTGCCTTTTCTGTTGGCTTATAACGTCGGCCGAATCGTCAGCTACACGGTCGCGGGCGCGTTAGCTGGCGGAGTTGGAGCGTGGGCGGCGAATCTGGTATCCGTGCATCGCGCGCAACTGGCGCTGCAAGTCGTGGCCGGTCTGTTCATGATTCTGCTGGGGTTGTATCTGGCCGGCTGGTGGCCGGTGCTCGGCCATTTGGAGCGCGCCGGCGGCGTGCTCTGGCGGCGAATCGAACCGCTGGGCCGGCGGCTGTTGCCGGTACGCGTTCCGGCCCAAGCGCTGGGAGTCGGGTTGGTGTGGGGTTGGTTGCCGTGCGGGCTGGTTTACAGCGTATTGGTGTGGGCGATTGGGTCAGGTGGAGCGGGGCAGGGCGCCCTGCTGTTGCTGGGATTTGGACTGGGTACGTTGCCGACGCTGCTGGCGATGGGGACGGTCGCGGCGACGCTGGCGGGTTTCGTGCGTCGGCCGATAGTACGGCAGGCCGCCGGGATGTTAGTCATTTTGTTCGGCGCATACGAGATTGGGCTGGCAGCACGAATGTTTTGAAGCGAACGATAACGTGACATGCCTTGATATTGCTATCGTGGCTTGAATCCACTTTCGATTTGAAGGTGAAATATTGGGTATCCGTAAAACGCAACGAGGATCGCCCATATTTCTGGCTGGAGGAGCTGCGTGGTTTTGGCAGACAGCAGGGGTTTTCTGATGCGGTGGGATGCCGAAATGGCGGGGGGAATCAAACCATAGTGTTAACACTATGCTTAACATACAAAAAATACATTATTATTTTCCAAATACCGCTAGAAATACCGACTTTTTTACGCCGTCATCGCCATAAACGCCTAGCTTGGCAACTTCGCCAGCGTCGGAAGTGGTTGGCAGCGCCAGCCGATCATGGCTAGCACCACCCGGGCGGGTACGGGGTGGGAACGCTGGCGACGTTGCGAGAGCTTCCCGACTCGCCAAGGCCGGGAGCGGCTGGCGAGTAACTCCCGATCTGCCGGGCTTGCCCTTGATGCCACGGCGACCTATCTATGGTTTTATTTTGAAATGTCCTGCTTCTTCCTGCTTCTTCCTGCTTCTGGTTTATTTGCCGGATCAACTATATCGTAGATTTTCGACAAGCAAAGGCCGTAGCGGCGGGCCAAGGTGGAGTGGTTCTTCCCGTCGAATGCGGCGACGATAGCCTTGTTTCGCCGTGCCCGGTCGAAGGCCTCGCCCTTGGGGATGTAGATCAACAAACCACCGAACTGGTAACGGATGTCTTCGGCGATGGCCAGGGATAGGTTTTCGGCTTGATCGGCCGGGAGGTTCCGGCACAACCGTTGCCGGATACAATCGGCCAGGTCGGAGAGGATTTTGGGGTACTGGTCGGACTGGGGCATGGACGGCGGCCAACGGGGATACACGAGGATATTTTACCAGGCCAACTCCACGATACCTAACTGAAAAATAAAAGAATATTCCGTCTCGGATAGCCCGCGATCTTCCTCGATCCTCCTTGGCTGACAAGGCCGTAAAGCCCGATTATGCGGCGGTTACGGCTGGACTGCGTTATACAGGTGGCAGCGGGTGGCGGGGCCTCCCATCCGGCGATCCGGCAACCCCGCATGGCGCTCCGGCATGTGCCGTGCTACGGCCGGGAGAATTGCACCGTGTCGCGCCCGCCAAGAAACCTTGGATACCCAAAACCGCCAGAAACTTCAACGCTGGCGGTCCTTCTTGGTGCGCTACCCGGGCTTCACAATCTTTCGCCGCTTCTTGACGATGACCTCTACCGCGCGAACGGTCGGAGTCGAAGGGCTGGGCGTTGCCTTCGGCGGGCGCTCGGGTTGCCGCTGTGACGGTTGGCGCCGGGGAGGCCGGGGCGGCCGGTGGCGTAGCCCCAAGCGCCCTCGCGTTCGCCGGTCAATTCCGGGTAAAGGGCGTCCCACGCCTCTAGGGCCGATGCGCTCCAAGCCACCTGTCCGGGTGTGGCGTGATTCAGCGCGGCGCCGATCTTGCCGGACAATGCGGAAACCGCTTCATCGGGCATGGCTTTGGGGCGGGAAATCAGCCGAGTTCGCCGGGCCATGACCCACAGGAACCGGTTGGCCAGGCCGTTGCGCAAATCCACGGTGGTCAGCAGTTCCTTGAGTTCGTCGGCGGTGATGTGTCCGACGATGCACAAGTGCGGGTTACTGGCGCGAATCCGGCTGGTTTTGGTGAGCGGTTCGATGGTTCCACCGTCCCACGTCACCCGCAGCACGGTGGACACGATAGAGCCATCCCGCTGCATCACCTTGAACACCCCGCCCAACTCGCCTTCCACCACGATCAGCCGCTTGTCGGCGCTACCTTTATCGATGGGGCGGCGCTCAATCGCTGAGATGCGGGGCGACGCTCGGGTTAAAACGCCAAGGTGAACAGGCCGATCTCGCCGTTGTAGACCAGCAGGCACTTGGAGAGCACGTCGCGTCCCAGCAGGCCGTCGATGCCCTGATGGCACAGGCTCGACTCCAGCACCGGGATCGCGCCGAAAATCCGATTCAAGCTCGGATGGACGATGATCAGGCTGACATCGTACTGGGGACAATGATGCAGGTTGCCGGGGCTGGTCGATGGCGTGTGGATCGGAACGCTGCCGCTCGGCGATAACCCGAGCTGTTTGATGATCGTCGGATCGACGCAGGTGCACGATGCGCCGGTGTCCACCAGCAGCCGGCAGGGCACGGAAGGAGGAACAGTCGCACCGGATTGGGTCAGCGCCGCGCGCCTGGGCGACGAAACGCCGATTTGCGCTGTGATGATCGGGCCGTTCGCCTGGATTTGGACGTTTACGCCTGGCATGGCTCGCCCAGATCGCGCGTGAAATAAAAGGCCTGCTCTTCTTCGGCGATTTTTTTGACCAGAAACGGCTTGATGCCGCACTGCTCGTAACCGCGCTGGAGCGCGTCCTCGTAGGCGGCATACGTCCCCAACAGGGTTTCACCCGAAATCAGGGCGAATTTCCCCTGTTCGGCCAGCAGGCTCGGCAAGAGGCGCTGATACGTTTTGAGTTCGGTGTCGAGAGCGTTCATCTGACATCCCCCGGAGTCTCCTCGGTGAGAAGTGGCATCGGTGCATGGGTTCGCGATCATCTGATCCGTCATTAATTAGACCGCCAAACCGCCCTTTGTCAATCGGTTTCCCCCTGATTTTCCTACTCGATCCGGGTTTCTGGCTATGCTGTAAGCAAATCGACGACGCAGGAGGCTCGGGAATGGAATGGCTTTATCAGCTCTATGGTTGGATTCTACGGCGATGCAAAGGGGTTCATAAGAGCCTACCGCAAGGCAATGTCGGACCGCTATCGGTCTCGCTCGAATATCGTAAATCAGCGCATCGCGTTAAGGCCGATGCGTTGCTGCGCGCGGCGACCGCTCACAAGGGCGAAGGGCGAAGGGCGAAGGGCGAAGGGCGAAGGGCGATGGGACGAGGCTATCGGTAACCTGCGCAAGGCATACGCCGTTTTGGGTCATTAGCCAGGTTCGATTTCTAGTGATGCAATCCAAGCGGTGATTTGTTCCGGAGCGATGGTTTGTCGCACCTTGGCGGCCAGTTCCGCGTTGCCCTCGCAGTAATTCAGCAACAGGGCGTCTTCACGATCCCGCAATCGTTTCTCGCGTTCGGCGGAACTGTCGACACGGGTCGGACTGGTGCCCGTTTCAGGCCATTTGAGGCTGATCCGCTCGCGCAAGCGTGCAGCGTCTTTGGCCGCGATGATTTCTCGCTGTCGTAGCGCGGCCGGGTCTGTGGGGCGTGGTTTTGTGGTCATGGTGCCGCTCGCTGGATTGGGTTGTTTTCGTGGCACTACTCGCTGGATCGGTTGGATTGAGCTAGTTCGGGCCTGAAGTTGTCACTGATCGGTGCAAATCATGGTTGTTTTATCCGTTGTGAATCGTGCAAAAAATTTTGATGGAGGGAAAACGACTCACCAGACTCACCAGACTCACAGGCCGATCCGGTGAATTCGGTGAGTCGTGTGAGTCATGTGAGTCGATTTCCCTAGCTGGAAAAATTTTGCACGGCGTTTTCGAACGTGTTTGGGTCCACCGGGACCAAGCGCCAAGTGGTTCGGTTTTGGGTCGTTCCCGTCGCTTCGAACCGCGCGCCGTGCTCAATTCGCCGGGCGTAGCGCTTCAAGAATTCGCCAAGGAATCGGGGGCTTATTTCTCCCCTTCGGTCCGAAAAGTGCTCGGACAGGACTTCGTGCAAGGCCAGATATGCGCGCGTTTCCCGTCCATCAACCCAGGCTTTTTCGTGCGCTCGGCTTACTGCTTCCTTGCTGGTGGCGGGCGCGGTCTTGAAGGTGGCGTACCACGCCATCATCAAGCCGCGTAATCGGGTTCCAATCGGGTCGGTGGTTTCCAGGCGGGCGCGGCCTCGATTCGGGTCCGCTTCGCCCAGCCACGCCAGGGCGGAACGCACCAGGTCGGACCACTGCTCGAAACTGCCGAAGGTGGCGATGGGTTGTCGAGGCTTTCCCGCCACGATATAGGCACGTAGGGCGGTTAGGGCGGCCACCACCAGGGCGGGGCGGTGTTTCGGTATCCATTCGTACAGATTGCGGCTGAATTGGCGCTCTTCGGGCCGCTCGCACTGCGGGTCCAGTTGGCAGGGAATGACGCGCCGGGTCATGTCGCCTTGCAAGGTGAGGTTGTTCCCGGTCGCCAGCCAAGTGCAGACCGTGGGGGCGGTGGCAGTTTTGTTGGTACCCAACAGGCGTTCGCTGAACGATTCGCCGGTCAGGACGGTGCAAAGGGATTCGCCGTGCAGCGGTCCCTCGATGTTGTCGAGATTGATGACGCTTTCGCCCTGCATCAGCACCGCCAGGATGCGCTTGCGAAGCTCTTCCGGTTCAGGGGTGAACGTCATGACGGTCGCGGTCGCGCCGGTGGCGATCAGGGATACCGCATCCGCCAGCAAGGATTTTCCCGAACCCGCGCGGGGCGCTTCGAAGGCGTGCAGCGGGGCGGAACGCAGCGAGTGCCGGACGCAGGCGGTCAGGATCGCCGACAGCGCCGCGCTCCGGTCGTGGGATTCGGCGAAGGGGAACCCCGACAAGACTTCTTTCAGCAGGAAATCCAGCGCCGCCCGTCCCTGTTCCCGGCTCGGCCGGGGCGGAATATCGGGAAAGGCGATGCCGTGCGAAACGAACAGCAGACCGGTGGCCGGGTCGTATCCGGGCCGGTCGATCACGCTGCCATCGGGGCGCAAGGTCGGGGCGGTCACCACGCCGATGATGGAGTTGAACCGCCACGCGCCCGCCCGCGCCAGCAACGAGGTGGCCACGGCGCGCGGGGCGTTGCAGGCCGACCACCCGCTTTTTCGGTGGCTCCAGCGCTGCCAGCGCACATGACGGTTCAGCCGGTCTAGGAGGTGCTCCACGTCCACCGCCGCGATCAAGGTCTTGCCGCCGGGCCGGGAAATGCCGTGAACGGTTTCGGCACGGCTGACCATGACCCGGACCAGTTCGTTGCTGCGCTGGAACATGTTGGGTTCGTGTTCGATCAAAGCCGTTTCTGCTGCGTCGCACAATTCGGGGAAATCGCCTGCGATGACGTTCAACGTTACCTTGCGTTGGCTGCTGGCGGTCGGTTCCGGGGTTTCNNCCGTTCCGCCGTCCAGCCGTCCGCCCGCGCGTCCGCCGCGTCCCAGCCGTCCGGTAGCGTCGCGTCCAGCTTGTCGGGTTGCAGCGTCCGCACGTCCGCCGCGCCGCCCGCCTTGGCCAGCTTGGCGACGGTTTCCGCATAGCGGTATCCGGGCGCGTCGTGATCGGGCCAA
>DEHU01000165.1 GCA_002352125.1 Competibacteraceae bacterium UBA2792 | reverse complement strand
TGGTCAGGATGCTCTCCTAAAGCGGGTGTTTGCCGAAACACCTTGGGCATCGAAACCAGTACTCCGTCGTGAACCCGAAGGTTTTGCTGTAACTGCCGACATCTTCCATGTCTCGGATCGATTACAACCCAATATTCACGATGAAGTTGTCGCGCTGTGCGAGCGATTGTTGGCGCTGGCTCCAAGTGCGGAATTTGTAGTTTCCAGTGCAATAGACCCGGATGGAATTCCAAGCCGTGTTGGCGACTACACTCTTGCCAGTAAGCATATTCCGCGTGCCAACCTGCCTCCGAAAGCACTTCCCCAAAGAAACCGACGATGGATAGCAGCGGTCGCTGAACGTGTAGGGGTACAGAGCGAAACCCACTATTTAGCGACTGGCAAAGATTTGCTTGACCGATTGATCAAGCCTTTGGAAGAGGTTATCGACGGAGTGCTCCGCGGCAAAGTGCAAAACTGGCGCAAACATCTCGACACGCTCGGATCGATTCATCAAGCAGCGAGGCTACTGGCCCGACCAGCGAATGCAGATCATCTAACCTCGACAGGGACAGCAGTCGCTAGCGTTTCCGATCTGCAAAATATTCTCTTCCACTGCTCCACCGATTTAATTCGTAATCTCATCAATCTGCCCGAGCGTTGGGCTGCTTCCGTTTCGATCTGCGACCAAACCGTTGAGCAGATTGAGCTCGCGACTCAAGAACCGTGGCACTTGATCGGCAACATGCCTCCCACTCTGGCGCAATTGCGTGGTCTTGTAGAGTCCTTGAGGCTCGTAATCGGCGAGGCGGGCTCTCAAAACATCAAGGCAACCCAATTATTCGGCGGGATAGGCAAGAAAGCAGACCGGAAAAATGCGCTCCGACTCGTTGTGGCCAACGTCGAGGTATCAATGGAATCCAAGCTGAAACAGTTACAGCGACGTCTTGAACAAGCAGCGGTAGCCACTGGTTTCTCTGCTAAAGTAAGCGTCCGACTAACCAAGAAAACATTGGGGCCTTGGCCGTTCGCCGAAGCCTTGGTCGTGGTTTCAGTCGATTCGGTATTCGATTGGATGAAGCGAGTGGATATGTTACTCGAACTTCTTCGCAAAGTTGCTGGAGACGGTCGCCAACTTATCGTTGTGCCCACGCGTGGTAATTTTGCCGTCACGCCACTGTCTTTTTCAGGCGTATCTTCGTTTTTTCCGCTTCCATACTCGGATGCAGCTTGGTTGGATTCCCTCGGCTTCCATGTTCTTGAAGGGAAATACACAACACTTTTTGAGCATCTGGTGACGGCTCTAGCGGAGGTATCCGCTATCCACGATTTCAATTGCGCAACGAAAGATAGAGCGTTAGTTGAATGCGAGACTCTTAAACACGCATTGAATGATCTCGAACATACCGCCTCCGAATTTGGGGCGCTTTTTTCGGGCGAAGCTGCAACATACTGGGAAGATTTCAAAATTTTGATGGGAAACATTCGCGAAGGAAAAATTCCCTTTACTCGCATAGTCAGAAAGTTGATGCGTGGCGAGGCGCTAGCTGATGAAGTTGGGGAATTTTTGGCCATGCGTTTATTTGCTTTAGAGTTTGACGCGCTGACCGCGCTTGAAGCTTGAACGTTTCCTATAACTCAGCAAAATCTCGTAAAGCCAAGTTCAAGACCCGCGCGCTCGCCGCGTGGTGACCGTTTCGCCGCCGATTCCCCAGTTGTCGGTTTCCACCTCGTCGATCACTACCATCGTCGTGGCTGGATTCTTGCCCAGCACCTCGCGCAGCAGTTCGGTCACGCCCGCGATCAATCGGGCTTTCTGCACCGCCGTAGCGCCTTCGCGGGTGATCTTGATGTTGACGTAAGGCATGTTGTTTTCCTCCACGAAAGGATTCAGGCTAGACGCTCGACGCGCCGGGAAATTTCGAACAGGCCGGCGCCAAGCACGAGAGCGCCGGCCGCGAGCAACACGGGTATCGTCAGATCGTCGCCTTGGGCCAAGCCCGAAGTGGCCAGCGGACCGGCGATCTGGCCGACGCCGTAACAGGCGGTGATGAAGCCGATGCGCCGGCTGGTCGCCTGCGGGTCGGGCACCCGCGCCAACCACTGGGCCAGGCCGGCGATCCCCATGAACGTGCCGCCTAGCAATGCCGTACCGACCCAGGCCGCAAGATGCTGCCCCGGCCAGAGAACCGGCAGGGCAACTCCAACAAAGCTGCATCTGAAGCTTTGGCGGCAGCAGCTTAAATCGACGTCGGACTTGTCTCTCATCGCGAGCTCCTCGCCAGTTTATCGGCCGATGCACCCGGCGCACCACCGGCGGGTTGCGGCCGAAACGACGGCCTCGCCGCCGGGAAAATTAGATTTGAATTCGGTGGTTTCGGTTCGAAACCGGGATCGTCGAAGCGATCCGGGTCGAGCCGTAAGAAAGCATGTTCCACACCACGGTGCTCGCCGCTTGCTCTGGACGGGTGTCGGCTCCCCGCCAGAAATTCGTGTCTTTCTCGCTCGCCTTGAACCCTTGCGCCCAATCGTGGAAATGACCGGGTACGGGAGCGCGTTCCGTTCCCGTCCGAGCGAGGCCGGTCGCGATCAGCGAATCGACGCCTCTTTAGCAAAGCAACGCATCTGAACGATGGCTCGGCCGTCGGGCCAGATGCAATCCAAGAGGAGAGACATCGTGAAATCGTACAACACGCGCTTTATCCCCGGAATGCTGGCGGGGCTACTCGGCTTTGCCACAGCCCCTTCGTTCGCGCTGCCCACCAGCGAAGTCGAGGTGGTCTACTTTCGCGACGCCACCTACTCGCGCGAAGTCGGCTACGTCATCCGCGGTTGCCAGGGAGACGTAATCCGTCAGGGCTTGACCAGCCGCTATCAGGCCCGCTCGTCCACGCCTTGCTACGGCGGCGTGTCGAACGAGATCGCCTGCTACGTGGGGACCGTCCAGACCACTTGCCCCGCGAACATTTGCGACTCGTCGCTGTTCGACTGCCAGTAAATCCCGCCGGCCAAGAGGAGAAAGCGTATGAATCCACGACGCTGGTTCAACAAAACTGGAGCGATCGGCGCGATGATCGCCCTGGTGATCGGGCTGGCCTCCGCATCGGCGGCGGTCGCGAGAGCGACGACGCCCGGCACGATCCCGCCCGGTGGCGGAATCGTCGGCGGTGGCGGATTATCGACCGAACCCGACGACCCGTTCGGCAAGCCGGTCCGACCGGATGGGCCGATTCTCGACGAGAGAACCGCCACCTCGATCCGCTTTCACTGGTGGGACTTGTCGTCCTACGAGTCCGGCTACGAGCTCTATCGCGCGCCCGCTTACGGCGGTCCGTGGACCCGGCTGGCGGCCTGGAGTCCCTACGACGGCGGGGCCGTGCCGATGTCCTATACGGATGCCACCGTCGCCCGAGATACGCTGTATTACTACAAGGTGCGCGTTTACAACGCCCACGGCGAATCGTCTGCCATTCAGGCGTTTTCCACCCTCGACGGTCGCGGCGTCTCGCGCCTGCAACTGCGCGTGCGCACGGCCAACGTCGCGGACGCCGATACCGACGACGGCGTCAACGCGTCGGTCAAGGACTACGAGCCCGACGGGACTTGGCTGGATTACGGGCGCGACGATTTCGAGCGGGGCGACGAGTTCACCTACGAGCTGCTTGCCCCGGACGTGACCGACCTGAGCGACATCCACCAGATCCATCTGCTCAAACCCGGCACCGATGGCTGGTGCATCGCAAATTTGACGCTGTTGGTCGACGGGATCGCGGTCTACGAGCAGCACTTCGGCGAGACCGCCACCACCTGTCGCTGGCTCGACGATGCGAGCGGCTACCAGAATCACTTGACCATCGGCCGGGCCACGCTCCGCGCTCATCCCTTGTGGCAGGCTTACGCCAAACCGGCCGCAACGCCGTTGCTGTCGGCGGCCGAGCTCGCCGACCGGATCGAGGCGGCGGTAGGCCACGCCATCCACGACGATGTCTACGTCGATAAATTCCCTTTGTACCAGGGAGATATCGACGTGTCCTGGACCGGCACCCCGCTCGACGGCGAGCGCCACGTCAAACTATCCAAAAGCCAGACTCCGGACGCCGTGCACGCCGAGTTCGAGCTCGATGTGGATACCCCCGGTCCGGGCGGTTTGACCGGTAGACTCGGTTTCGACCTGCGCTTCACCGGCGTTTGTCGGACCGCCACCGAACCCGCCAAGATACTGATGAAGCTGGAGAACGTTCGGGCGACAGCGGATTTCGACTGGACCGTCGAGGCGATGACCCTCTGGCTGGCGAACCTGATGGAAGGCGGCATCGCCGATACCATCGCGGGCTCGCTGCCGGATTTTTCGCGGACCATCGTCCTCGACCAGCCGGTCGGTGGCCGGATCGTGAAATGCGTCGCGATACTGGTGAACGGCGATGGCGGCGTGGCCTTTTTCCCGGAGTACGAGCCGGCGCCCACCAACGACGGGACTACGGTGGGGTCGGGAACCATCGGCGGAATCGGCTCGACGGGGACCGGAACGGTCGGTTCCGGCATCCGGGGAGGCGGCAGGGGCAGCGCGATTCGGAAATAACGACCTCGTCGCGGTCTATCTTCCCAATCCGCAGCAGGGAATTCGCGAGCGGAAAACTCGCGAATTCCCTGCCTGTCGCGGCGCCGATGCCGCACGAGGTGCGGCGGCGGGGAAAACGTTTGCTGATCGTCCGACCCTGTTAATCCGATTTTCGAAAATGCGAGCCATTCAGATTTTTGTATGCAAGACGGCCAATAGCATTGATTTATGGGCGTCCGATACAAGGCATCTGAATTCAGAATTTAAAGCTAACCGCCGTGTAGATCGAGCGTCCCGCACCGGGAACGGCAATGCCCCAGGGAATTCCATTGATCGACATGGTCTTACCCTGACCGGTATACGCGCCGCCAGTTGGTAGGTAGTAGAGCTTGTCGAATAGATTCTCGATGCCGAAATCAAGGCGTGCCTGTTTCCAGGAATAGCTGGCGCGCAAGTTGAACAGACCATAACCTGGCGTTTTGATTTCATTGCGGACAGCGGAAACATCGTCTTTCTTCCGCGCCATCACCAGTTCGAGGCTGTTATCCCAGCCACCTTGCTGGTGTGTCAAGGTCAATTTGGCGTTGAGCGGCATGACGTTGTAAAGGCCATCATCGGTATCGAGGTTCTCGCCGTGGGTATAATTGACCAGACCTTTGAGACCGAAACGCCCCCAATCAGTCTTGGCTAGCGGCATACGCCCGGAGAGATCGATGCCGTAGAGCCGGGCCGATTGGTTGACGTATTGGAGCACGACAAACTGGTTTTGGATGGTCGCATTGGCTGCCGTGCAGGAGGCCCCCTCCGTGCAGCGTATTGCATCGATGTAGTCGGTCACGCGCGTGTAATAGGGAGTTGCCTTGAATTCCCAGGCGCGGTCTTCGGTATGCCAATCGAAGGTGGCGCTCAGGGTATGGGCAATTTCCGGTTCCAGGTCGAGATTCCCCACATAACCGTTGCCATCGCCGACGAAGTTGTTCATGACCGCCGCCATGGCCCAGGTTGACCAGGTATAACGTTCGTACAAGTTGGGGGAACGGGTTTTCTGTGCCAGCCCCAGTTCATAGGTTTGCGTGGTGTCTGGGGTATAGCGCAAGAGTGCGGTCAAATCCCAGTTTTGATCGGTTCTGGCGTGGTTCTGGCCGTTAAAGGTAGTGCTATCGGTGAGCTGGTTATTGACCATCGTGCCCATGCCGTTGGTATTGGCGTACCCATGCACATTGCCGGTATCCATCTTAACCGTCTCGTGGCGCACGCCCAGCAGACTGGTCCATTGATGGTCGAGATTCGCTTCCCACTCGCCAAAGAGAGCGTAGCGATCACGCTGACCGTCGTTGATATTCTCAAACGTACCGGGCCCCATGTTCCCGCCGGAGGGTGGCCACCAATCGTCCAGACGATAACGCTGGTATTCGCTGCCCACTCTGAGAAGGTCGCGTTCCGAGAGGTTGATATCGGCCTTGAGCAAGGCTCCGGTTGTATTGGCCTCGGTGTTCATCGGCATACCCGGAATGGTGGCCGGCGTGCCGTAATAGTACTGTTTGTCGTCGCCAAATTGCATCTCGTGGCGGGTCGTTTGGTGATAAGTGCGAGCCTCCAAAAAACCCCATTGATATTCCCCACGATAGCCTAGATTGACTAAAGTATTTTCGTTATCGGTCATATCCATGCGCTGGTTTGGAAAACCCTCGTACGGACTGTTTTGCACGTCCACCTTGGCCGTCAGCAGGTGGTTATCCATTCGATAGGCAATACCGAGTGACTGATTCGTGACTTCGTAAGCGGAGGAGCCCACCACATCGCCTCCCAACCAACCCTGATCAGGTGCTGCTGGACCTGCTGGTTTGAAATTGCCACCGGCTTTGTAATTGTCGGCGCTCACAGTGGAGCCGGTATAAGTGAGGTTCAGGTTCTCGCTTGCCAGGATCGCCTCGGCATTAGCGCCCAAGACATTGCCGTTGCTGCGGTAGAAAGCGCCGATCTGGCCTTTCACCAAATTACCCTGGCCGATGCCGGCAAACTCAGGGGCGGCAGATTCGATTTGAATTGTCCCGCCGAGGCTGTCGCCACCAACGCTAACGGGGGTAATGCCGGCATAAACCTTGATGTTCTCCACCTGAGTCGGATCGATATAGGAAAGCGCCGGATTCATGTGATTCGGACACGCTGTCATCAAGTCCATGCCGTCCACTTGGGTACGTACCCGGTCATCGGCCAACCCGTGAATGATGGGCAGGCTGGAAACGCCGCCAGCGCCTTGGAGTCCCACGCCGGGCACGTCGCTCAGCAAGCTCGCTGTATCGCTGGTGGCATACTGCCGAGCGGCCAGATCCCCGGTGCTGAGCGTTGTCGTGTTCAGCGGCTGACCGGCAGGTCGCGGCGCGGTCACCACTATTTCATCCAGTGCGTAGTCCTTATCCCACCCCCAAGCTGTTCCTGCCAAGGTTGCCAGAATGCAAACGGCGAATAGGCGTATTACGGATTTTTGACTCACTTTACACATCCCCTCAATCACTTAAATGACTCCACAGACGAGGTCTGTATTATTTTTCGAGTTGTTTCTGTATGAAAAACAAGTCGATATTAACGAGGGGCGGGAACATTCGGAATGCGGCAATATGTCGCAGGATCCGTTTTTCGGCTGATCAGGGATGCAGGATTGAGCTGGAGGGCGGTGTATGCGTGTTGCCAGCACTGGCAATGCGGTGGCTGTGGAAGCCGGTTTCGGAGGTGGAATCCCGGCCTGGCCGTTGTGTCTGCACTAAGCGAAGGGCGCCTATCGCTGTTCGCCTTGCGCGAACGGGCGACCACTCGCCGCAGCCGGTTCGGTGATGTGTAAGTAATAAACGAACACTGGTGGCATCGAACGATTATTTGGAATCGGCTCGTGACAGGAAAGACAGTATCGGTATCGCTGCTGCCGTCAGCTTCTTAAACTCCCCGCGCTCGCCGCGTGGTGACCGTTTCGCCGCCGATTCCCCAGTTGTCGGTCTCCACCTCGTCGATCACTACCATCGTCGTGGCTGGGTTCTTGCCCAACACTTCGCGCAGCAGTTCGGTCGCGCCCGCGATCAAACGGGCCTTTTGCGCCGCCGTAGCGCCTTCGCGGGTGATCTTGATGTTGACGTAAGGCATGTTGTTTTCCTCCACGAAAGGATTCAGGCTAGACGCTCGACGCGCCGGGAAATTTCGAACAGGCCGGCGCCAAGCACGAGAGCGCCGGCCGCGAGCAACACGGGTATCGTCAGATCGTCGCCTTGGGCCAAGCCCGAAGTGGCCAGCGGACCGGCGATCTGGCCGACGCCGTAACAGGCGGTGATGAAGCCGATGCGCCGGCTGGTCGCCTGCGGGTCGGGCACCCGCGCCAACCACTGGGCCAGGCCGGCGATCCCCATGAACGTGCCGCCCAGCAATGCCGCACCGGCCCAGGCCGCAAGATGCTGCCCCGGCCAGAGAACCGGCAGCGCGACCCCGATGGCTTGGAGCAGGGTGCAAGCGATCAAAGCCGGGTAAGCACCCACCCGCAATCCGAGACGGACCCACAACGCCGTCGCCGGCAGCGTCGCCAAGCCCACTACCAGCCAGCCGGCTAACGCCGTATCGGCCACGCCGGGTTGGGCGCGAAGCAGGGTCGGCAAAAAGGTCGCGTTGACGATGTAACCGAAACCAGCCAAACCGTAGGCCGCTGCCATCCAGCCCAAAGGGGGATGAGCCGTCGCACCGCAAACCGCGTTCGTCGGCGTGGCATGGGTCGCTGCGACGGACGATTCGGCCCGGACCAGTACCAAAGCCACCGGCAGCGCCACCAGCGCCGCGAAACCGCCGAGCGTCCACCAGCCCCAGGCCGTCGCCGCGCCATGATCGAGTAGAGCCTGCGCGACGCCGGCGGAAAGGACGATGCCGGCGCCCACTCCTGGGTAGTGCAGGGCGCTCCAGCCGCTGGCGCGGGCGTGAATCAAGGTGCGCAGCATGATCCCCGTGGCGTAGATGTAAACCCAGGCGCTAGCCACGCCAGCGACGAACCGCACCATCGTCCATCCCGCCAAGCCGAGATCCCAGCCCATCGCCAGAGTCGTGGCGACGCTGAAAGCGAGCCCTATTCCCAAGCGTTGTGCCGCATCCGCCGAGCGGCTATGCACCACCCACAAAGCGCCCACCAGATAGCCGCCGTAGTTGACCGCCGCCAGCCAACCCGCCGAACTCAAGGTTAACGAACCCTGTTCCCTGGCTAAAGGCAACAGGGCGGTAAAGGCGAAACGGCCGACGCCCATCGCCAGCGCCAGCGCGAACAATCCGGCGACCGCAATCGTGGCCGGCGATGGGTTGAGGGCGAAGGGCAAACTGCGAGCGTTCATGGTGGTGCATTCGAGTTGGCGATATCGCCAAAATAATGCTTTCGCTTCGTTCCGGTAAAGGGAATTTCAACCAGAATTCCAGTAATCTGCCTATGCGTTTCGTTGAGCGCCAACCCGGGACTTTCCCCCGTCAAAATGCGACGGATAGCTTCGCGCCGATTTGGTATGTGCTCTCGTAAGGTTCGCCCTCTTCGTTCGTCGCAAGACTGCCGGAGAACCAACCGTAGAGATATTCGACCGTCAGACTGGCTTGTTCCACAGGCCGCCAAATCAGTGCCAAACCCACTCGACGATCGGGCGCATCGACCAGCTCGCGGCTACCCTCCCAGCGTAAGGCCCAGTCGAAACGCGGGTGGACGAAATGGGCGAACTCGGCGTTCCAGGCGATGGGCTGGTTGCGGTCGTCTTCCAGTTCATCGAACGGCCGCAGGGCTCCTATCACCTCGAAAGTGAGGTCGAAATCGGCAGTGGTCCACACCGCGTAGCCTCCAGCCGCCCCGACTCGTTTGAGGTAACGGCTACCGGAGTCTTCGAGGAGTGCCTCCCGCGAATCGGCCAAGTCGGATTGATAGCTTAGTCCCAGCAGCCAGCCCCCCCCCAGGCGGGCTTCTATCGAGGCCGCCCAGTCCAGCTTCTCCGAGCCGTCGTTGGCGGGACGGGCCTCGCCGCGATAGCCCATCAGCTTGAATTCCAGCCGGTCGGATGGCGTGTACGAAAGCATCAAGCCATCCGCTCTCGATTCGGCGAATTCCAGCAGGGGCCCAGACGCAAAATGGCTGATGTAGATTCCCAGCGGGGTGTACAGCCGTCCCGCCTCGATCTCCCAATCCTCTACCTCCACACCGAGGAAAGCCTCATCCGCGACGATCCGATTCGCTGTGGAGTCGTATTCCAAGACTATTTCCGCTTTCGCGTTCCGCCATGGGGTAGCAGCGATGAATTCCGCTTGAGCGCTCGTGGTAGTGTCGGCCAAGCGATCCTTCGAATTGCTTTCCGTCGAACGAAAGGCTTGGGATTGCCCCTCTAGCTCTATGAGGGCGGCTGCGGTGAGCCAGGAAGTCAACGAGTATTTCCGCCCGACTTTGCGCCGCTCCTCGTTGGTCAGATAAAGTCGCGCCGACTCCCTCTCGTCCGCTGTCGGAGGTGACGTGGCTTTCTTGTCTACGCCCAATTGGCGGGTTTCCTCGGGAAGCGCCGTCTCGTCGGTTGTCGGCGACGACGTCTCGACTTTGTCATCGTCCGGCTCGGAAAGCTCCTCGGAAGGATCCGTAGCGGAATCCCCTTGCGCTATCGCCGCTCCGCATGACAGCAGCGCGACCACGGCGACCAGGCAGCCGAGCGTGCTGGTTCGCCGCCGAAACAAAGAAAAGTTGATCGGTCGAAGCTTTTTGCGCGAAGGAGGTTGGTCGGAGCGGAGCAAGCGCGGCACGACAGCCGAAAATGTCGCGTTATCCAGTGCGATTGACACGGAGCTTGGCTCTGTACGTCAAGCGGCGTGTAGCCGGGGGAGCATGATCGTGAACGTGCTGCCTCGTTCCGGGGTGCTATCGACGGCGATATCGCCGCCGTGGACCCGCACAAACGCCAGCGCAAGGCTCAGTCCTAAGCCGTTGCCGAGTTCGGAGCGACTGCGGTCGCAGCGGTAGAACCGCTCGAAGATGCGCGTCGTTTCGTCGGGCGAGATACCGAGGCCGGTATCTTGGATAGATAATCTGAGCCGTTCGTCTCGATCGTCGAGTTTGATGGTTACGCGTCCGTCGCTGGGCGTGTACTTCACCGCATTGTCCAGAAGATTCGCGACCACTCTTTGCAGCCGTTGCCGATCGCCGCGAACGCGACAAGCGTTCGGCAAATCCACCGCGATGGTGACTTGCTTGTCTTCCGCGAGGGGCTGAAACAACTCGACGGCATCGCCGACCAGCTCGACCAAATCGACCTCCGTTAGCTTGAGTTTGGCGGCACCGGATTCCGCCTCGGCGATGTCCAGAGTCGTATTGATCATTTCCAGCAAGCGGTCGCACTCTTCGGCGGTGGCCGCGACCATCGCCTCCGCTTCCGCCTTCGAGCCGTTGCGGGTCAAAATCATTTCGGCCGAGGCGCGGATCCGGCCGAGCGGGCTTCTGAGGTCGTGGGCCAGATTGTCGGTCATCTCCCTCATCCCGACGATCAACGCGTGAATGCGGTCCAGCATGAGGTTGAAGGTCCGCGCCAAGGTGTCGAGTTCGTCGCCTTGCGCACGCACTGCCACGCGCCGATCCAGATTGCCGTGCATGATCTCGGTTGCCGTCCGGGTGATGGCCTGAACGCCGCGCAAGGCCCGTCGTGCCATAAACCAGCCGATCGGCCCTCCGAACGCGACGATGGTTGCGAGAACGATGAGAAATCCCCGGAACGTGGCTGCCATGAATACCTCGTTGTTTTCCAGGGATTCGCCGATTTGGAGCACCATCCCCGGCGCGATGACTCCATAGATGGAGCGCACTTTGTGTTCGCGCCGTGGCAGCGCAAGCGTTTCCAGGATCGGCTCGTCGGTATCGGCAAATCGCGCCGAAATGCCTTTCGGCTCGCTCAGTCCCGTCCACGCCGAGAGGTCCGTGGCTGCGAGTTGCCGACCGTCGGGTCCCCACAGACGAAAGAACACCTGATGCCCCTCGCCGCCTTCGCTGTCCACGGACATCTCGGTCTCGACGCGATCGAGACCGCCCAAGCGCATGAACGCGGCGTACTCTTGAATGTCTTCTCGCAAATCCTCGTCGGTCTGCTCGCGCACGACCTCCGCGATCAAGACGTAAGCCAGCGCGAAGGCGAGCGTGGAGGACACAGCGAAGATGCCCGCGTACCAGAGCGTCAAGCGCAGCGCCAGCGTGTGGCGCAGGTTACGGAGCGTCTTTAAGCACATAACCGATCCCGCGCACGGTGCGAATCAGAGGCGTGGCAAACCCCTTGTCGATCTTGTCGCGCAACCGGCAGATTCGGGATTCCACCACGTTGGTCTGCGGATCGAAATTATAGTCCCAAACATGCTCCATGATCATGGTCTTGGAGACAACTCGTCCGGCGTTGCGAGCGAGATACTCCAGCAAGGAAAACTCCCGGGGTTGCAGGGCGATGGTTTGACCGGCGCGGGTCACCACGTGCCGGAGTAAATCGACGTGGAGATCGCCGACGCTAATGCCCATGGGCTCGGGCGTATTACTTGCGCGCCGAATCAAAGCTTGGACGCGCGCCAACAGTTCGGAGAACGCGAACGGTTTGGTGAGGTAATCATCGCCGCCCGCTTGCAAGCCTTCGACCCGTTCGTCGACCGATCGCTTGGCGCTCAGAATAATGACAGGCAGCTTGATGCGCCGCTGGCGCAGCGTTTCGATGATCGCGAGACCGTCCAAACCGGGTAGCATGATGTCGATCACGGCTACGTCGTAGGACGCGTCGAGCGCCATTTGTAATCCTGATTTGCCATTGTCCGTGTGTTCGACAACAAATCCGGCCTCTTTAAGCCCCTTGGCAATGAAAGCGGCGATGTTCGGGTCGTCTTCTATCAGCAGCAATCGCATGGCGTAAGCAGAAGAAAGTCCACACTGTTCCGACTGTCTTTCGGCGCCAACTGGCGCCAACTTCATCACTCTAAAAGACTTCCCCGGTATGCGTCTACCTGCCGATTCCAGTATTTCTCGAACATTACCAAACGATCATGTTGCGGTCATCGAATGACCATGTTCCAACCACTTTGTCGTTAGGTTAGCGGGATAGCTTGAAAAGGCTCGCCATCCACGACGGCTTTCTTCGTCCTGGCGAGCAGGAAGATTTATTTCGTGACTTCGAGCAATCAAGAGGGCCTGCGATGATTGGGAAAAAGCGGTTATCCATCTTTTCCGTTCAAACGCAAACTTGCGGAGATGGCAGAACCAACGATCCGCATGTATTTGCAAAGACTGGATTGGGCGAGAACATCGGTTCCAACAAATCTCGTTTGCTTGCCGTGGCAGTTATGTTTGTAACCATTTGTTGTTTGAGTAGTGGCTCATTATTGGCGAAGGGAGGCGATGGTAGTAAGGATAACGACGATGACCGCGGTGCTAAGGGGGGATTCTGTTCTCAGACGGCGGATCTTCTCTTCCACGCGTGCGGACACGAAGTGCAAGACGATTTCTTAGTTGCGTACGCCAAGTGCATGAACGTGTCGGATCAGGAGAAGCGAGCGCAATGCCTCGCCGATGCCAAGGCCGCGAGCCGCGAAGGAGGTCAATTTTGCCGTGAACAGTGGACCGGACGTCGCGACACCTGCAAAGTCCTTGGGGAGAACCCCTACGACCCCGACTTGAACCCAGCCAACTTCGATGACCCCAAAAACCCGACCAACCCCAATCCCTACTATCCGCTGAAAGTCGGTAACCGCTGGGAATATAGCGGCGGAAACGAATTCAATACAATCGAGGTGCTGAACGAAATCAAGCTCATCGATGGCGTGGCGTGTATCGTGGTCCGCGACCAAGTTTTCAAAGGCGGCGAACTCGCCGAGAACACCGATGACTGGTTTGTTCCAGCCAAGGATGGAAACGTCTGGTACTTCGGGGAGGAGGTCAAGGATTTCGAGAGTTTTGATGGCGACGATCCCAGAAGGCCGGAATTGGTCAGCATCGACGGCTCCTTCAAGGCGGGGCGCGACGGCGACAAGCCGGGCGTCATCTTCCTCGCGTCCCCGACATCGGGCGATGTGTATCTTGAGGAGTTCTCGCTGGGTAACGCCGAAGATGCCACCGAAGTTCTATCCACGACCTACAAATTCGGTAGTAACTCCGAACTCGACCAGTTCGTTCCGCAGCAGCTCGCGCAGCGCTTCTGCTCCTCGAGCGACTGCGTGGTGACCAAGAATTATTCGTTGCTGGAGCCGGGGATCTTCGCCCGCAAGTACTACGCGCGTGGGATCGGGTTTTTCCTTGAGGTGACCCCAGATTCTGGGGAGGTTCTCCAACTCACCAACTGCAACTTCGATTCGAGGTGCGAAAGCTTGCCAGCACCATAATTGCTGGAACCGGCTTGCTCGTCGGATCGACAAACGCGGATAACCGTCCTCACTCCACTTCAGGGATAAAAACCGATTCCTGTGATGTCCTTGTCATTTTTTTGTCAATAAACCTCCCTAGATTCGCTGGCGTGAATCGGGCCGAATGCGTGTCTTGGGGGGGTAGCGGCCGATTCGCAGATGAATACCGAGCCACTTTTCCCGATGTGAGGGCATCATGACGAAAAATCCGAGTTATCGGCAGGACCGGCAAGCCGGGGACGCGCGGAGATTGCGCGAAGCATTTATGAAAGCTGTTGCCGTGCCGTTCTTAGCGATGATCGCTCTGAGTTGTGCGAGTGCCGATGATGGCGATAATCGGACTCATAACGATGAAAACGGTTATAGCTATGCAATCGGCCTATGGGGGGATCTACCTTATTCAGCGGTTCAGGAAGTGGGCGTAGCGGCACTCATCGATGACATGAACGCGCAACGCTTGGCGTTCACAGTTCACGATGGCGATCTCAAGGCAGGTAGCAGCGAGTGTACGGATGCCGTTTATAGCAAGGCGCTGGGTTATTTCAATGCGCTCAAGGCTCCGGCCATGTTCACGCCAGGCGATAACGATTGGACCGACTGCGACCGCACTGCCGGCTACAACTCGTTGGTTCAACTCGATAAGGAGCGTGCCCTCTTTTTTAGTACGCCGTTCTCCCTAGGCCAGCGCAAGCTACGCCAAGAAGTGCAGACGGATCCGCTTTGCCTGAGCGCTAAAGGAGCTTTTTTACCCTGCGTTGAGAACCGTCGCTGGACCATCGGCCGGGTGACTTACGCGACCTTGAACGTTCAGGGTTCGTGCAACAATTTATGCGATGTCGCTCCCGATCCCAACGAGTATGCGGCCCGCAATGCGGCGAATATCCAGTGGATGAAAGAAACCCTAGAACAGGCGAAAACGCGCAATTCAGTTGCCGTCATGCTGATTTCGCAAGCGAACCCCGGTTGGGATCTTAACGACCCGAATCGGGCGCCGCTACGCGACCCGAAAACGCTAGTGGAGAAGACGCCAGTGGGGACGGATTCCAGCACCGACGGCTTCAAGGAGTTCCTGCTTGCGCTGCGCGATGAAGTCGTCACGTTCCGTAAGCCGGTCGCTTACGTCCATGGCGATTCGCATTATTTCCGCATCGATAAGCCGTTTTTGGATGCGAGCGGGCGGCGCCTGGAGAACTTCACGCGAGTGGAGACGTTTGGCGATAACCAGGCGAACGGTACCAACGATGTGCAATGGTTGAAGGTATCGGTTGATGCCACGAGCCGCGAGGTGTTCTCTTATCAGCCGCAGATCGTTCCTGCCAACCGCGTGGCGGTTCCAGCGCCCTAAATCGTAGTCACCCTGTCACCCTCGCGCTCATCGCCCTCTCCCCCTTTGCTGGGGAAGAGGGAATCGAGCCAATCGCGAAATGCCGGCCTTAACGAGTCATTGCCGGCAGGCCACCCAAATAGCCGATCCAGCCGCGCTCGTCCACCTTGCGGCGCAGGTCGATCTTGATGTCATCCCCATACTTCGCCAAATCCTCGGCCGCGCCCGGATGCTGGATGTTGGCGGTGATGTAAGCGTGGCCGTTATAGTCGTCGAACACGTTGAGGCCGGTGTTTTCCGCCCCGATGGGCGCGCTGAAAATACGGGCCAGCGCCTTGCTATCGACGTTGTAGGCCCACACGAAATTGTTCAGATGGTTCCCGGAATCTTCGCCGATGAACAGGGTGCGCATGGCCTCGGAGTAGCGGATGTTATCGGGATTGGCGACCTTTTCGGTGTCGCACTTGTCGAGCTTCTGCTTGCCGTCGGCGGGATTGCGCTCGCCGAAGACGAGGCCGGCCATGTCGGTAGCCACCCAGTCGCTGGCGATGGCGTTGCCGGCCGTGTCCTTTTGGCCGCCCTTGAGCACGCTTTCGTAGACGACGCCGCAGGTCAAGTCCTTCTCGTCGCCGGCTAGCTTGATGTCGTCCTGTGGGCGTTCCTTGTTCTGGCCGTCGATCATGCCTTTGCGGACATAGCTGATGACGGTCCACAATTTTTTATCGGCGTTGGAATGCGCCTGACCTTCCATTTTGGTGAATTCGGTGGTGGCGCCGAGATAGGCGGCGTAGCGGCGCGTTTCCAGAAAGGCGGCGGCTTGTTCCATGCCGGATCTCGGCTTGAGATATTCAAGCTGCGTTTTGCCGCCGGTGCCGCTGTAGACATAGACGGGTTTGAATCCTTGGTATTTTGCCGGTTCGGCCTTGACGGCGTCAGCGCTGGCGACTTCGAAAATGTCGGAGAACCGGGTTCCTTTGGCGATCAGCGCCTCGATTTCGGCGTCGCTGGCATGGCCGAGCTTGATCCACTGGAGGCGAGCCTTGCCGTAGTGGGCCGCGTCTTCCTGAATCCATTTGGCGGCATAGAGCGTGCCCGCCGAGAGGTCGTCTTCTTTGTCGGCCACGTACAAGGCGCGGATCACGTCATCGCCATCGTCGCCCATGTAGACGGTCTTGCGGTCGCCCATCACGTCGCCTAACTCGAACGCCAGACGGCCCATCGCGTAATGCTTGACCGCCTTGGTCGAGCCGTCCGGGTTGACCGTCACCTCGACCAAATGGCCGTAGCGATACGGATTGGCTCCGCCGCCGGTGGCGAGTTTACCTGCCGTGCCGCGATAGAGATTCATCGGCTCCAACGGCGTCTTTTCGAAGACGGCCGCATCCGGTTCGTATTCCTCGCTGCCCAGGTGCGTCATCCACGGCGTGGTGGAACCGTTGCAGGGAATCCACAAACCTTCGACGGCAGAGAAGTCGATGTTGGACAGTTTCGCGGGGGTCAGCTTGCCGGTTTGCGGGTCCTGATCGAGCACCGCGAGATTCATGGTCATGGGCAGCAGGGCGTACAAATCCACCGGCGGCTTGGCGGAATCGATATTTTCTCCCTCGGTGTCGTACTCGAAGTGGTTGACGAGAAACAGCGGATTGCCTTTCACGCCGTCCACCTTGGCGCCCGGAACCCACAGCAGCGAGGTGCCGTCGGGACCTGCCGAACGGAACGGGCCGCGCGCCACATTGCCCTTGGCGTCTGGAGCCGATTGCGTCAATGGCTTGCCGTCCTTGTCAACGATCAGGCCGGCATACCAGTTATCGATGTAATCACCGGAACGGTACAGCGCGTTATAGCTTAAGGGGAACGTTTTCTTGGAGCCGTCGCTTAAGGTGACGACAGCCGCCGATGTCGTGTAGGGAGCGGCTTTTTCCATTTCGGTGGCGGGAGCGGGCGTTGCGGTGAACTCGACCGACTTGACCTTCAACGAAGCAGCGTCCGCCGCGCTGGCGATAGCGGGAACGAACGCCGCGCAACACAGCAGGGCCGTGGAGCCGGTGAGGAGCGTTTTGAACATCATGTGAGGTCTCTGGTGATTTGTGGTTGGACAAATACCACGATACCCGGATGCAGTGACATTCGGGTGAAGGCTGGGGAATGTGGAACCCGAAATTCTCTAGTCGTAGCATGTCATGCGCGTTATTTCCGGGACCGCCGATGCTTTGTGCCAGGCACAACCCGGCAATCCCGGAATTTTGAAGCAGGAGGATCACTGGTGGCGCAGAAAATCCAGTACTCGCTCGCGGTCCGGTAACGCCGGAATCGCGCCCCGCTCCAACGTGGCGAGCGCCCCGACCGCGTTGGCGAAGCGGCACAGTTCCCGTAGCCGCGCTTCGTCGCGGAACGTGGCCGGATCGGCGAGCAAGCCTTGCAGTAAGCCGGCCACGAAGCCATCGCCTGCACCGGTCGCATCGACTGCCTCGACCGCGAAGCTCTCCACACCGCCGGAGAAGTCCGCAGTGAAATAGACGCAGCCGGCACGACCCCGCGTGACCACCAGCAATTTCAGCTCATCGTGCCAGAGCGCTTTGCAAGCGGCGTCCAGATCGCTAAATCCGGTCAAGAATTCGCTTTCGTCGTCGCTGAGCTTGACGACATGGGCTTTCTTCAAACCCAACAGCATGCCGTCTCGCGCGGCGTTCGCGTCCGGCCACAGCGGCAGCCGCAGGTTGGGATCGTAGGAAATCAGGCAGCCGGCGGCGCGAGCGGTATCGACCGCGTACAAGGTCGCGCCGCGCGACGGTTCGCCGATCAGGCTGATCGAGCCAAAATGCAGCAATTTGGCGCGATGGATCGCCCCGATATCGACCTCTCCGGGGTTGAACAGCATATCGGCGCTGGGGTGGCGGTAGAACATGAATTCCCGTTCGCCGTCCGCCCGCAACGAGACGAACGCCAGCGCGGTGCGCGCTTCGGTCGAGAAACGTAGCGGGCCGACATCCACCCCGGCCCCGGCCAAGGTGTCGGCGAGAAAGCGACCAAAGGCATCGTCGCCAACCTTGCCCATGAACGCGCTCGGAACGCCGAGCCGCGCCAGTCCGACGGCCACGTTGCCGGGCGCGCCGCCCGGCGCCTTGACGAACGCCGGCGCGTCGGTTAGGCCGGTGCCGGTAACGGTGGGAACGAAATCGATCAACAATTCGCCAAGACAGATGGCAGCGGCCATGTGGGGATTCCTCGCGAAAGCGGCGACGGCCGGAGATCGAAGCCGCGTTTCCGGTTCCGGTCCCGGCGCATCGAAGTCGAGTGAGATTACGTAGAGGGTGTTTGCCTCGTGCGAATAGGGTCAGTAGGGCCGCACGCCGAACAAATGGGGATGGAGCAGCAGCAAGAGCGCAAAGATACCCAAACCCCACGCCGCCGGCCGGCGCAGTTCGACCCAAGACCAGCGCTGACGACCGCTCGCCAGCGCCGCGAACGGCACGTAGGAGGTGACGGCGGCGAAGTGCTGCCAACGTTCGCCCTGCTCGGCCGCCATTCGGCGGTCGAGGTGCAGCGAGCCCAGAATCGCCGTCAGCAAAAAACCGCCGAAGAACAGCAACGACGCCAGGTCGCCGTTGGCGAGAATGTGGACTGCCGCCCACAGCGCAACGCCCCACATCACCGGGTGCCGGGTGATGCGCAACGCGCCGCGAGCCGGTTCGGTCCGGTCGAGCGCATCGGCCATGCCCACCGCCGAAGGATTGGGAACCAGCGCTCCACCCGCGATCAGGATGAACGCCACCGGCATGATCAACAGCGGCAAATGGCGCAAGCCGTGGCCGGGCACCCAGAGAAAATCGGTGTGGGGCGCCTGGATATAACCGGCGATCATCGTTCCCAAGGCCAGCAGCGCGACCAGCGAATACAAACCTTGAAACCCTTGCTCTCCCAGGCGGCCGGCCAGTTGGCCGCGCACGGCGGCGCTGGACAAACCGAGGTGACTGACGAAAAAAGCGGCGCTGGCCAGTCCGGTGATCCAAAATGCGGTGCTCATGTTCTCGGTCTCCTTAGGATGGATGAGGATTCGTTCAGGCAAACGGAGCGAACGCGGGCGGATCGCTTTCCGGTAAGCCGGCTTCTTGCAGGATATGGCTCCATAGGTCGGGGAGCGTCAGATTTAGGGTCTGGCACGCTTCGTCTAAGCTGACGTAGCAGTGCGCGACCAGAAACCGGCACGCGGCCCGTTCGATCTGGTAGCGATCCTCCGGAGGCAAGTCTTCAAAACGCATCGGCGATCTCCGCGAATCGAATTCGGTGTGGCTTTGGGACAGTGACAACAAGTGTATGCCTCAAGTGCTTGCCGCGAGGCACGATGCAACCAATCCAAATCGCCGGTGCCGCTTCGATGGCTGTTTGCGGAACGGGACCGGGCCGTCAGCGCCGATCTCGCAGCAGGCGGATCTCGAATCCCGAATACCGCAGCGTTTCCACGTTGCCCAATGCGACGGCTCGCGCGGTTCCACCTTCGCCCGCGCCGTAGCCGGGCACGATCGCTTCCGTGTCGTTTAGCGGCACCAGCGGCAGCACGAATTCGGCCCACTCCGCTCCGGTTTCGGTGCCGCGAATCGATGCACGGAGCACCAGATGGCCGTTTTCCTCGACAAATCGGCATTCCCGGATTTCGAAATACTGATTGCGGGTATCGAGGTCGCAGCTTCCCAAACGTCCGCGCCAAGCGTTCGGGATCGAAACGCCCGGAAGGCGGGTTGCGGTAACCGGAGCGGGCAAGCCGGTGACGAGGCCGATCATGGCATCGCTCGATTGGTCCGGCAAACCGGTGGCGGACGGCTTTTGCAGATCGATCGCAAGATTCGGTAGTCCGAAGGACAAGACGCCCATGACCCGCGCCCGGATCGAGAAACGTCCTGCTCCCGCCGGAACGAGTTCCAGACCGGTATTCTGGAACGTGGTCTTGAGCCGGTCGCCCTGGGCCTCGACTCGCAGCATCTGTCCGAACACCACGTAGTCGCCGGCATAGCGTTCGATTTCGCCCGGCGGGAGTTGCACAGCGGGCAATTCGACGGCTGGCGACGGCCGATAGATGCCGCCTTGCCGGGTCATCTTCAGCAAATCCAAGGCGCGGGTGGCGAGCTGGAGCGAGATTTTCCCCGCCGCTTCGCTGTTGGAGAGCACCACCACGCCCAGCTGGTCTTTCGGTAGCATGGCGACGGCGGCGTAAAACGGCGGAGCTGCTCCATCGTGCCAAACCACCGCATCTCCCGTGGCGGTCTGTACGCCGCTCAACATCCACGACAGCCCGACTCGATGGCCGAAGTCGGCCGGCAAGCCGGCGAATTGCGGCGACAGGCTATCGGCCACGCTTTGCGCCGACACGATTCGGCGCCCGTCGGCGACGCCGTCGGCGAACACCAGTTTCAACAGTTGCGCCAGCTCGACCGCCGACGAGGTCAGCCCTCCGGCGGGTGCGTCGCGGAGCGTCAACCAAGGCAGCGGGGTATTTTTTCGATAACCCACCGCGACCTCGATACCGTTCGGCGGTGCCTGCGTGAAGCGCGATCGTTTCATGCCGAGCGGGATCAGCAGATCGTGCTCCATCGCTTGCTCGAACGGCTGGCCGGTCGCGACTTCGATCACCCGCCCCAGCACGGAAAAGCCGAGGTTCGAATAGCGGTACTGCGTTTGCGGAACCGCCGCCAGGGTTTCGTCGGACAACTCGTCCACCAGTGTGGCCAAGGACGAGGGGCGCGGCGCCCACATGCCGTTCAGGCGGTCGGTGGGCAACCCGGAATGGTGCGCGGCCAGGGCGCGCAAGGTGATCGGCGGGGGATTCGGCGCGCGGCTGCGGATCGTGAACCCGGGCAGAAAAGCGGTGACCGGCCGATCCAGTTTTAGCTTGCCCGCGTCCCGCAATTTGAGGAGTTCTAGCGCCGTGAACAGCTTCGACACCGAGCCGACCCGGTAGAGCGTGTCCGGCGTCGCCGGGCGTTTGGCCTCGATGTCGGCCCAACCGAAGCCCTGCGCCCACGCGATGCGTTGATCGTCCACCAGCGCGATACTCAATCCGGCGATATCCTCGCGTTTCATTTCGCGCTCGATCTGTGCCGTCAAGGTGCTGGTTACCGCGTTCAAGTCGCCTTTGCCGATGCGAACCGGTTCGGAATTCTGGTCGGCGCAGCCAGCCAGCGCGGCGGCGAACAGCAATCCGGGAATCCATCGAAAATTCATGCGCGTTCCTCGTGAAATCTGGTAATCGCCGGCCGGTCAGATGTCGCCGGTTTCGTCGGCTGGTTCGTCCGGCTCGTTCGGCCGGTACTCTAGGAGGTCGCCGGGTTGGCAGTCGAGTTGCCGGCAGATGGCATCCAAGGTCGAAAAGCGAATCGCCTTGGCTTTGCCGGTTTTCAGGATGGACAGATTCGCTTGGGTGATACCGATGGCTTGAGCGAGGTCACCCATCCTCATCTTGCGCTTCGCCAGCATGACGTCGAGGTTGACGACGATGGTCATGGCGCGCCTTCAGACGGTGAGCCGGTCCGATTCTTCCAACTCTCGCGCTATCGCCATCACATGGCCGATCAGCACGATGAAGAGCCCGACGATGGCGACCGAAACCTGGAGTTCGACGACGAAGTAGGAAGGTGCGACGCCGAACGCCCCCAGGACGGGACCCAGCAGCATCGACTGGACCATTCGGGCGATATCGATCAGAACCAGCACGACCCCGCAGCGACGGATGAGCCGGATGTTGTCCAGCCCGAACACCTCGCCACGCGCGTAGAGCCCGAATAGGCCGTAAAGCAGCCAGAGCACGACGAGCCACAGGATAGGGATGATCGACCCGATTCCGAGCAACGCTAGCCACCTGAACCCGGCGAGGGCAGCCAGTGCGGTCGCATCGATTTGAATGCCCTGAGCCGGCCGCAGCAACGCCATCGGCCCGAATTGCCAGACCACGTATCCGAACGCGCAAGGGGTGGCGAGAAGCAACGCGAAGGTCAGGCGCTGGAATCGCCGACCGAGCGTTTCGACCGGGCTCAACGAGGTTGCCATGGCAGAGACCCTTTTTAACATCGATTATAAATATAAATTTATCGTTTTTCGATGTCAATAGTTCGTGGTGGTACGGTGCCTGGTATCTCCGAGAACGACTAAACAGGAACCCCGCAGCGAGTTGCGGGGTTCCTTGAGAGAGTTTTCTGGGATGTCGCGAGCAAACAAGATAACATTATGTGTATGCAAATATTTATATGATCGTTACCGGATCATCAATCATCGTTTAACAAAGATTTTCCTCTCAGCATTGGTGTGTATTCCTTCCAGTCGATTCCAAAAAATTCCAGTAGCGTGGGCCGCCAGTCGATCAATGAAGCAAAGGCTTTTTGTCCATCACTAAGTACTCCGTAAATTAAGT